>DYWZ01000001.1 GCA_020742395.1 Enterococcus columbae
AAATAAAAATCATCAAAAGCATTGATAAAATCAATAATTTGGACAGTTTGCAATTCTTTAAAAGTATCGCAGCGTAAATATAATTTCTCAGCAATTGCATAGACTTCAGCTGTTGTTAATAATACTAAAGATTCATCATAGCGACGATTGGCAACTAACTCACCAATCGATTGGCATTTATTATAAATATTTGAAGCATCTTTTACTAATAATTCAACGGGAGTTTTTGAAAACATAAACTTTTCTTTGTAAAAATTCTTTATTAAGTTATTTGGCTACCAATTTTTACAATTTTCCTTTTCTTAGTATAGTTAGGTAAGTAGCCTATACCATAGATAGATTAGACAAATTTCACGCATACACATTCTGGAGCATAGACATCTTTTTGCAATAAAGATAAAATGCCAGTTTGTTTATCACGATAAAATAAGGTTAAATTATCCGAGTTTTGATGCGCACAGACTAAGTAAGATTCTGTTGGATCAATTGCAAAATCTCTTGGAAAATCACCTTGCGTTTGAATTCGTTGGATGAAGTTTAGTGTTAGACCATCCTCAGCAATTTTAAAGCAAATAATTGAATTATGTCCACGATTGGAACCATACAAAAATTGACCATCACTAGTTACATGAATGGCTGAACCACTATTAAAATCAGTGTAGTCACTTGGTAGGGTAGGGTAACTTGCACCGATATTAAATTGGCCAGTTGTACGATCATAATTTAGTACTGTAATGCTACTATTTAATTCACCAAATAGATAGGCAATGTCTATTTGAGGATGGAAAGTTAAATGTCTTGGCCCCGTTCCATCTGGTAATTTCAAACTAGCTACTTTTGTTAATTGGCCGTTATCAGCTACATCATAAGTATAGACGCGATCAGTTCCTAAATCACAAGCGACTAATCGATTATCTGGTGTTAAATCAGCATAGTGAGCATGAGGCTTGTCTTGATTTTCATGTGGACCGATCGGATCAGTGTGGAAGACTTCATCAACTAATTGGATGGAACCATCAGGATTAATTTGATAAACAGCGACCTGACCTTTATGATAGTTAGCACTATAAATTAATTGACGTGCTTCATCAATAGCGACATAACAAGGAGAAGCCCCATCTTGAGTTACTGCATTAATCAAGCGATATTGATTATCGTAACTAGCAATTCCACCTTTACCGTCAACTGAAGTAACGTTAAAAAGTTGTCCTGATTTAGCATGTGCTAAATAGGTTGGTCCAACTTCTTTTGTAACTAATGCTAAATCTAGTAATTCTTCTTGTTGTGTATCCAAAGTAATTGTATAAATACCTTGACTATCTTTTTTTGTATATGTTCCTAAAAGAATTTTTTCTAACATAGTACACCTCCAACAATAAACTATGGTTACATTTTACCATATAATAGTGGAAAAAAAGAACTGTTGTTTGAAAAGGTTTTAATTTTAGCTTAGATTTAAATGAATGGGCACTTAGAATTGCAAGATTTTGCGGCAATTGTCGGCTATGTTATAATGTGCTTAGCATTATGAATAGAAAAGGAAGAGTTTAATGGCAACTGCAAAAATTTTATCAATCGGTTCACAAGTCAATCATTCTGAAGAAAATCTTTTAATTTTATTTGGTACAAAAATTACTGAAGGATTAAGTCATTATGCGGTGGTACAAGAATTTATCGAAGGTCAAGCAAAAATTAGACCACAGATGGAGTTAATTTTTGGCGATCAAGTGTATCATGTAGAAAAAGTCGGTCGGGCTGTTCAACATAATATGCATGAATTAGAGCATGTCAATATTAGTTTTAACCCCTATGACGATGAGCATATTATAGAAAGTATGATTTATGTAACACCTTATCAATTTCCCAAATTAACTGAAGGAATGTTGATTACATATAAGGATTAGGAGGTGTAATAGATGGAAGATCCATCAAAGCATCCACGCTTTTCATGGTTTTGGCGTTGGGTGCTCAACAATCAGATGACTGCTATTTTAGCGAATCTACTACTATTTTTATTGGTGGTTTTGGTCTTTACCAAAGTTTCTTATTTATTTGAACCGCTATGGCAATTTTTAGCTGTGGTCGGCTTACCTATTATTATGGCTGGGATTTTATTTTATTTGATGAATCCTTTGGTGGATCGATTAGAAAAAAAGGGGATTAAACGCCTGTATAGTATTATTGGTCTGTTTATTTTAGTAATCGCCCTTATTGTTTGGGGAATGGTAGTGATTATTCCTAGCATTCAAAATCAAACGACTAGTTTTATCAATCACTTACCAGGCTATATATCAGTGATTCAAGAAGAAGGAAAACGATTTTTTACTGATCCAACATTAAATGAAGTATTTGCTCAATTTCAAGCTAGTGGGCAAAAAATGCTAGACTCACTGACTGATGTAGTCAAGAATTTATCAACTATCACGATTAAAAATATTGGTAGCTTTTTTGGTACTGTAGCTACAATCGTTATTTCATTAATCACGATGCCATTTATTCTATTTTACTTACTTAGAGATGGTAAAAATTTAGGGCCATATTTTGTAAAATTTTTACCTACTAAATTACGTAAACCCACTTTAAATGTTTTAAAAGAGGCGAATAATCAGATTGCTTCTTATATCCGGGGGCAATTAGCAGTTGCTTTTGCGGTAGCTGTCATGTTTATTATTGGTTTTTCAGTGATTGGTTTAGACTACGCGATTACACTTGGAGTAGTAGCCGGTTTTTTAAACTTGATTCCCTATTTAGGTTCATTTTTAGCGATGATTCCAGCTATTATTCTAGGGATTGTTGGTGGTCCAATTTTACTGGTTAAGGTGTTAGTAGTCTTTGTCATCGAGCAAACAATAGAAGGAAGATTTATTTCGCCATTAGTGTTAGGCAGTCAGTTAGATATTCATCCAATCACCATTTTATTTGTTTTACTAACTTCAGGTAAAGTTTTTGGTTTAGTGGGCGTAGTTTTGGGAATTCCAACCTATGCTGTCATTAAAGTGATTGTCAGTCATATTTTTGCTTGGTATCGAGTAAAATCTGGCTTGTATGAAGAAGAAAAAATAGAAACTAGTGAATAAAAAAACTTGGAGTAACTACTCCAAGTTTTTTACTAAATATTTTTAACGTGAAAGATTAGGCAACTAATTGTCTGAAAGCTTTCATTCCGCCGATAACATGGTAGGCTTTAAACCCTTCATTACTTAAGAACTGCGCAATTATATCTGAACGACGACCAGAATGACTTAGTACATAGTATGTTGTTGTTTTGTTTAATTCACTTAAACGATTAGGTAAGCTAGTTGTAGGCATTGAAATGGCATTTGAAAAGTGAAACTCATTAAATGCACCTTTATCACGAATATCTAAAATGACTACATCTTCTCTACCAATCATTGCTTGTAAATCTTGTACATTAATTGATTGCATAGAAATTCCCCTTCCATATATTTCCCGATGCTTTATTTTAGTGAGATTTACTGAATTTTGCAAGTTGTTTTCAGAAAATGAAACATTTTTTCAACATTTTCAAACAAAATTAAACAATTTTGTCTATTAAAAGTAGACAATTTCCAAAATATACCGTATTTTTGCTCGTTTTTAACGGAATCAAAGGTGAGACAAATAATACTTGCATTTTTTCTACAAATCAAGTAAAGTAAATTTGTGTGTTTTACCACACTGCCAAAACTTGGTTTAGCGAATCACCAACGCTTTACTCAGTTTTCGGCGATTATAGATTAATAGAAAGATAGGTGTATTGAAATGGCAATTTAAAAAGAATTAAAAAATGAAATCATCAACAAATTTGCACGTCACGAAGGCGACACTGGTTCTCCAGAAGTACAAATCG
>DYWZ01000002.1 GCA_020742395.1 Enterococcus columbae
CAAAATAGTAACACAGCTAAGCAACAATCTAAGCCTAAATCACAAGGCGAGATTAACAAGGAACTTGGCCACGATCCAAAAGGTGCCCCACTCTTACCAGGACAAGATCATGCTGCTGGCGCAAACGTAAATGGTGATCCTGATCCTTGGGTACAGGGACAAATTGATTGGGCTATTCGTGAAGGTTACATGAATCCTGACGGAACGGACACTGAAAAAGGTAAACAATTATTACAACAGGGTTCTGATGATGAAGACGCAGATTCCAATAATTCTAATTACGATACAAACGATGATGATTCAAGTTATGATACGGACTATTAAAAAATAAACAAAAATCCCACTGATGCGCCAACATCAGTGGGATAAGGAAATGAGCTACGCCAATAGCTCAAATTAATGTTTTAAAATTAACAAAGCCATAAAATTATGAACTCTGCCCTCTTATTGTAGCAGAGTTCATATTTAGGCTACAATAGGAGGTTTTTTATTATGCCAAAAAGAAAAAATACAAGTATCAAAGATTACAAACTAAAATCTGGTAAGAAACGATATATGTTTCAAATTTATTTAGGCACTAACAGTAATGGTAAGCCTATCATTACTCGCAGACGGGGTTTTAAATCCTATGCTGAAGCAGAAGCTGTATTCAATAAAATGTCACAAATTAAACCAGATAATTTTGTAAAACAAAAACAAATTAAAGTAGCTGAATTACGTGAACTGTGGTTTGAAAATTATAAGACCCAAGTAAAAGAATCCACTGCAAATAAAAATAAACAAGTCTTTGATAACCATGTTATTCCCGCTTTTGGTAATCAGTATATTGACAAGATTACAGTGGCTGAATTACAAAAGTGGGCTGATAGAAAAGCAAAACAGATTGTTAAATATAGAGATGCTATTAATGAATTCAATGCCCTTTTTGAATACGGTATTCGCTTAAACTATGTTTCTGAAAATCCGTTAAAACGGATCATTATTCCTAAGAAAACATCTCGACCACGTAGAGACACTGAACATAATGTTTATACCCGAGATGAACTAAATCAATTCCTTGAAGTTGCAAAAGATTATGGATTGGTCCCGTATACTTACTTCAAGCTACTTTCTGCTACTGGTCTTAGAAAATCTGAAGCTCTCGCGTTAACATGGTCAGATATTAACCTAACTGCCGGTACTTTATCAGTAAATAAAACCTTGGCATATGGTTTAAATGGTAAAACGATTATTCAGCCACCTAAATCACCAAAATCTAAACGAATTTTGCCGATCTCTGACGGTTTGAAAGAAGTTTTGATAGATTATAAGCGAAAGCAGAAAATCATCTCTAAAGAGCTATTTCACACTAATAAGGGAACTTATTTAAGAATAAGCAAACCGGATCAATGGTTAAAATCAATTTACGCTAAAGACCACGAAGAAAAAGCTGAATATGCAAAAAGATATAACTTAAAAGAGCCACAACCGGATTTACGTCATATTACAGTTCACGGTTTTAGACATACTTTTGCAACACTACTTATTGCGGAAACTAATGTAAAACCTAAAACAGTTCAGATGTTACTTGGTCATGAAAACATTCAAATGACTTTAGACATTTATACTCATATTAACAAGAAAAATACAGAAGATGCAGTCAATGCATTAAAGCAATTAAATATATAAACAAAAAAACACCTTTTTTAGCCATTTCTTAGCCAAAAAGGTGTTTTTATTACTTAAAACGTTGCTATATCAACATTCTTTTACTTAAATAAGGAGAGTACAGGTTTCAGTGCTTGATTATTTATGTTTACATTAGCCACTTGAATTATTGATGCACCAGCATTCATTGTTTTATAGCTTTATAATTCAGCAATTCTTTTTAGCCATTTTTAGCCAAAAAAATAAGCCGTTCTCCTGTAGTCCACCCTCAACGCTTAGAAGGTTGCACTAAGCGATTAAAAAAGCATTACCTTTTTGACGATCAGGTAATGCTTTTTGAGTATTTTGAAATATAACTTCTTAACTTCGGTTGTAAGTTAAGTATAACACAAAAAAGCTGTCCAGAAGTTCAACTCTTCAAGTAGCTGTAATTTTAAATTTTACAAATACAAAAAAAATTCGTATACTAGCTTAAAGAAAACTAATACACGAATTTTCTAACTATTTATCAAAGTGTTTACTAATCCACTTTGAAATTAGCGTTGCAGTAACAGACGCAAGTACAGCTACTGCAAAATTTATAATTGTAGACACGAAAGTTTACCTTCCTTTCAGAATCGGTATAACTTGAAGTTGGTTAGTCTTCAACCGATTCCAAAATTATTTTATCAAATTCAAAATTAATTACCAAATTTTGATTATTAAAAAATAATTAAATTAATTGATTTGTTTCTTTCTTTTGATATAATTACATTAGACATGAAGGTTTACCGCCTTTAAAAAATCCTAAAGCCGGTTACTTTAGGTTGTTGTCTGCTGTGTGTTGTTTATACAGCCCTGTTTTTGCTCTTGCGGTCCGTATGCAAGGGCTATTTTTATATTACGTACAAAAAAAGCCACTCCAGAGGTTTTACCCTCCAGAGTGGCTTTATTTCATCTATTCAAATCTTCCCCAAGGATCATTGCCTTTGCGACAAACTAAGAATCCTGGTTCCCCATTGGCTCTTGGTTGTCTGATCCAGACATAACCACCATGACGGCTGTATGCATCATACTTAACACAATCGCCTTTAGTTACAGTCCCAATGATATCACTGGTAGTTCTAGCACCATAGCGAATGTTGATTGTGCCATTAGGATAGAACTTACCTTCTTCCTTATACCAAGTATCACCCAGCTCATCGACAAAAGATTGTGGTGTTGGTTGTTTAACCACTGGCTTAGATGGTTTAGGGGTTGGCTTACCGTCAGATTTAAGGTCAATCAGTGAGATGTTACCGTCAACGTTTAAGCCACGCCAGTTATCTGTGAACTGCCAGATTGCTACATTATCCATAGATGGGAACCAGCCAAAGTCTGGGTTATCTAAACGAGTACCGCTTTTGTATTCATAAGATGCAATCCATAGACAAGTGCCATATTTTGCAGTTACTTTCTTAACATCAACTTTCTTGGTTAGGATCTCTTTTCCTGAGTAAAGTAAAGGCTTGTACCCTGCACTTGCTACCGTATCCATGAAAGCAAGGATAGCGTCAGCACTAGCAGAATAACCTTGAGTTGTGCTGTTACCACTACCTTCTTCATAGTCACAAGCTAAGTAAGACCCAGGCTTAATACCAGCTTGTTTTGCTGAAGAAACTGCATAGTTACCCTCTAGCACTGCTTGACTATGACTTGCACTAAAGTGTGCATAGTGATAATCAGCTGTCATCATACCATTAGCATTTGCGCTATTAACTTGTGCTGGTGCTTTAGGATTTTGATAGTTTAGTCCTTCTGATGCTTTCACGATTGCATATTTAGCTCCAGCTGATGCCATAGCTGATAAGTTAGAAACTTGCCAATCAGATACATCTACACCGTAACTTCTTTTTTCTACTTCCATGATAACCTCCTACTTAACGTCTTTTAGCTCACCAACAATAGTAGTTTTTGGCTTATCTACTGTATCAGCAATTACTTGCGTTTGCTTCATTGCTACAACTGCTTTTTCAGCTAAGCCCTTCAAAAAGCTTGCTGGTAAAGCTGGTAAGTGAGCTAAAGATAAGATTAAATTAAGTCCATTAATTACAAAATCCATCTTCTCTTCGCCTGCCCCACCCCTCTTCTCTGCTTGATAAACGAGAGGGGTTACCGCTTGTGCTACGATTTGCTGTGCCATTGCAACTCGGTCACCTTTCGCAGCTCTTTCATCAATTTTGATCTTGTGCTTAGTATAGAAAGATACAATTACAACTGCTGCAACTGATACTGCAACAACCATTAAGTCTAATAAATGACTGAAACTCATTATTTAGCCTCCTTTAAGTCCTTAATGCGTAGTTCTAAGACCTTTGCATACTTTGCCATTGCTTTCTTTTGTTCTGTTAATAAAGCACGTTGGTTAGTTGATAAGGTCTTTTTATTTTGCTTTGACAAAAATTTTGACAACTTATCACGCTTTGCGTTTAGCTTTTTTAGTTCTTTTTCTAGCTTTTTAATCATGTTTTTTCTCCCTTAATTCATCTTGT
>DYWZ01000003.1 GCA_020742395.1 Enterococcus columbae
TTCAAACAAAAAAAGATATTCAGCGTTATCCTCAATTTGAGTAACAACACTAAATATCATAGAACCAGTCTTTGCGAAGTAAAACATTTTACCTCGTTTTTTTTATTTAGCTACTTGCTTAGACCTAGAAAAATTTTGGTTTACTCAATCGGAAGAATGATATAAAAAACATAAAAATAGCTACCCTCCAATGGGAAAGTAGCTATTGGTCATTCATTAAATATTTTCACTAATCTTAGGATCGACTTTTATATCAAATTGGAATTTTTTGCCTTGCGAAATATCGTCGATTAATTTTTGAACGAGGTCAATTAATTCTTCATGAGATAGGCTGATGATACCGGCAAGTAACATCGTAATTAAACCATTAACGACAATCCAAGCTTCCAAATGTAATAAATTAAAGTTTTCTTCTGAGATACCGTTAAAGCGACGACTTTGTTTAGATAATTCCTTATAGAATTTTACGGAATATTCATACATAATTGGTCCACCGCCTTTAGGATCAACAAATAAGGCTTTGAATAACTTCGGTTTTTTCATGGCGAATTCAATATAATGTACGGGTGCATCGATGATTACATCTCCAGTAATAGGCTGGCTCATAAACTTACGATGCATGTCAGTTTCGATCTTTTGCAACAAGGTACGTTTTAAGTCTTCCATATTTTTAAATTCTAAATAGATGGGTTGTGTGGAAATGCCCATTTTTTTTGCAACATTACGTGCGGTAAATTTTTCAAAACCACTTTCTAAAACAACTTCATGTGCAGCTTTTAAGATTTGATCTTTTGTATAAACTTTACGACGCATTACATTCACCTCTCAAACTCTTTTTATTTATTTTACCCCAAAAACAATAAACTTGTAAAGAGAAAATATAGAAAGTGAAGTTATTTTAAAAAAAGAAAATACTTGAAATTATCCGACTTTTTATCGAAAAGCGAAAAAATAATTTATCTTGAAATCATTTACAAATAACAACTCATCAGAATGCGAAATAAAACAAAAAAATAATTAGTTTTTTATCCTCTTCAATAAATAAATTATCCAAGAATTTACGGCTATAGAATGGGCAATGAGCAAGCTGTCTGTACCCTCTTTTTTGACGGGATATGTTATGGTGTTTATTTTTAGTTTGTATTTTTAAGCTGCTGTTTTTTTATAAGTAAAAAAGCAATAAAAAGCTTGATAAATCAACGGAAAAGCTCCTTATAAATTTTGGGATTAATTTTTTTATTTGGTTATGTAAATTTTTTTCTAAAAGGATTAAAAATATATTATAATAGCCGATAAGGAGTGAATCATCATGTCAAAACATCGCGAATTGTTCGTCACTGCTTGTATTTTAGTGTTGGTTATTTTCATCTGTTTCGTGTTTTTTCGAGAATTAGCAGTCGGTTTGGTTGTCGCGTTAATTATTTTTCCCACTACTCAAGACCTTGTTCATCAAATACTGTCCAATCTCACTTTGCATAAGTAGTCATCTAGCTTGCTGTTCGTTTTTTTCATTTTAGTACTTGCTAAGGTGCAAAGCCTTTCAGCACAACCTCGCTCCATTCTTTTGTGTAGGCTAAGGCTTGTTGATAGATATGTGGTTGGCTGAAGCCTTCAACTAGGCATTGAAAATAAAGCAGTAGGAATTCATCAGTATATTTAGAACTGATAGGCCTTCTTTACGACCTTGTTGAAATAAGGTTTTCATTAAATCATACGCTTGTTTGGTATAGTCCTCCATCGCTTTAGCAAACGTAGCGTCTTTTTTTTGTGTATAAAAAGCCATTAAATCGAGATAGAATTGCTGCTCACGTTGATGAATAGCCGTGATTTTTAACTGGGTAAGTGCTTGAAAGGTCCAAATAAAGTCTTTTTTTTTGCGCTAGAATTTCAAGTGCCTGCTGATTCATTTGGTCTAAATAATAGATGAAGGCTTGTTTTAGTAACTGATCTTTACTAGCATAATATTTAAAAATAGTCGCCCGTGAAATATGGGTGGTATCCACCAGTTTTTGAATGGTTAAGACTTTGATACCACTAGGATGATTAATAATTTCTAAGACAGCTTGAAGGAGCTGTTCTTTTTTAGCAAAGGTTCTTTTTTCAAATCCATTCATAGTCCTCTTCCTTTTTAACAACAGAATTTGTCTTTATTATACAAGACATTTAAACAAAATACATATAGGCGCTTTATTTTTGCTAATAGGGCTTGACCTAATGTTTTAGTTGACATATTTTTGAACTAAAATTTAATAAATAGTTCAAAACTATTGGTTAGGTTGATGCTAGCGAAACAACCAATTGTCAAGATTCAACAATTAAGTAAAAGTTTTGGCCAAAGTAAGGCGCTAAAAGAGGTAACCTTTGAGATTTATCCGGGGGAAGTTGTAGGGTTTATCGGGCCAAATGGAGCAGGGAAATCGACAACCATTCGCATTATGCTAGGTTTATTAAAGAAAACAGCCAGTGAAATTCAGCTTTTCGGTTTAGATCCATTTAAAGAGAGTCTGTCGATTCATCAGCGAATCTCCTATGTTCCTGGTGATTTAGCCTTGTGGGAGAATTTAAGTGGCGGTGAGACTATTGATTTATTGATGCAGCTACATGGAAAAGCCAATCAGGTAAAAAAACAGCAGCTGATTGAACGATTTCAATTGGATGTAACAAAGAAAATCAAGAACTACTCTAAAGGTAATCGTCAAAAGGTCGGTTTGATCGCGGCCTTAGCTGTTGAGAGTGATTTATATATCTTAGATGAACCTACTTCTGGCTTGGATCCATTAATGGAGGTTATTTTCCAAGAAGAGGTTGCTCAATTAAAGCAAGCAGGCAAAGCGATTTTATTATCCTCTCATATCTTAAGCGAGGTAGAGCGCTTAGCTGATCGGGTGGTGATTATTCAATCCGGTACGGTAGTTGAAAGTGGGACCTTAGCTTCATTAAGACATTTAAGTCAATCGACCGTTCATGTGCAGACGAAGGAATTGCTAGCTGCTTGAAGGAATGCCATTTATCCAACAGCTAACCATGCACAATAATCATCAAGCCACATTTGCGATTGCAAGCGAGCGATTAAATGAATTATTAGCAAAACTAAGTGAGTTTCAACTGATTCACTTTGAAGTATTGCCGGCGACTTTAGAAGAGGTCTTTATGCAGCATTATCAAGAACCCCTGAAAAATCAAGCTGATAAGCAGGTGGTTAAGTGATGAAACGATTAATGAAGCAAAATTTTTATCGTACGCTGACCTTGTGGCGAATGCAATTTTGGCGCAATCGTTATGGGCTGCTTTGTTGGTTAATTGCTTTAGGCTTATTTACTAGTGGCTATGTTCCTGCCTTTGAAAAAATTGCAGAGGATCAAGGCTTGCAGGGAATGTATCTCACGATGAAAAATCCAGCTATGATAGCGATGTGGGTACTTTGCCGGTCAAAAATGCTGCTGATTACACGATTGGAGCGATGTACGGCCATGAAATGACCTTGTTTTTTGGGATTGTTTCGATGTTGATTGCTGGGTTATATATGATTAATCAAACACGAAAGTAGGAAGAAAACGGCTTAACCGAAATGCTAGGCGCCTTAAATGTAGGGAGAAGAGCCAATGATTTCGCTAGCTTAGGAGTTGTTTTATGCTGTCAGGGTTTATTAATAGTGTTCATCGTTGGAGTGATGCTTAGCTTTCAGGTGAAAACGATTGATGTAATAGGCAGTTTGTATTTTGCGGATAGCTTAGCTTTAGCTGGTTTGCTAGGGGCTGCTTTGGCCTATTGCTTCGCGCAAATTTTTCCGACAAGTAGCATGGCAAAAGGGTATTTTTTAGGCGTTGTAGGCTTGCTATATTTACTTAGAGCATTGACAGATATCACTCATCCTACTTGGTCAGCTTTCAATCCCTTAGCTTGGCTTTATTTGAATCGACCATTTACAGAAAATAAAAGTTTGTACTTACTGGGGCTATTCTTTCTAGCTGTCGGATTGACAGTCGTTGGCTTTTATCTAGCGAATCACCGTGATTTACAGGCGAGCTATTTACCGACACCAAAAGGGAAAGCTACAGCTAATGCTTTGTTGCTTTCGGTTAGTGGTTGGCTACATCATGTGAACGGCTTGCTGATTCTATCTTGGTATGTGGGTGATCTTGTTTTGGGAGCAGCTTATGGTTCTATTTATGGACAGATTGATACCTTTATTTCAAGTAATCATATACTGAAACAAATGTTTGCTCAAAATCAGCAAAATATCTTAGATGCTTTTACGGCGATGATTATGGTCGTGCTAGCTGCCCTAAGTTTGATTTTGCCATTATTGCTGATTCAACGCTTAGCTAATGAGGAAAAGAAACAACGCTTAGCCCAACTGTTAGCTCTACCAATTAGTCGCAGTCACTTATATTGGGTCAATACGTTTTGGGTGATCCTTTATGGTAGCATTGGTTTAATCATTGGTGGCTTTGCTCTTGCTAGTGCAGCTTATTTTTCACTAGGAAAAGTTCATTTAGCTATTATTCAACATATTTTAATCGCCACCTTTCACCAATTACCGCTCATGCTATTCTTTATAGATGCGATGAGCCTTTGTTTTGGTTGGCTGCCACAGCTGAGTGGAGTCGTTTATGGTTATCTAGGTTATAGCTTTGTTTTAGCCTATTTTCAATCATTATTGCATTTACCTAAATGGTTAGTAAAAACGAGTGCGTTTCATTTTTTAGCGAACTATCCCTTACATGCAATTCGTTGGCTACCAAGCTTATTAGTTGGTTTACTTGGTTTGAGCTTTATCTTTATCGGTTGGCTTGGTTTTAGTAAAAGAAATCTTCGCTAGCTGTATTTTTAAAAATGATGTCTAGTAAAAGTGGCCATTAACGGATTTTCTGTAGGTAAAATTTACCTACAGTCTTTTTTTGTTAAAAAATCTAGTTATAATAGATAGTGAAATAGTTAACGAGTGAGAAATGAGGAAAGAAAATGGCAATCATGCACAAAAAAGATAATCAACACTATTATAATCCAATACGTAAGGCGATTTTAAATTATGGGATGATTCAACCGGGAGAGACTGTTGCGATTGGTCTTTCAGGAGGCAAGGATAGCACCACCTTGCTTTATTTATTGGAAACGATTCGTCAGCAGGGGCGTTTAGGTTTTGATTTTACGATTCATCCAATGATTTTAGACATGGGTATGGAGATGGATCTAACCCCTTTAAAGGATTTTTGTAGGGAGTTAGGCTATACATTAGATATAGTTCCGACTGATATTGCGAAAATTGTCTTTGATATTCGTCAAGAAAAAAATCCTTGCTCCTTATGTGCAAATTTACGGCGAGGGATTTTGTACCAAACAGCCAAAGAGCGCGGCTGTAGTAAGGTGGCTTTGGGACATCATTTAGATGACGCAATTGAAACGTTTATGATGAATTGGTTATTTCATGGCGAGTTCAGAAGCTTTGAACCAATGACTTATCTTAGCCGCAGTGATATTTCGATTATTCGTCCACTGTTATATGTTGAAGAGCTAGCGATTAAGCATTTTGTTCAACGCGAAAAGTTGCCAGTAATCTTTAATCCCTGTCCGGCTGATAAGAAGACTAAGCGTGAAGAAATGAAACAATTAATTACGCAGCTAAGTAGTCAATATCCAGAAATTCGTCAAAAGTTTTTAAAAGGAATGGAAGGCGGTCAAGCCGATCATTTTTGGCGTGAAAAACTGATTCGAGAACAATAATAGCAAATACAAAGAAGGCTACTAAATTGGCTGGTCAATCCTCTTTAGTAGCTTTTGTTGATTTTACACTAATTGGAATGTCACGGTGACACTATCACCAATATTTTTAGCCAATTGTTGTCTAATGGCTCTGGTCATACCTAATAAATAACAAATAGATCCATCTGCGTATTTTAGTCCCATATTGACAATGCTTCTGGAATAAGCAACCTGTTCAAAGTAAGCCTTCACCTTCAAGCGTCCCTTGCCAAAAGTCGCCTTAATATCACAAGGCACTGCTACATAAGCACCCCCACGACCGATTTGTACAGCCTGAATGCTGGCTTGAAATTGATAGCATTCTTGATTGGACGTAAAATCAGGATAATCAGCTGATAACCATTGATCGGCAGCTAAGGTTTGTAACACTTGCTTAGGCCAGTCGATTGGCAGCAAGGGAGAGGTTGATTTTTTGTTTGTTGTTTTCGGCTGACGTAAAATCTTTTCCATTTTCTTTCCCTTGGCTAGTTCATCGACTAACTTATCTAAATAACGAATTTTTTGCATTAATGGATTTTCAATTTCTTCTACTCGATAACCACAAATCACCCCTGTAATCAAGTGTACATTGGGATTGATTTGCGGAGCTTGTGCGAAGAATTCGCGATAAGAGAGCTCATTGGCTAGTTGAGTAGCTAGTTGTTCTAACGTATAGCCAGTTAACCAAGTGATAATGGTATCTACTTCTTCTTTGGTGCGTCCTTTACGCTCAGCTTTTTTGACCAATAAAGGATAAACACTGCTGACACTCATATTAAATACGCGTTCATTTTTCACTTATAAACTCCTATTCTACACGACTATATTCATCAATGGTCTTGCCGTTTTCATCTTTTAAAACTAGCCAGCTATTCGTACCGGCAAAATAAAGGAGATGACCGACCTCATTAACACTTTTTAACACAATATCCTCAATGGTTTGGTTATCCTTAATTTTCTCTTTTTGTTCCTCACGTAAGGTTAAGGCAAAACGTGCACCAAAACCTAGTGAACCATCCTTGTTCAAAGGTGCATCCGGCAATAGCCTAGCGCCTTTTTCAATCCGCAATTCATTTCGCTTTTGCCAGTAGATGGTTGCTTTGGCCCCGAAATCATCCACATAAAAAGGAATCTCTGCTAAGGCTTTTTGCCAGCGATGCTGCGCTTTAGCACTTGTCGCTTTTTTAGGTTTAGCGGTCAGTTCAATAGCAAAGGCTTGTAAAATTTGATTTATTTGTTGACATAAGTTTTGGTAATCTTTTATCAAGTTACGAGGAATAACATGATTGCCTTCAAAAAATTCATTGGTTAAACAGCGAGCTAAAATTTTTTGTTCGTATTCAGTAGCTTTGATTAGCACACATTTTTGATATTTTTTGGGCAGTTCTTCCTCGACTAGCTGCCATTTGCTTTTGCTATCTTGAACTAGCGCAAGGCAATCAGTCATATCCGGTTCACCGGTTGTTTGAATGGTTAAAATTAGCTGTTGATCTAAAGAATTAATAATAGTAGCTTGGTTAGTTAAGGTAACAGTTAATTGCATAAAGGTACTCCTCGTATAGTATATTTAAGTTTTTTATCTATTTCTTTTTGATTGTAACAAGTTTTGGTAGTGGTTGCATGGACTATGCTTGCTAATTTTTACTAGGTGTAATCAGATAGGATCATTCTAGATTCACTAACTAAAAATAGTTGACTAAGTCCACAATTTGTGTAGGATAACTATAAAAAATTAATTGGAGGAGTCAAATGAAAAAGATAAAGGAAGCTAGGTTTTTGTTGATTATTTCGATGGTTATTTTTGGGACATTAGGACTTTTTGTACGGAATATTCCCATTTCTTCTGGTGAACTGGCGCTGTATCGTGCCATGCTAGCCGCGCTTTTAATCGGGAGCTTTTTGGTACTTACTCGGCAAAAAATTCCTTTTGGCGCAATCAAAAAAGAATTGCCCTTGTTGCTATTTTCAGGGATTGCTATGGGATTTAATTGGATTTTATTATTTGAATCTTACAAATATACGACTGTCTCGGTGGCAACCTTAAGCTATTATTTTGCGCCAGTGATTGTGACAATAGCCTGTCCGTTTTTATTTAAAGAAAAAATGGGCTTCAAACAATGGTTATGTTTTATTATGTCAACTATCGGGATTGTTTTGATTACCGGTTTAGGTGATTTAGGTGGAGGAAAAGCGCATTTGACAGGTATTTTATTTGGCTTAGGTGCCGCCTGTTTTTATGCTACGGTTATCCTGTTGAATAAATTTATCAAAAATGTTGGGGGCATTCATCGAACCTTTTTACAATTTATTGCAGCCATTATTGTTTTAATTCCTTACGTGGCGCTGACTAGTCATTTTTCGTTAGGACAGCTTGCGATGAAGGGTTGGATTTATCTATTAATTGTTGGTTTGGTACACACAGGGATTACCTATTGTTTGTATTTTTCTGCTTTAAAAGAATTACCTGGTCAAAAGGCAGCAATTTTGAGTTATATTGATCCATTAGTGGCCGTATTTATCTCGGTGTTTGTGTTAGGAGAGGCGATTAGTCTATCACAAATGATTGGCGGCTTGTTTATTTTAGGTTTCACGTTATGGAATGAAATCAATCCAACCGCGCCGATGGAGGAAAAATATGTTAAGTCAAGATCAAATCACTGATATTCAAAGCTTTCATAAGGTTTATCAGCATGTTTTTAAACAAGTAGATCAAGTAGTATTAGAGGCAGGTTATTCGTTAACTGAACGAGATCTTTTAATGGAAATGAGTAAAACAAAACGCTGTATTGCTAATACCTTGATTACCCAGCTAGCTATTGATCGAAGCTATGCTAGTCGAATGTTAAAAAAATTTGAAGCTAAAGGGCTGATTCAAAAGGTAGCTTCAAATAATGATAGTCGAATGAAATATATTCAGCTAACGACTTTAGGTCAGCAAGAGGTTCAACGTTTAACAGATTGTCAGCGTGAACAAATTAGCCAGCTTTTTAGTAAACTTACCCCAACTGAAGTGGAAGCGTTGTGTCAAGCGCTCGTGCAAATACGTAACCAATTGACTAAGGCGAATGATGTCGTGACTATCCGCTCTTTTAAACCAAGTGATATTGACTATATTATTTCGCGACATAAGACGCTATATTACGCTGAGCGCCATTTATCAGAAACTTTTTTTGCTTATGTGGATCAAATTGTCTATGAATTTGTCGATAGTTATCATCCGGAGACGGACTGTTTAAAGATTTTAGTTTGTAATGAGATTCCAGCAGGGAGTATTGCCATTAAAAGGCTAGATGATCAGCTAGCGCAATTACGTTTTTTCATGCTAGAGCCAGAAATGCGTCAGCGTGGCTATGGTAATCAATTGATGGATTTGGCCTTGAGCTTTTGTCGAGAAAAAGGCTATCGGCAGGTTTGTTTATATACCATCACTGCTCAAGTGATTGCTAGGCATATTTATGAAACACATGGCTTTTATCTGACGGATCGTTATGCTAAAGAGGAGTGGGGACAAGGGGTAGTTGAAGAACGCTGGGTATTGAATTTAGTTTAACCAAAAATGGCACAGCACATGAGCAGTTTGCGCTTATGTACTGTGCCATTTGTTTTTTTTGTCATTGCTCAGGCGGTTTGCTTGCCTGTTGAAAGAGTCTTTGATTTTTTTCGTCGAATTTATGGTTATGAGAAGAAACCATAGCAAAGGGTTGGCTATACTGATCGAGGTAAACTTTAATTTGATTGATGGCATAAGCGGCATCTTGAAAGGCACCGGCTAATAAATTCAGCTTGCCTTGAAAATATTGGACATCACCTGCTGCAAAAATTCCGGGCTGATTAGTGAGACCAGGCTGCGTGCAATTGAGATACATGTGCTCATGTAAGCAAAAGGCGAGATCTGCTTGATGTAATAAGTCGGCCTCGTGATGATAACCATGTTGTACCAATAGATAGTCACAATAGGCTATTTGCTGATTGGTAAAGGTAATCTGTAGTTGCTGATTAACTAGTTGAATGGTTTGAATGGTATGATTTAGTAAAATTTCGCCCCCTGATTGTTTAAACTGTTTGCATTGGGCTTCGTGCGCCTTTAATTGCGCTCCTCGGTAGCATAAGCTGACCTTACTTTGATAATTTAAGGCTTCCAAAGCATAATCAATGGCGCTATTACCGCCTCCAGAAACCAACAGACGCTTATCTTTTAAAAGCATAGGATTTGGAAAATGCGTGTAAATACGTGATTGAGCCGCCGAATCAATCGAACATTGCAACATTTTTGGTCGATAAATTCCCCCACCAATACAAAGTAGAATTGTTTTACCTAAGAATTTTTGGCCATTTTGCGCAGTCACTTGAAAAAGGGCTTCTTGTTTTTCAATGTGGATGATTTTAGTATTTAAAAAGATGGTAGGCTTAAAAAGTTGTGCCTGCTCAATTAGATTTTGTTGGATTTGCTTGCCCTTGGTCGGTGGCATCGCTCCAACATCCCAAACCATTTTTTCGGGATAAAAGTGTAACTTGCCTCCAAGATGGTCTTGCGCTTCCAAAATAGCAACGTTTAAATCACGTAAGCCAGCATAAAAGCTAGCATATAAACCGGCAGGCCCCCCACCGATAATTAAACAATCAAAAATTTCCATGGAACCATCCTTTCTTACGCCCTAAAACATTGATGAAAATCATTCTCAATTAGTTAGTAGCATTATAAAAAACTTTATTTCATTCGTAAAGCAGAAGTTCTTAGATAAGAATAAGTCTAAAAAAGCAAGCAGCCTTCGATAGTCAAGGACTAAGCTTTTGTTTTTGCAAATAGAAGGAAACGCTTTCTGAAAAGTGCGAAAAATGCTATAATATAAGTGAAGAAGATGTTTCAAAGGAGTATTAGTGTATATCGTTTGGTCTAGGTCGCTTTCATTTAGAAAGGATTGATGAGCGATGAGAAAATTAACTTGCTTATTGATGTTGCTAGGCTTTATGTGTGTAAGTAGTGTAGGTATTTCGGAGGTAAAAGCGCATAGCACCAGTGATTATGAGGTCGCTTATCGGATTTATTCACCGCAGACTGGTCAACATCGATACATGACTGATTTGACTAGGATGAATCAGTTGGTCATTGATCAAGGGTGGCATTTAGAAAAAAGTCACTTATTATTTAGCAAATCTGCCGAGGATTATTTGCCAGTAGCAACGGTACTTACCTTATTCTCACCAAATAACCAAGATATTGTATATACAACGAATCTTGTTGAAGTTGATGTGCTTTTGAAGGCTAATTGGCAAATTTTGCTGTCCTCAGATGTCCCGCTTTCTGCTTTGAAGCCTGAAAAAGGGGTGCCAGTTTATCGTTTGTATCAGCCTGCATTAGGCCGACATCACTTTACGGCTATTTTCGCTGAGAGAAATCAATTAATGCAATTCGGCTGGCAAGCTGAAGGAATTGCTTTTTATGCCAGTGCAGTCAGCTAGCGGGGATGAAGTATCGTCAGAATCTGTGAATCACCAAAATAGCAAACGGAATTGCCATAAAAGAGTGCTTGTTGTCATTTATGTTCAACTAGCATGTTCGCTTTTGGCAATTCCGTTTTTTTTAGCGAGCTAGGTTAAAGCTATTATTTGTGCGCATTGATTAATCGTTGCTCGTTGCTTGAGATTAATTTTTTTCTTTCTTATGATAAGTTTCGACACAAAAGCCCTTATGATGACAAATAGGACAGGTTAACTTCCTAAGTGTTGGCGTATGTCTGGCAAAAATGGCTTCCTTTAGCTGAGGTTTAAATACCTCATGACAGTGAGGGCAGATGTAAGCGACTCGCTTAAAATAAAAATTTGTAAGCCAAATAGCATAAATTATAACCCCTAGCAGACATACAAAAGCTGGCCACTAGATTTGTGTAAAGAGGCCGAATATAATGAAGCCCCATTGGACGATACTAATCGGAATCGCCGTAAAAAGTATCATTAGATGTAGCTGGTGTAGTTTTTTCTTGTTTTCCATTGTGTAAGCTATATCACCGATGGATTCAACGGAGAAATGCTCGAAGTTTTTTAATTCCCGTTTGATGCCTTCGATAATTGCTAGCTGGTTTTGTCTTGCATTTATCTCTTCTTTTAATAACTGATTTTGTTGGTCTAATAAAATAGAAATAACATTTTCTGGATTTTCTCCATTAAGCAGCTCGCCAATACTATTAATCGAAAGCCCTGCATTTCTTAAAAAGCAAATAATCTTTAATCGTTTGAGTTCATTTTCTGAATAAAGCCTTCTACCACCTTCTGAGAGTTCGCTAGGAGTTAGAATTCCACGAGTGTCATAATACTGGACGGTGCGCACAGATACGTTGCAGTATTTAGCCATTTCTCCAGTTGTGTATTTTGACATAGCTGTCACCTCCTCTGATGCTTATTTTTCCTGATTACGTAGGGTTACAAGCAATAGGTAACGTAGGATGATTTTTAAAATTCGCTTTAATTTGATGAAATTTTTACTTCTTATAAAGAATCTATGCTTCCCTTGCCAGCGTGCTTCTAGGTCTTATTGTAGCTGAGTGATTAGCTATAGTCTTTCATTGTAAATTAGTTTAAAAAATAAAAGGGTAATCAAAATCTGTTAATTAAAAATGACAAAAATACGCTTGTTTTAGCCGATTGATTGTTCCACTCCTGAATCTGTTTTTAATCAGTTGAGGTTAAGAATTAGGATGATGACTAGGGTAAACTGCTAAATTTGGTGAAGATTATTATCAGCTATAGTATAACAGAGAAATAGAAAGATTGAAGGGGGGATGTAATAAAGAAAAAAATAAAAGAGGGTATTCTGAGGTGACCCCCAAAAGTTAGACTTTTTTACGAGACGACTCCGGTCGTCTCGTTTTCATTATGCAGCTAAAAGATGGAGCCTATATTGAACAGGACTCATCCATCCTAACTTTTCTTTTATTCGTTGTTCATTATAATACTTTATAAATTGTTCTATTTCCATTTTTAATTCCTC
>DYWZ01000004.1 GCA_020742395.1 Enterococcus columbae
AAATGGATGCAGCGATTAAATTTTTAACTGATGCTAGTGCGATTTTTGGGAAACATGCTGATTCCTTAGTCGAAAACATCGCCAATGAAGATTTTGCTAAGGTCAATGAGGTTTACAAAACAGCGGCTAAGCTAAGTGTGTTAGCTTCACAATTTTCTAAGCAAGTGTATCAGGGAAATTGTGAACTACACAATTCAACTGCTAGTGTAATGGTTGATGGCTTTCCGATTCGTGATCGTATTATTTTTGAAGTCATGGTAGATGGTCAGTGGGTGCGTGGGCATCGAGAAAATAGTCCTTATGGCCAAGTCTTTGTTACAGCGGAAGGGAGTTCGTTTATCTTAACAAATGAGCATCTAGCTAGAGTGCAATGTCCACTCGACATGGAATAACTCTTTTTTTAAATAAATATACTGAAAACTACTTTAGGCGCTGCACGGAATGCTCGTTTGAAGTAGTTTTCTATTTGCTAAAATGAGTGTAAATAATAGAATCATCTGATTATGACATTCAATACTTTGGGAATTGTTGGTCATAAAATATTTTGTTAAAATAAGTATATTAAGAGAAGTTAGGTGATTTGTATGAATAGTGTCAAATATCAACCAAGTCGTCACATCATGGATTTTCATTTAGCGGGATTTGCCTATTGTGATGGGCTAGATGTGATTGAAGAATTAAAATTAGGGCAAAATGTACAATTAGTTCGTGAAGAAGGTAATCCGCATGATCCGGATGCGGTGGCGGTCTTTTATCAAAATACCAAAATAGGTTATGTACCGGCCCAATACAATAGTTTGTTTAGTACCTTACTTTATTATGGTCATGGGACGATTTTGGAATCACGTATTCAAATGGTGAATCTTGAAACGCATCCGGAACGCCAATTTAGAGTGGTGGTAAAAGTGAGTGATGCTAGAGTAGGTGAATCAAAGTAATGAATAAGCGAAATGTATTCTCTGAGCAGGCCAAGGAAGTTCGCACTAGATTAGAAGAAAAGCGTAAGCAAACACAAGAAGAAATTCCTTTACTGACGCACAACCGACTATGTGCATTAAATGATGGAGTGATTGCCATTATTTTAACTATTATGGCACTAGAAATTCACTTGCCAGTCGATAACATCAGCTACACGAACTTTTTGGTCGATGTGGGGATTTTCTTTACCAGCTTTTTTGTTGTAGCAAATTTTTGGTATGAAAATCATCTGTGTTTTGCTAGTTTTAAAAAAGCAACGCATCAAGTTTTAGTGTTTAACTTTAGCTTTTTAGCCTTGCTGACATTGATTCCAGTTTTAACCAAATGGATTATGCTCGATGTATCCAGATTAGCAGTGATGAATTATGGGGTGGTCTATTTACTGATTGTTTTATTGCAATCGCTAATTTTTAGTGCGGCTCATTTACAAACGGTTCAATCGAAAAATCCCTTTTTAGTCGGATTGATGCGGATGCGCATAGTGAGCTTAATTCTATTGAATCTAGGTCTAATCGCTTTTGCTTATTTTATGCCTAAAATAGCGATGATACTCTATCTTTCTTTACCAATTTATTCTTTTTTGGCAAGAGGTAGGGAACGCAAACAGGCTTAGTTTTTGTCTGATTATTTTGAACAGCCTCAAGTTATAGTTTTAACTATAACTTGAGGCTGTTTTTTTCTATTACATCAAGTTTTATTCACATGTTATGATAATCACATCAACTTTTTTGGGGGGAATTGAATGGAGAATCATCATTATGAAGAGGAAGGTCAATTTCAGCGTAAAATGACTAGCCGACATCTATTCATGCTATCTTTAGGTGGGGTGATTGGCACAGGATTATTTTTAAGTTCAGGTTATACAATTGCACAGGCTGGTCCTTTTGGGGCTATTTTATCCTATTTGGTAGGGGCAATCGTGGTCTACTTGGTGATGTTATCGCTAGGCGAATTAGCAGTGGCGATGCCAGTGACAGGTTCGTTTCATACTTATGCCACCATATTTATTAGTCCTGGGACCGGTTTTACAGTTGCCTGGTTATATTGGATTTGTTGGACAGTTGCTTTGGGAACAGAATTTCTTGGTGCGGGAATGTTAATGGGACGTTGGTTTCCACATATACCAGCTTGGATCTTTGCGGCAATTTTTGCGACGGTGATCTTTGGGTTAAATGCCTTATCTGTTCGCTTATTTGCAGAAGCAGAATTTTATTTTTCAAGTATCAAGGTCATTACCATTATTGTTTTTATCATTTTAGGTGCCTTGGCGATTTTTGGTGTTTTACCATTTGAAGGCAGTCATCAGCACTTATATTTCCATAATTTAACCGCGCAAGGCTTATTTCCTAATGGGATGATTGCCGTAGTTTCAGTGATGCTTAGTGTGAATTACGCCTTTTCTGGAACGGAATTAATTGGGATTGCGGCCGGTGAAACAAAAAATCCTAAAGAAGCGGTGCCACGCGCACTGCATACCACAATTGGTCGTTTAGTTATTTTCTTTGTTTTAACCATCGTGGTATTGGCTTGTTTATTACCGATGAAAGAAGCCGGAGTTACGGATGCGCCGTTTGTGCTAGTTTTTGATAAAATCGGTATCCCTTTTGCGGCTGATATCATGAATTTTGTCATTCTAACCGCGATTTTATCAGCTGGTAACTCAGGACTATATGCTTCAAGCCGGATGCTTTGGTCATTAGCAAATGAAGGCATGGTTTCAAAAAAACTCGTGCGCATTAATGAACATGGGGTGCCGATGCGCGCGTTATTATTATCGATGGTTGGTGCACTTTTGGCGTTATTTGCCAGTGTTTATGCAGCCGATACAGTCTTTTTAGCTTTAGTCTCTATTGCTGGTTTTGCCGTAGTAGCCGTGTGGTTATCCATTCCAATTGCGCAAATTCAATTTCGTAAGGTTTGGTGTCAGACCCATAGCAAAGAGGAATTAAGTTACAAAATCCCATTTAATCCAATTTTACCTTATATAACTATCGGCTTATTAGTGATTTCTATTATTGGGATTGCGTGGGATGCTTCTCAAAGAGCCGGACTTTATTTTGGTATTCCGTTTATTCTTTTATGTTATGCCTATCATTATATTAAATTTAAAAAATTATAGAAAATGTAGAGGTGATTTTAAATGGGAAGATTAAAAGAACTTTTAGCTAGCAAGCAAGTTTTGATTTTACATGGTCCATTAGGTACTGAGCTTGAAGAAATGGGGTATGATGTTTCCGGAAAGCTTTGGTCGGCTAAATATCTTTTAGAAAAACCAGCAGTAATCCAAGAACTTCATGAAATCTATTTAAATCATGGTAGCAATATTCTAACCACTTCAACCTATCAAGCGACGATTCCTGGGTTAGAAGAGGCTGGCTTAACTAGCGAACAAGCCGTAGCTATTATTCGCTTAACTGTCCAATTAGCCCAACAAGCACGAGAGCAATATTGGCAAAAATTAGACAAAGCCCAACAAGCCGCTTCTATTTACCCTTTGATTTCAGGGGATGTGGGTCCTTATGCAGCTTATCTAGCAGATGGCTCAGAATATACCGGTCAATATGGAAAAGTAACACTAGAAGCATTAAAAGCCTTTCACCGCCCACGCATTCAACTATTTTTAGAACAAGGGGTAGACATGCTCGCATTAGAAACCATCCCTAATTTTTTAGAAGTGCAGGCTTTAACGGCATTGTTGCGTGAAGAGTTTCCTCAAGTAGAAGCTTATATTAGTTTTACCGCACAGCAATTCGCTCAGATTTCAGATGGTACTCCTTTAAAACAAGTGATAGCTGAGGTAGAAGCCTGTCCGCAAATTTTAGCCGTCGGATTCAATTGCACAAAGCCGCAGTTATATGATGGTTTGTTGACAGAGCTACGCAAATTAACTGATAAACCGCTTGTTACCTATCCTAATTCTGGAGAAATCTATGATGGGACAACCTAAACCTGGCATCATAGTCATGAAGGAGAAAGTTCGCTCGTTGATCAAACCTTAAAATGGCTTGATTTAGGCGCGCAGATTGTCGGTGGTTGCTGTCGTACACGACCAAGTGAAATTCAAGCCCTCGCTCAAGCTGTCAAACAAAAATCAAGTGAAGCTAGGCACTTGTAATAATTGAAACGACTTCCTTAGTTGTGCGTGTTTTTAAAAGTGATATAATAGGTGTGATCTTATTTAAGAAGGCGATACTATGGGTGAAAATTATATTTTAGATTTTAATGATGACTATGACGACTATCCCAATTTTACGCACTTAAATTGTAGAAAAATCGTGGGCAGTCGCTTTATTTGTTCAGATGAAGCTAAGGCCCAGCTAAAGCAAATGATTGCCCAACATGGCATTCGTGGTCTGCATTTTTTAGATTCTGGCGACTATCATTATATCACTAAGCTGATGTGTGATCAGATTGACGAGCCGTTTGATTTAGTTTTGTTTGATCATCATACAGATATGCAGGAGGCTAGCTTTGGCAAGCTGTTGACTTGTGGCGATTGGGTGTGCGATTGCATTGAGCAAAATCCTAAGCTGCATCAAGTGATGGTGGCAGGTCCTGATGTTCAGAGCTTTAGCCAACTCAATTTTCATAGTGGAAAGTTAAAAATGATTACTGAGGAAGATTTTTTACAACATAAAGCAAGGCGAAAAATAGCCGCCTTTCAATCAGAATATCCGGTTTATCTATCTGTCGATAAAGATATTTTGGCCAAAGATCAGGCACTAACCAATTGGAGTCAAGGTCAACTTGATTTAAAGACACTACAAACTTGTCTGCAACAAGTCCTTCACACGCAACATTTGATTGGTGCGGATATTTGTGGAATGCCTGAAGCCAATCAGCTTTTAGCTGAACAAATCCAAGCAAAGCAAATCAATCAAAAAGCGGATAAAATGCTGATAGATACGCTGCAACCATATTTATCGGCTTCCTAGCCAAGTGAAAAGCTGTCTTTTAGGCAGCTTTTTGTTTTTTCTTGACCTAGTCAAATCACAAGCCACATAGTATGATAGATTCGAGAGGTGAGTGTATGTTTCAAATCTATTATATGGGTAAATACCGTGATGAATCGCAATTAATCAAAAATCAGCCTTATCCAGAAAAAGCTACAAAATTTAAAGAAAGCGCTGATTTAAATAAAATCATGCTTCAAGGCATGTTAATTGGTTCCCCGTTATTTCTAGTCATGCTAATTGTGGGCAGCTACCGAATTGCTTCAATCGATTATCTATGGCAATGGCATTTTCAATGGCTAACAGCGGGAATTGTCTATATTTTCTTAATGTATTCACTAATGATAATCCATGAGATCATCCATGCCTTATGTTTTCCAATGCAGGCACGCAAGGAAATTTGAAATTATCTCGATCAAGGCGCGATGTTTGTTTATTGTGAAGAAAAGGTCAGTAAAAGCCGTTTTATCGTTTTGAGTCTAGCACCTGCCGTTATTTTAGGGCTTATTCCCTTTATTATCTGGTATGTCACTGCGCCTTATCTGAATGTGGAGGTCTCAGTTTGCTTTGCTTTATTGAGCTTTACGATGACTTTTGGTGCAGTGGGGGATTTTGTCAATGTGTATCATGCCATCTGTCAAGTGCCTAAAGAGGCAAAAATCTTTAGCTATGGCTTTCACAGCTTTTGGATTGAGGAGAAGTAACATGGATTATTCAAAGGAAGAATTAGTGGAATACAAAGTTGATTTCTACTAAAGATGGTGCCGTTTATAAGGATTTAGTCGATGAGTTTGAAGCACTTTGGAGTGATAATTCGCAGCAATATGATGAACATTTAGCAAAAGTCTATGAAGAGAATTATCAACGTCAAAAAGCAATTCAAAAACAAAAAATTCAGCAAGAGTTTGAAGAAATTTGGCAGGATTCTCATACTGTACAATATGAGCAAGTAGCGGATAGTTATGATACACAATATGAAATTGTTCAAGAACAACGTGATGTGACTCGACAAATGGCTGTTCCTGAAATGGAAATGTATAAATTACAGCCAAATTCGATGCAAAGTGGATTCATAGATGAGTTAAAAGCACTGATAGTTAATGGGGCTAAGCGTGCATTACTTATATCAGCGACTGGTACTGGGAAAACCTATGCCTCAGCTTTTGCGTTAAGAAATATCAAATACAAACGTGCACTATTTTTAGTTCACCGTGAGCAAATCGCGAAACAAGCCATTGCAAGTTATAAAAAAGTTTTCGGACCAACACGGACTTTTGGATTGCTGTCGGGTAATCATAAAGCTGATGCGAGTGTTGATTACCTTTTTTCAACAATGCAAATGATGGCAAAAGAAGAGATTCGTCAACAATTTCCAAAAGATTACTTCGATGTAGTAGTGATTGATGAAGCCCACCGCGTAGGAGCTGGTTCTTATCAACGAATTTTAGATTATTTTGAACCTGAATTACTTTTAGGGATGACCGCAACACCAGAACGTACCGATAATTTTGATGTGTTTAAAGCATTTGATCATAATATTGCTTATGAAATTCGTTTAAAGCAAGCATTGGAAGAAGAGTTGCTTTGTCCATTCCATTACTTTGGGATTAGCGATATCCAAGTCAATAATCAACTACTAGATGAAACAAAAGATTTTACGCGCCTTTCTTCTAGTGAGCGGATCAACCATATTATCGAGAAAATAGAGTATTTTGGTTATTCGGGTGACAGGGTGAAGGGCTTAATTTTCTGTCGTTCAAAAGAGGAGTGCCAATTTTTAAGTGAGGCTTTTAATCAACGTGGATATCGCACGGATTATTTAACTGGTTCAGATTCTCAAGAAAAGCGTGAAAAAATGATTTCTTATTTGGTAGATGATCAGCAAATCGATTATCTAGATTATATTTTTACAGTCGATATTTTTAATGACGTGTGGATTTTAAGTTTGATACAACTCACGATAATGTGTTCTGTGTATAAAGCCCATAATAAGGTGTTTTTCTAAAAATATCTTAAAAAACAAACGCTGTATATTTGTTTGAATGACGGTCTATTGTTAATATAGAAGAAGTAGTAACTGAATTTTTATATTTTGTAACGATAGCTACTTGTGAGGAAACGTTAAAAAGTAAGTATCGTTAGAGAGTATAAAGAAAGAGTTGGGGTGAATTATAATGAGAACGTACTCTATAACAGCGAATAATGAAATTGAAATAAATTTTGATGGTGATATACCAAATGCAGCAATAAGAAGTAAAATGAAAGCAGCTAGGATATGGTGGAATCCTGTTCGTAAAATATGGCATGGTCCTAATAATAAAGAAACTCGTGCTGTCGTGAAAGATATAAATGAAAATCTGTCAATAATAGATTATGCTTTCAAGTTGAAAATAAAAGATATTATACAAGCTGATAGAACGCAATTAGAAACATGGGTGAGCATCCTTCGTGATTATGTCAATGAAGTGATGACAGAAGAAAATGCATCACATGTAAATGATACTGTAAGTAAAAGTCAAGAATTAGCGTGGATGGATTGTTTTGAGTTTGTCGCAGAAACGCTTGTCGATTTGCCTGCAAAAGATAAAGAATATGAGTTGATTTTTGAATATAGTTTGCCTGGGACAGTTCATGAAAGACCAGATGTTTTATTACTTACTGATACAAAGGTTATTTCTTTAGAATTTAAACGAAAAAAAGCGCCTCAGGATGATGATGACAGGAATGATGTAGCACAGGCTATTAGATATAAAGAGTGGCTGATGAATCACCATAAAGTAACTATAGATAAGAAACTAGATGTTAAAAGCTATCTGATTTGTACGAACAAAGATGCAAAAGCCGGTAAGCTAAGAGATGTTGATATTCTCTCTACAGAAAATTTTTGCGAGGTTATAGAAGAAGAACTTAATGGAGAAATGTTGTGCTCATTCAGCGAAGAATGGCTTTCTTCTTCAAAGACTGAAATGCCTGATATGCTTAAGGCGATTGAAATCATGTATCGTGAAGGGAAAATTCCATATATTTCGGATGTTAACGAAAAATGTCTAAGCAAAGTACTTTGGTACATAAATGGCGCGAAAAAGAAAAAGAAGAAAATTCTTATTCTTATAAACGGTGTACCAGGAGCTGGGAAGACCGCTGTTGGGCAGAGTGTTGTTTACGAAGAAAATAAAAACGGAAAAGCAAATGCGGTATATCTTTCTGGAAATGGACCACTTGTTGAGGTACTTCAGTATCAGATTGATAAGATCGGAAATAATAAGCATATGTCGGAAAATGCCATTCAAGCTATGGTGAACTTCAAAAAGGCTTTCTTTTATAAGAATACAGCAGTTCCTGAGCAGTCTATTCTTATTTTTGATGAAGCGCAAAGAGCATGGGATGAAAATCAGCTTGGGAAAGATTATTCTGAACCAGAAGGTTTGTTTAGAGTTGGAGAAAAAATATATAAACATAGAGAATACGCTGTTATTATAGGTTTGTATGGAAATGGGCAAGTGATTTATAAAGGTGAAGAAGAAGGGATTTCATTGTGGGATAAAGCTCTTAAAAAACATGATGATTGGTACGTGATTACGTCAGAAGAGCTAGCATCGCAGATTAGTGAAATAGGAAAAAGAAAGATTGTTGATAATGATATGTTTTTACCAGTTTCATTAAGAGCTGATTTTATTGACTGTAGTAAGTGGGTTGAGCAAGCTATCAGCAGATGCTGTGGCACGGTAAACAATGTCAATAAAGAACTTGATAAATTGCAAAAAACATCTATGAGAATTTATGTCACTCGCGATTTCGATAAAGTTAAGGAGCATGTGGAGCGTATTGACGTAAATTGCTCAAAATGGAAATATGGAATTATGATTTCTAACTTTGCTGAGTGGAGTGTTGTTCGTGAAGTGATGCCCGGATGGAGTATTGGTTATAATGGATACAATGAAGTTCATAATGGTGAGTATGGTCGATGGTTTACAGGTGAGTGCAAAAAATTAGAGAAGGCATGCTCTGTTTATGGAAACCAGGGATTAGAGATAGATTGTCCGATTGTTTTGTTTGGTGGTGATTATATCCGTCAAGAGGATAAGTGGATAGCTAGAGGATCCAAATATGCTAAGCAAGAAAAATATTATAATGATGTGGATACCATTGTTGAGAATAATTACAGAGTCTTGTTAACTAGAGCGCGCAGGGAAATGATTATTCTTATACCAAAGGTTAAAATGCTTGACGAGACATATGATTATTTTGTAAATATGGGTATGGACAAATTATAAAAACAAGTTTGAAACATATAATATTGGTAGATATGTGATTTTGAAGAGGTTTCATCATATGTAGATGAGCCTCTTTTTTATTAATTTTAATATTTTGGTATTAAAATACCAAAAAACGTGGACGAGTAATAACCTGAATGATATACTATCGTTACAATGTTACAAGTAGAACATTACCAAGGAGATGATGTTATGAAAAACAGCGATAGAACAATCGATAAAATATATTCTTACTTCACTGCAGTAAGAGGAAATAACACACCAGTACAGCAACAAAGAACACTGTCAGTTTTAAAAAAGACGTTAGAGTTGGAAAAGGAATCAGTTGATGACAATTTTGAACCTCATAAATTGAATGACGAAGAAGTATATGAGCTTATGTTGGAGGTGGCCAATGAATTTGGTATCGACAATCCTTTCTCAGATGAAAAACAATTTTTCGACGTGTATAGAAATATTGGGAATTTAGCAGAAGTAACTTGGGTAGATATCATGGAATGTATAGATCACCGAAGTAAGTTTAGAGTTCCAGAAGCGCTTATTGATGTGATGGAAAATAATTTTACAGCAAAAGTTCAGGATGTATTAATTCCAGAAGCCGAAAAGTTCTCTCCATGTTTAGAAAGAATCGTAAAGTCGCATGAAGATGTGCATTTTACATTAACAACGATGGATTCTTTCCATTTTAAGGTTTTAGTAGAGATGTTTGCTGGCAATGATAAGGTAGATGTTAAACAGACAAGTATCTACGAATATGAGTTTACATCTGAGAAGTTTGATCTTATCTTAGCCGTACCAGTATTCGGTATCAGAGATAAAGCAGACGAGCTTTCCCCTTTCATCTGTCGAGAATATGACATGATTGCAGCAGAAAATCTTGCATTACACTTAAAAAGTGAAGGCATCTTATCTATCGTTTTACCGGCGAAGATTACATATGGTGGTGGAAGAGTGAAAGAACTGCGTGAATTTCTTCAATCAATGTATTGTTTAAAGGAACTTGCGGAGCTTCCTACAGGAATATTTGAAAATACTGGTGTTAAGACATTCTTATTAACAATAACAACTGGGCGAACAGATGAAGTTACTGTTAAAAGATATGTGGCAGATTCAGAAAATCAGCGTAAAAGAGAAATTAACAAACTGATCGTTCAGGATGATACCTTTGTATATGAAGATGAACTTGTAGATACGGGTGATTGGAATGTAGATCGAATTTTTGAGTCACAGGATGAAGATTGGATTAAATTTCAGGAATCAAATGTTAAGAAGCAAGAACTTGGAACCGTTGCAACTATATTTAGAGGCAAGGCAGTAAGTCGTAAAGATCCTACAGGAAATATAGGTATTGTAAATATTTCGAATATTGGTGAATACGAAGTTGACTATTCAAGCCTTGATTATTTAGAAGAGGAAGAGCGCAAAGTTGAAAAGTATATATTAGAAGATGGAGATTTGCTAATCCCCGCTAGAGGGACAGTAATAAGAGTAGCTATTTTTGAAAAGCAATCTTATCCATGCATTGCATCATCTAATGTCATTGTTATTAGAGCATCGGATGAGAGTCTTTCAACAACATATCTTAAGCTGTTCTTAGATAGTCCTCTTGGAAGAAAAATGCTTATCACAAGACAACAAGGAACTTCAGTAATGAATATCAGTTATAGGGAATTGAACAATATTGAAATTCCACTCCCATCAATCGAGGAGCAAAAACAAATAGCAGAAACTTATACAAAAGAACTTCAAGTGTACAAAAAAGCAATTCAAGAAGCAGAAAGTAGATGGGGATCAGTATTGTCAGAACTACAGGGAAGAATATAGGAGGATTTTATCATGAGTGTCTATTATGTATATCAAGGTGAGACATATGATGAAGAAAGATCAGGAGGCTATGTTTGGTCACCTAAGTTAACAAAGAACGGTAAGAAAAATGCTGGATATACAATGATGACCAATGTAAAAATGGGTGATTTTATCCTGCATAATTCAAACGGAAAAATAATGGCCGTTAGTATTGCAAAGGCTGATTGTAAAGATGGAAAGCAACCTAAAGAACTTGCTGACGCAAATACAACCATATCCTGGGATAATGATGGATATCGAATTGATACAGAATACTATGATATGGACGTTCCGCTTCAGGTAACAAATCATAAACAGTGGCTTGCTGACCACTATAAGGAAGGTAGTGCTTTTACAGTTAAAGGAACAGGAAAACAGCAATATATGTGTTCAATCGATGATGAACAAGCTGTTTATTTACTGGAAAATGCAATAAAACTGCAGTTAGATGAAAATACTATCAAAATGTTAAAAGCTGCATTATCCGATATTGTAGATGAAAAGGAATCTGAATATGACCAGCTTGAAAAAGATGAAATAGATAGTTTGGTTGATAGTAGTTCAGGCGACAAACCGGAATGGCCGGGAAAAAAAGAAAAACAGGCAATGACCACATCCCAATCAACAGGCCGAGAAAAGCCAAAGAGAGACCCAAAAGTGGCAGCCGATGCGCTGGCCCATGCGGAGTATAAATGTGAGTTCGATGAAAATGATAGAGTGTTTCTTCGTAAAAATGGAAAAGGATATACAGAACCTCATCATTTGATTCCGATCAGCAAATATCGTGATTTTAAATATTCAGTTGATGTGATGGAAAACATCGTTTCACTTTGTAGCCATTGTCATAATTTACTTCATTACGGAAGATTAGAGGATAAAAAACCTGTGTTGCAAAAATTGTATAACGAAAGAATTGCAGCGCTTAGAAATGTAGGATTAGATTTAACTTTCGAACAGTTATTAAATTATTATAAGTAGGTGAATAAATGTTAGGAGCAATTATCGGTGACATTGTAGGGTCACGTTTTGAATGGAATAATTATAAAGACAAGGACTTTGAATTCCTTACATATAAATGCTTTCCAACAGACGATAGTATTATGAGTCTTGCGATTGCACAGGCAATCATGGTAAGCAGAAAAGATCATAGCAATCTTTCGGAAAATGCAATTGAATGCATGCAGCGTGTTGGGAGAAATTATCCGGATTGTGGATATGGAACAGCGTTTAAAGATTGGATTTTTTCAAATGATCCAAAACCATACAATAGTTATGGGAACGGTGCAGCTATGAGAGTGAGTGCAGCAGGTTTTGCGGCAAACTCATTAGATGAAGCCAAAGAGCTTTCCAGGATGATTACGGAAGTATCACATAATCATCCAGAAGGAATAAAAGGTGCAGAAGCTACAGCGGTTGCTATTTATATGGCAAAGTCTGGTAGCAGCACTTTAGAAATAAGAGACTATATTAACGAAAAATATTATCCAATGAATTTCTCTCTTGATGAAATTAGGGATACATATAAATTTGATGAAAGTTGTCAAGGTACAGTGCCACAGGCGTTACAAGCATTTTTTGAATCTACAGGATTTGAAGATGCAATTCGGAATGCGATATCAATCGGTGGAGACAGCGATACAATTGCTGCGATTTGTGGAGGTATTGCTGAGGCGTATTATGGTATACCAACAGATATTAGAAAACATGCATTAACATTCTTAGACCAGAATCTTATGCAGTTATTGATTCTGTTTGAAAATAAGTACCCTCCTATCATGGAGAAAAAAAGAGAAGATATGAGTGTAAGTATTAAGCGTTCAGAAAAGAAAAAAGTAAAGACAGGAGGACGTGAAAAAATGATTCAGTCAGCTTCAAAGGTTGCAGATCAGGAATTAAAAGAATCTGAAACAGAAATAGAAGAAACGAAAAAGAAACAGTTATTTGCCCATCTATATGAAGCATGTAACATTTTAAGAGGTCCAATCAACCAGGATGAATTCAAAGATTATGTCACTCCTATCTTGTTCTTAAAGAGAGTGAGCGACGTGTATGATGAAGAAACACAGCGAGCATTAGAGGAATCAGGTGGCGATGAAGAGTTTGCAGCATTTGATGAGAATCATAGTTTTGTGATTCCAGATGGTTGTCATTGGATTGATATTAGAAATACAAGTGAGAACGTAGGATTAAGCATTGTAAAAGCGATGAACGGTATCGAAAGAGCAAATCCAGAAACACTTAGCGGTGTATTCTCAAGTTTCGATGGCGTAACATGGACAGATAAGTCAAAACTTAACGATGAACGTCTTAAAAACTTGATTGAACACATGTCTAGCCTTAAGGTTGGAAACAAAAACTACAGTGCAGATGTTATGGGTGATGCTTATGAATACCTGATCAAGAAGTTTGCGGATCTATCGAAGAAGAATGCGGGGGAATATTACACTCCGAGAACAATTGTTAAATTGATGGTAATGCTTCTTGATCCGAAGCCAGGAGATACAGTATACGATCCTGCTTGTGGAACTGGTGGTATGTTGATTGAAGCAATCAGACACATCAATAATCGTCAAATGACATACGGAAAGATTTATGGCCAGGAGAATAATTTATCAACATCAGCGATTGCCAGAATGAACTTATTCCTACACGGTGCAAGTGATTTTAAGGTTGCTCAGGGAGATACTTTGAGAAATCCAAAATTCATCGAACATAACCAACTTATGAAGTTTAATTGTGTTTTAGCAAATCCACCATTTGGTCAAGAAAAATGGGGAGCAGATAGCTTCGAATCTGATAAATACGGAAGAAATATGTGGGGATGTCCGTCCGACTCTAATGCCGATTATGCATGGTTACAACATATGATCAAATCTATGAAACCAACAGAAGGAAAATTAGCAGTGGTATTACCGCAGGGTGTTTTATTCCACGGTGGTAAAGAAGGCGATATTAGAGAACAGTTAATAAAAAGCGATTTGATTGAAGCTGTTGTAGCTCTTGCAGGAGGAGTATTCTATGGTACTGGAGTATCAGCTTGCATCATATTCTTGAACAATCATAAAAAACCTGAACACAAAGGAAAGGTTTGTTTAATTGATGCTACAAATATCTATACACCAAAACGTGCTCAAAATGAGATGTCAGAGAAAGATATTGAAGAAGTATTTAAATTATATCAGGACTATAAAGATGTAGTTGAAAAATGCAAGATCGTAACAATCGACGAGTTAGATGAGGCAGGAAACACACTTGCTGTCAATACTTATATAGAGAAAAAGAAACAGGAAATTATTCCGCCAGAAGTTGTAAGAGCGCAGTATTTTGAAGCGTTAGAAAATGCGAAGAAAGCTGAAGCTAAGATGAAAGCATTATTGATTGAAGGAGGGTACGTAAATGAGTAAAAAAATTACGATTGATGAACTGGAAAAATATCTCTGGGGATCTGCAGTATTGCTTCGTACCCACGTGGATGCTGGAGCTTATAAGCAGTATATTTTCCCACTATTATTTTTCAAACGTTTAAGTGACGTGTACGACGAAGAATGTGTAAAAGCAAGAGAAGATTTCGGTGAAGAAGCTCTAGAATGGGACGAAAGTCACCAATTTAAAATTCCAGATGGTGCACATTGGAATGATGTAAGAAATGTTTCTCAGGATGTAGGTAAAGCTATTACAGAGGCCTTCCATAAAATAGAAGCAGCAAATCCTGGAAAATTACAAGGTATTTTCGGAGATGCATCATGGACAAATAAAAACCGTTTACCAGATAGATTATTAAAAGATTTAATGGAGCACTTTAGCTCAAAAACTCTTAGCATAGAAAACTGTCCAGCAGATGAACTTGGACAAGGATATGAATATCTTATCAAGAAATTTGCTGATGACAGTGGACATACAGCGCAGGAGTTTTATACAAATAGAACAGTTGTAAACTTGATGACTGAAATGTTAAAACCACAACCGGGAGAATCAATTTATGACCCTACTTGTGGAAGTGCAGGTATGCTTATTTCAGCAGTAGCATACTTAAAACATCATAACAAGGAATGGAGAAACCTTTCAATCTATGGACAAGAGATTGTAACTCTTACATCAGCGATTGCCAGAATGAATCTTCTTCTTCATGGGGTACAGGACTTTAATATTGTTAATGCTGATACGTTAAAGACACCTGCTTTTACAGACCATTCAAAACTGAAGCAGTTTGATTTGATTTTGGCAAATCCACCTTATTCCATAAAACAATGGGATAGAACTGCTTTTGAATCAGATAAATATGGGCGTAACTTCTTAGGAACACCGCCTCAAGGAAGAGCTGATTATGCGTTTTTTCAGCATATTTTAAAAAGTATGGATCCTGTTACCGGTCGTTGCGCAATATTATTCCCCCACGGGGTTCTTTCTAGAAATGATGAGTTAGAAATGAGAAAGACACTGATTCAATTAGATTTAGTTGAAGCTGTTATTGGAATTGGGAAAAGTCTTTTCTATAATTCACCAATGGAAGCTTGTATTGTTATATGTAGAAGCAGAAAAACAGAGAATAAAAAGAAAAAGATTTTATTTATTAATGCTAAAAATGAAGTTACAAGAAAAAATGCTCAGAGTTATTTAGAATCTGAACACATCAAAAAAATTGCGGATACTTATAAGGGGTTTGCTGTTATAGATGGCTTTTCTAATGTGGCTGATATAGAAGATGTGTCAAAAAATAATTATTCTTTAGGTATTCCAAAATATGTGTCAGGAATTTCTGATGAAAGTGAAGAAGAGCTTAACCTTGAGGAATCTATTGATAGTTGGATGAGAAGTTCTACAAGTGCGAAAAATGAATTTAATATATTAAATAATCTGTTGAAAGAAGGTGAAAACAATGTCTAAAGTATTATTAAAAAATGTAGTTGACCGTATAAAAGATAAGGTTGATAAAGATAATACTGATCTTGAATATTATATTGGTGGAGAACATTTTGACAGTGGCGAGATACAGATAACTAGAAAAGGTGTGATTAAAGATAGTACAATTGGACCTGCTTTTCATATGAGGTTTCAACCCGGAGATGTTCTATTGATGTCGAGAAACCCACATTTAAGAAAAGCAGCTGTTGTAGATTTTGAAGGAATATGTTCAGATGTGAGTTATGTATGTAGAACGAAAGACGAACAAATTCTTATACAACGATTTTTGCCATTCATATTTCAGACAGATCATTTTTGGAAGTTTGCTGAAGAAAACAAGAAAGGATCTACAAACTTTTTTCTAAACTGGTCAGATTTTGAAAAATACGAGTTTGAACTTCCTGAAATTGAAGAACAGCGAAAAATATGTGAAATGATGTGGGCATTTGAAGACACTAAATCTGCATATAAGAAGCTATTACTAAAAACAGATGATCTGGTGAAATCGCAATTTATCGAGATGTTTGGTGATCCTGTTCAAAACGATATGGGATGGCCAACTAAGTCCATCAAAGAAGTGGCACCGGAAACGAATGCAGATATTCCTGAGGACAATGAGTATTGGTGGTTGAAC
>DYWZ01000005.1 GCA_020742395.1 Enterococcus columbae
TATAATTAGTTTGATTCCAAGCATGATGGTGCAATTCCAGTGTGAAGGCGCTCAAGTGAAAGATATTGAGTTAGCGCCACAAGTAAAACTGTAAGACTTGAAGACATTCGTGACGATGCGAGTGTAACAATGATTATGACTAGAGTGAAAAACAAACTGAATCTGTCATAACGTTGTGTGGTTAGTATTTCGACCGACGATAAAAATAAAAATCAAAAACCGTAGGAACTACGGGGATAGCTTGGTATATAAGAGAAACCGCTGTTAGTAAAAAAATAAACTATCAAGTACGCTCTGTTCCCAAGAAGCTCCCGCTTCAAGCGTTAAGAACCGTTAGGTTTAGCTAAGTGGTGAGTAGTTCACTTGTTAAGAATGAAAATATCAAAAAAATGCACAGAAAAACTGTGCATTTTTTGATTGGATTTAAATATAGTAATTATACCAAATTAACGAATGCCTAGAGCGATTCTTGCATAACGGCTCATTCGATCAGTAGTCCATGCAGGATACCATACTAATTTTACATCTACTTTTTTAACTTCAGGGACTTCTTCTAGCGCATCATGAATATTATCAGTCAATACATCAGCTAATGGACAGCCCATCGTTGTTAAAGTCATCTTGATGGTCGTTTCGCCAGTTGATCCATTAAATTCAATTTCATAGACTAATCCTAAATTAACAATATCAATGCCTAATTCAGGATCGATTACTGTTTCTAAAGCAGTTAAAATGCGTTCTTTGATTTCTTCAGCTTGTTCTGCTGTGTAATTTGATGTTTCCGCTGTATTATTATTATCTAAACCTTCATTTTGAGGAATATCAGTCATACTAAACAACTCCTTTTATCATTGTCTAAGCTAAATGATACCTAATTTTTTATTTTTTGTAAATAATCTGATTTGCTTACGCTTTAAAATCTCGTTCCTTTTTTGGTGTAGCATACTGAAAAAATGAGATAATTGTAAGGAAAGATAAAATTTTCTTCCTTTTCATAAAAAATGTGGTATTATAGGAATGTTAAGGAAAAGAGGAGAAAATTAGATGCAAGGATTTAGTATTGATCAATTGGTACGCTTTTTGAGTCATTTACTTTGGATATATTTGGCTTTTTGGTCTTTGAATGCGCTAAATTTGTCCAATTTATTCAAAAAAAATCACGAACGTCAAGTTAAGATTGCATTAATCCTTTTTTCAATAGGTTTAGGCTACTTAGTAAGTAGTTTCTTTTACGAAATTTTACAACTGTCACGTAGTCTCTTTATTTCACGCTTATAAAAGAGCAAGTATTGCTTTTATCGATTTTAAGTCAAAGAGATGAATTATTTGGAGGGAACAGAGATAATGGAAGAAATTATCGTCCAAGGGGGTACCCCTTTAAAAGGCACAGTCAAGATTGAAGGAGCGAAAAATGCTGTTTTACCAATTCTGGCTGCGACTTTATTAGCAGACGAAGGGACAACTACATTAAACAATGTACCAATTCTTTCTGATGTCTTTACGATGAATGAAGTTATTCGTCATTTAAATGTCAATTTGCAATTTAATGAAACTGAAAATAAAGTCTTTATTGATGCCCGAAAACCATTAGCAATCGAAGCACCTTATGAGTATGTGAGCAAGATGCGTGCGTCTATTGTGGTCATGGGTCCATTACTAGCGCGCAATGGACATGCTAAAGTTGCGATGCCTGGTGGCTGTGCAATAGGTAAGCGCCCAATTGATTTGCATTTAAAAGGATTTCAAGCTTTAGGTGCTAAAATCAATCAAGCAGAAGGTTATATCGAAGCTATTGCCGATGAGTTACGCGGTAGTCATATCTATCTTGATTTTCCAAGTGTCGGTGCAACTCAAAACATTATGATGGCGGCAGTCAAAGCTAAAGGGACAACTATTATTGAAAATGTTGCTCGTGAACCTGAAATTGTTGACCTAGCAAATATTTTAAATAAAATGGGTGCCAAAATTTATGGTGCCGGTACAGAAGCAATGCGTATTGAAGGTGTCAGTCATTTACATGGTGTCACTCACTCGATTGTTCAAGACCGCATTGAAGCTGGTACGTTTATGGTTGCTGCTGCGATGACTCAAGGTGATGTGTTAATCAAGGATGCCATCTTAGAACATAATCGTCCATTGATTTCTAAGTTAATGGAAATGGGAGCAAAAATATTTGAAACCGATGGAGGGATTCGTGTGATTGGGCCTGAAAAGTTAAAACCAACTGATGTGAAAACTTTACCACATCCAGGCTTCCCAACCGATATGCAAGCACAAATGACGGCTATTCAGTTAATTGCTCAAGGAAATAGTTTTGTGACTGAAACAGTCTTTGAAAATCGTTTCCAACATTTAGAAGAAATGCGTCGAATGAATGCTCACGTAAAAATTGATGGTTCCGTTGCTTGTATCGAAGGTGGCCATGAATTACAAGGGGCAACTGTTTATGCTACTGATTTACGTGCAGCTGCTGCTTTAATCTTGGCTGGTTTAAGAGCCAAAGGGTTAACTCGTGTCCGTAATTTGAAGTACTTAGATCGTGGTTACTATAAATTCCATGAGAAACTACAAAATTTAGGTGCTGATATCGAAAGAATTCATGCAGTAGAAGAAAATGCTGCTCAAAAACAAGCAATAAGAGCATAATAAGATAATTAAGGTGGATAAAATGAAGTTAAGTTATACCTTACAAGTTGTTTTAAAATTAGTATTAGTCCTTGTTTTGGCAATCATTTTATTTTTCGTTGGTCTAATGATTGGCTATGGGGTAATTGGTAATGGAAAAGCAACAGATGTTTTTAATCCATCTATTTGGCAACATATTTTTGCCTTCTTTAAGTAAGTAATGGAGCGTAAAGTATAGAGCGTATTTTCTGTACTTTACGCTTTTGTTTCATCATTTATCCTTGTCCGTGTTTAAGAAATGGAGGATTAGATATGAAAAAAATGGCTATTTATCTAGTAAAATTGTATCAACGTTTTATTTCACCCTTATTTCCACCGAGTTGTCGTTATCATCCGACTTGTTCTAATTATATGATTCAGGCGATTGAAGTTCATGGGGTGTTAAAAGGAGGATTAATGGGCATTGCTCGAATACTTCGCTGTCATCCATTGGTAAAAGGCGGCGTTGATTATGTGCCTAAGAAATTTTCATTAAAAAGAAATACGCTTGATCAACATAAACCAAATTATCATAATAAATAAAATCACATACATAAACGAGTATAGATATTCAGTTTGCTTAGCTTTTTGAAATAAGTATATTGAATATCTATTTTTTCTCATTGAAAGTAACTATATAATTGAAGAGAGGTTATTACTAATTTCAGAAAACGATTTCAAATTGTGTCATTTATTCGGAAAAGTGGTAATTTTTTTAATATAATAAATTTTCTGAAAATTATGTTGACAATCAACTTATTTTTTTGTATATTGTTGACATATCCTAATACGGAGATTAAGGGAGGACAACGAGGATGAAGATGAAGAAGTTTGCTTGTTTACTAGCTGGTCTAGTATTGTTGTCTGCGTGTAGTGCAGCGCCTGGTGGTAAAGGAGCTGTAGCAGGCGGTGGTAATAAACAAGAAGGAGATACCATTAAAATTGGTGTCAATTTAGAATTGTCAGGTGGTGTAGCTGCTTATGGTAACGCTGAAAAGAATGGTGTTGAATTAGCGGTTGAGCAAATTAATGCTGATGGTGGTATCTTAGGTAAGAAAGTTAAATTAGTAGTAAAAGATAATAAATCTGATAATAACGAAGCGGCTACTGTTGCAGCTAACCTTGTGACCAATGATAAAGTAGTAGCGGTAGTTGGTCCAGCTACCTCTGGTGCGATGAAAACCGTTATTCCAAATATGACCAAAGCAAAAGTACCAGTGATTACACCATCCGCAACGGATGACAGTGTTACTTTACAAGGTAAAAAGGTTCAAGATTATGTATTCCGTTCATGTTTCCAAGATAGCTTCCAAGGAATTATCTTAGCAAAATATGCAACTGAAAATCTTAAAGCAGATAAAGTTGCTATTTTAGCGGATAATTCAAGTGACTATGCGATTGGCTTAACCAAAGCCTTTAAGTCAGAATATAAAGGTGATATTGTTTTTGAAGAAAACTTCACCCAAGACGATAAAGATTTCCAAGCAATTTTAACCAAATTAAAGGGAAAAGATTTTGATGCTATTTATGTGCCTGGTTACTATACACAAGCTGGTTTAATCATTAAACAAGCACGTGAATTAGGAATCGATAAACCAATCATCGGGGCAGATGGTTTTGGTGATGAAAAAATGGTTCAAACTGCAGGCGCAGCGAATGTAAACAATGTATTTTATAGTGCACACTTCTCAACTCAAGCACCAGCAAACGATAAAGTACAACCATTTATCGATGCATACAAGAAAAAATACAATGAAGAACCTTCTGCATTTAATGCTTTAGCCTATGATTCAGTTTACATGATTAAACAAGCAATCGAAGATCAAAAATCAGCGGATTCAGCAGCAATTACTAAAGGTTTAGCTAATTTGAAAGATTTTGAAGGGGTAACAGGTTCAATTACAATGGATAAAAACCATAACCCTGAAAAATCACTAGTTGTTTTAGGATTAACTGGCGGTAAAGAAACATCTGCTGATACAATTAATCCTTAATTGAGGTAAGTGTAAGTAGGCTGAGACGAAATTTCCATTTGATTTTGTCCAGCCTCTTTTAATGAAATAAAAAAATGGAAGTGAGAAAAGATATGGAAGCAATCATTCAACAATTAATTAATGGGTTGTTCCTTGGTAGTATCTATGCGTTACTGGCATTAGGCTATACGATGGTATACGGAATTATTAAATTAATTAACTTTGCACATGGTGAAATCTACATGATTGGTAGTTTCATTGGTTATTTTATTTTAAACAATACAGGGATTGGCTTTTTCCCAGCGATGATTATTTCAATGCTAAGCTGTGCGGTTTTAGGGGTTGTTATTGAGTTTTTAGCTTACCGTCCGTTAAGAAAGTCAACGCGGATTTCTGCTTTGATTACAGCTATTGGGGTTTCATTTTTTCTACAAAATATTATGATTTACTTTTTCTCACCTGATGTACGTCCGTTTCCACAAGAAATTACTCGTAAAACTTATCATTTAGGTTTTATTGAAGTAAGTAATATTCAATTATTGATTTTAGTTGTTTCAGTTGTCTTAATGGTACTTTTACAACTTGTCGTACAAAAGACACGTATGGGAAAGGCGATGCGTGCGGTAAGTGTGGATGCAGATGCTGCGCAATTAATGGGGATCAACGTGAATCGGACCATCTCATTTACTTTTGCGTTAGGTTCAGCTTTGGCTGCAGCAGGTGGGATGTTAATTGGTTTATATTATAATTCAATCGATCCAATGATGGGCGTGGCACCAGGACTAAAAGCCTTTGTTGCGGCTGTATTAGGTGGAATAGGGATTATTCCAGGCGCTGCTTTAGGTGGTTTTGTAATTGGGTTAATTGAAACTATTGCTACCGCTCTAGGTTTTTCTGATTATAAAGATGCTTTGGTGTATATTATTTTAATAATTATACTATTTGTTCGCCCAGCTGGTATTTTGGGTAAAAATGTGAAAGAGAAAGTGTAGGTGGCCAAGATGAAGAAAAATTTAAAATACAACATCGCCTGGGTGGCCATTGCAGCAGTTGTTTATGGAATTTTATTAGCCTTGTATAATGGCGGTATTATTACAATCTTTACAGATGCGATTATTGTGAATATTGGGATTAATATTATTTCAGCTGTAGGTTTGAATTTGATTATTGGTTTTTCTGGTCAATTTTCTTTAGGTCACGCTGGATTTATGGCAATTGGGGCTTATGCCTGTGCGATTGTGACTTCGCAAAATCCGACTTATGGTGGGTTTGTAATTGGTCTTATTTTAGGGATGGTTTTATCTGGTATCGTGGCTTTTATCGTTGGGATGCCAACGCTACGATTAAAAGGTGACTATCTAGCCATCGCTACTTTAGGGATTTCTGAAATTATTCGTATTTTGATTGTCAATTTCAGAGATATTACGAATGGACCTTCAGGAATCTTTGGCTTACCTCAAGTAACAACCTGGGAAGTGGTCTTTATTTTTGTAGTGCTCGCTATCTTGATTGTTTCAAACTTAATTAATAGTGCCCCGGGACGGGCTATTTTATCTGTTCGTGAAGATGAAATTGCGGCTGAAGCAATGGGGATTAACACAACCAAGTATAAAGTTTTGGCTTTTGTAATTGGTGCTGTTTTAGCAAGTATTGCCGGAACTTTATTTGCTAGTTACCAACAATCTGTTTTCCCAAAAGATTATCAATTTATGAAAACTATTGATATTTTGATTATTGTTGTATTTGGTGGAATTGGTAGTACGACAGGTGCGGTGTTATCAGCCATTGTATTAGGTGTTTTGAATATGTATTTGCAAGATTTCGGTTATATCCGGATGATTTTATATGCGTTAACTTTAATTATCATCATGATTTTCAAACCAAGTGGCCTATTAGGAACCTGGGAATTTTCTGTGAAACGTATTATTGATAAGTTTACAAAGAAAGGGGACGATGCAAATGCCTCTATTGGACGTTAAAAATTTAACGAAACATTTTGGCGGGCTGACTGCCGTTTCTCACGTAAATATTACCTTGGATCAAAATGAATTGGTTGGTTTGATTGGTCCCAATGGTGCCGGGAAAACAACTTTATTTAACTTGCTGACAGGTGTTTATGTTCCTTCAGAAGGGGACGTATTATTTACTGTTGATGGACAAGAAAAACGATTAAACGGAATGAAACCTTATAAAATTGCTGATATGGGACTTTCTCGTACATTCCAAAATATTCGCTTATTTAAAGATTTAACCGTAATGGATAATGTATTGATTGCGATGAATAGTAAGGTGCATAATGGTTTATTCTCTAGTGTTTTACGTTTACCGAAGTTTTATAAAAACGATGAAAAAATGCGTGAAAAAGCTAGAGAGCTATTAGCAATTTTTGACTTAGATAAAAAGGTCAATACTTTAGCGAAAAACCTGCCATATGGTGAGCAAAGAAGACTAGAAATCGTTCGCGCATTGGCAACCGAACCGAAGCTGTTATTTTTAGACGAACCAGCAGCCGGGATGAATCCTCAGGAAACGGCGGAATTAACGCAATTAATTCGTAAAATTCAACGTGAATTTGGTTTAACGATCATTTTGATTGAACATGATATGAGTTTAGTGATGGAGGTCTGTGAGCGAATCTATGTATTAGAATATGGTCAGGTCATCGCACATGGAACACCAACTGAAATTAAAAATAATCCTCGAGTGATTCAGGCTTATCTAGGAGGGGAGATTTAATGTTACAAGTACAAGATATCTCGGTACACTATGGCATGATTCAAGCTGTTCATGGTGTAAGTTTTGAAGTAAAGAAAGGAGAAATTGTCTCGTTAATCGGTGCGAATGGTGCCGGGAAAACGACTATTTTACGTACGATTTCTGGATTAGTTCGACCTTCTAGTGGTCATATTCTTTTTGAAGGTAAAAATATTGAAAAAGAAGCGCCACAAAAAATTGTAGCGAGTGGTCTATCACAAGTACCAGAAGGGCGTCATGTCTTTAGTGGCTTAACGGTGCAAGAAAATTTGGAAATGGGTGCTTTTTTAAGAAAAGATAGTGGAGTTAAAGAAGATTATGAACAAATCTTCAAAAAATTTCCTATTTTAAAAGAACGCCGTAGTCAAGATGCTTCGACACTTTCAGGTGGGGAGCAACAAATGTTGGCGATGGGTCGGGCATTAATGTCTAAGCCTAAATTACTATTACTTGATGAGCCATCAATGGGATTAGCGCCAATTTTTATCAAAGAGATTTTTTCAATCATTCAAGAAATTCAAGCGCAAGGTACAACGGTATTATTGATTGAACAAAATGCTAAAATGGCTTTATCTATCGCTAATCGAGGCTATGTTTTAGAGACAGGTAAAATTGTATTAGAAGGTACTGGTCAAGAATTGTTATCAAGCGAGGCTGTGAAGAAAGCCTATTTAGGAGGATAAAAAATGAGCGTACGTGATTTTATGTCAACAAATCTAATTACTGTAACTGGCGAAACTCCCATTTTTGATGCCATTGATTTAATGAAAAAACATGATATTCACCGCTTGCCGGTATTAGAAGATGGCAAAATGGTCGGCTTAATCACTGAAGGGGTCATTCAAGAATCAATGCCTTCAAAAGCGACGAGCTTAAGTGTTTATGAGATGAATTATCTAATTAATAAGACTAAAGTTGGCGATGTCATGCTAAAACAGGTTGAAACGATTGATGCAGATGCTTTATTAGAAGATGCCATTAAGGTCATGCGAACCAAATCAGTCGGTGTTTTACCGGTTTTATCAGCTAATCAACTAGTTGGGATTATTACTAATAATGATATTTTTGATGCCTTTTTAAAGATTACCGGTTATGAAAACGGTGGTAGTCGTGTAACTTTAAAAATCAAAGAAGAACATCAAGGAATTTTAGCTAAAATTGCGAATGTATTAGCTCAAGCGCAGATAAATATCGAGACGATTGTTGTTAATCGTTTAGCTAAAGGAATTTTTGTCGAAATTCAATTAGATTGTAAGGATGTTGAAAAGGTTAAAGCCGTTTTAAATGGTGAGGAATACGAAATTGTTGATGTTGTTTTAACGAATACAGCCAACTAATCTATCTAACTAATTGATTAAAACTATGCAAAGATGTTGAATGATTTTTGCATAGTTTTTATTTTTTCATTGACTTTAGCGGACATTTTTTTATAGAATAATGAAGAACAAGCGATTGAGGTGAAGAAGTTGAAAAAAAATAAAGATATTCAAGTCAAGATTGTAGAAAGCACTAAACAATTAGATGGTCAGCAATATGATATAACCGAACTATGGATTGCCAAAAAAAAGATTGGTGAAGTTTTACATTATCAGGCAAAGGAATTTGTTAGTTTCATGAATGAGGAACAAATTCAAACGGATCGGACCTTAGATTTAGCGATTGAAACGATTTTATTGCATTGGAATTTGCAAGAATAATTATTTATTTCAAAAAAATTTGAGCATTTCTATTGAAATAATTATTATTTTATAGTAAGATTTAGTGGTTGAGTTGATTAACACTCAATTTGGAGGAGTAGCGAAGTGGCTAAACGCGGCGGACTGTAAATCCGTTCCTTTTGGTTCAGTGGTTCGAATCCACTCTCCTCCATCTGTCATTGGGGTATAGCCAAGCGGTAAGGCAAGGGACTTTGACTCCCTCATGCGTTGGTTCGAATCCAGCTACCCCAGTTATATTATATTTAGACAAGAGTTTATGCTCTTGTTTTTTTATTATATAGAAAAATTTGAAAAAAATTATTTTGTTAATATGCTATAATGAGATGAGTTCAGTTATAGATTACTAGTTTGTATAATTGTGCGAGCTTATTGATCAAGAGGTGGAATTACATGGTAGATTCTGTACCAATTTATATTAAAATACATGATGAAATAAAGGAAAAAATCCAAAATAACTATTGGCAAATCGGCGATCGATTACCATCAGAGCGGGAACTTGCACTTAGTTTTGGTGTGAGTCGAATGACTTTAAGACAAGCGATTCAAGCTTTATCAGATGAAGGAATATTAGAAAGAAAAATCGGCTCAGGAACTTATGTAGCTAGACAAAAAGTTCAAGAGCAGATGAAAGGAACGACTAGTTTTACGGAAATCATGTTAAATCAGGGCAGAAAACCTTCAAGTAAGGTCTTAGCTTATTCCATTGTAGCGGCAAGTACCAGTGAAAGAGAAAAGCTACAATTGGGGGAAAATGCTTTGATTTTACGAATGGAGCGTATTCGTTATGCCGATCAAGAGCCTATTTGCTATGAGATTGCTTCCATACCTGCTGAATTAATCCAACAATTTAGTAAAGAAGAAGTGACTGCTTCTTTATATGCCACTTTGGCAGAAAAAGGTGGGTATAAAATTGGTGCTGCCAATCAAACAATTACGGCGGTTTTAGCGTCTGAACAAATTGCTGAATACTTATCGGTTAAAAGAGGAGATGCAATTTTGCGAATGAAACAGCTAACTTTTTTTGAAGATGGCACTCCTTTTGAATATGTGCGTTCACAATATGTAGGTAGCCGTTTTGAATTTTATCTAGAGAAATAATCGTCCAAGTATTGTTGATAGACTATCAGCAATACTTGGCCGAATTATTTTTAACAGAAGCTTATTCGGTAATTCTTTTTTCAACATAGCTTTGCTCACTGCGTTTAATCTCAACTTGATTATTTAACAAGTCAATGATTTCATCAGTAAGTTTGCTAACCATATTTTGATCACACATGATAGTTACAGTAATCTTTTCGAGATAGGTAATCTCTTTGATCGTAATGGTTTTTTGTTCTAAAAAATTTTGTAATTTTCCTAATAAAGGATAGTCGATTATAAGGCATAATTCTTGTTGCAAAATACCTTGAACAATCCCGATAGCTTTCAAACCATCGGCAACACTCCCAGCGTAAGCTCTAATTAAACCGCCAGCTCCTAATTTTATGCCACCAAAATAGCGGGTAACAATGGCTAAAACATTTTGTAATTCGTGTTTTTTCAATACTTCTAGCATAGGTACCCCAGCAGTACCACTTGGTTCACCATCATCGGAACTGCGCTGAATCTCTTGGTTTTTTCCTAGAACAAAAGCGCTACAGTTATGATTGGCTTTCCAGTGAGTTTTTTTCACTTGTTGAATAATTTCTTTCGCTTGTTCTTCAGATTCAATTCGATAAAGATGACAAATAAATTTTGATTTTTTAATTTCCATAGTATATTCGCCATCTTTTTCAATTGTAAAATAAGTGGTCAAATATTCCTTGCCTCCTTTTTTAGATTTTCTCTTAACAGTATAAAGAAAATTATGATAACTATCAACTTTAGTAGTTTAGTAGAAGTGGTAAACTTTTTGCGTAAATTTGACAAATTATCTGACAATTGACTATAATGTAAAAAGATGAGTTAATGAGTGAGGAGTCTTTTCGTTGGAATCAAAAGTGATTGTGATTGTATGTACACTTGGGATGAGTTCAAGTATGTTAATATCAAAGATGCAACAATATATTTATGAAAGTAATCTGCCTGTTAAAATATTAGCTGTTTCTTCAGAGGAAGCATTGAAATATGTCAGTAGCCATCAGGTTGATTTGGTATTATTAAGTCCGCAAGTTCGTTTTTTAAAGAATGAATTTGTTGAAACATTGACAAATCAACCAACTAAAGTTGAAACCATCAACATGTCTGATTATGGCTTGTTGGATAGTCGCAATATTTTAAAACAAGCATTTCAACTATTAGCCATTGATAGTCCGTTATAAATTAAACTGAAAATACATATTTAAAGTAAAACCGCTTTATTCTTAGTGATAGAGTGGTTTTTTTGCGTATATCAATATTGGATAGGTCGATATTTTAAAGAAAGGTGCTGAGATGGATGTATCAAAATGGTTATGTACATGTATTAAATAAAAAACAATGTCAGAATCTTTCCGAGAATGAGTGGTACATTCGAGCAGCGATTCAGCATGTCAATCAAACTAATATTTGTACTAGGTGTAATCAAGTCATTGCTGAAACTTGTATATTACCAAATGGCGTTTGCTATTGTCCATTTTGTTTACAATTTGGGCGATTGACTAGTCAGGATTTTTTATGTTCAAAAAAACCAAGTGAGTGTGTTCGACGAGAAGTTTTTCTTTCATGGCAAGGTGAATTAACGATTTATCAGAAAAGAGTTGCGGATGCTTTATGTCAAAATTACTTTTTACATCAACACACCCTTGTTTGGGCGGTCACTGGGGCCGGCAAAACTGAAATGTTGTTTCCATTGATTTATCAAGCTTTATCTGATGGTAAAAGAGTTTGTATTGCTTCGCCAAGAATAGATGTTTGTTTAGAGTTATTTCCAAGAATTAAGCAAGCTTTTACAGCAGAGGATATTTATTTGCTATATGGAAATAGTGAAGAAAGTTATCGAGAAACCTCTTTATTTATTTGTACTACCCATCAGTTGGTTCATTTTTACCGTTCAATTGACGTCCTTATTATTGATGAAATCGATGCTTTTCCTTATGCCGATGATGTATTTTTAAATTTCGCTTCAAAACAAGCATTGAAAAAAGATGGTTTACAAGTTTTTTTAACAGCAACTCCTTCGAATCAATTAATTAAAAATTTAAATAGAGAAAAAAATTTCCAAATTTGTAAATTACCTCTACGTTTTCATCAACGTCCTTTACTTCAACCTAAATGTATCTGGTTTAATCAATGGGAAAAAATTCCCTATCATCCACGAAAAGGACGAAAATTCGTGAGGCTGTTACAAGAATTATGTCAAAATCAAATTGTGTTAGTGTTTTGTCCAAGTATTCAGTATAATCATCAGCTATATGTTTATGTGCATAATCAGTTACCAAACATTTCCATGACGGAAGTTTCCTCAATTGATGAAAAACGTCAAGAGAAAGTTAGAAAATTACGTAATCAACATTTCAAAATTATTTTTACGACAACTATTCTTGAGCGCGGTGTAACGATTGATAATGTTTCAATTGTGATAGTAGGAGCAAATCATCCTGTTTTTTCTAAATCGGCATTGGTTCAAATTGCTGGAAGAGCAGATCGCAAAGGAACCGTCCAGAATGGTAGGGTTTATTTTCTACTTTCAGACTATACCCTAGAAATAAAACAAGCCTGTCGAGAAATTGCAGCTATGAATCAATTAGCAAAGAAGTGGTTAAATGATGAGATGCGTTTGGTGTAAACAACCAATTATTAAAAATTTAACAATTATGGAAATGATTTATCCTTTTAGTCTACAGAAGCAAACTTTATGTAAAACTTGTCAGAAAAAATTTGAAAGATTGGAAGGAGGCTGTTTACTATGTGGGAAAAAAGGCCAACCAACAATTTGTTCGGATTGTCAATTTTGGCAAAAAAAATATCCAGATTATTCTTTTAAACACGAAGCATTGTATCGCTATAACGATGGTTTTCAAGAGTGGATTGAACAATATAAATATCAAGGAGATTACCAGTTAAGATATACTTTTTCCAATGAGTTAAAACGTTATTTCAAAGATAAGAGAAATCTGCTTGTAATTCCCATTCCACTCAGCAATGAAAAGCAAAAAAAAAGAGGGTTTAATCAAGTCGAAGCGATATTGGATGCAACAAATATTAAATATCAGCGATTTTTATTGAAAAAAAACGATACTATTCCTCAAGCGAAGAAAAGTCGTTATGAAAGATTGAAAATGGCACAACCTTTTATTTTGCATGTTGATGGGAAATTAATTGAGAATCAAGAAATTATCTTGGTTGATGATATCTATACTACTGGGAGAACATTATTTTATGCAGCTGAGTGTTTGTTGCCTTATCATCCAAAGCAAATAATGACATTTTCCTTAGCAAGATAAAAATAACTGCATTTTTAACTAACAATCGTTTTTGATAGCGATTTATTTTGCATTTTTTCAAATATAGGTTATAATATAAATAGAAAGAAGATTAAAGAGTGGTCCTTTAAACTTCTTTAGCGGCAGATGAAAGGGGCAATTGTTATGTTTAGATACAATGTTCGTGGAGAAAATATCGAAGTTACTGAAGCAATCCGTAATTACGTTGAAAAGAAAGTAGGCAAATTAGAGCGCTATTTTGATAATGCACCGGATGCAACGGCTCATGTAAACTTAAAAGTTTATACTGAGAAAACAGCAAAGGTTGAAGTGACGATTCCTCTTCCTTATCTATTGTTACGTGCAGAAGAAACTTCACCTGATCTATATGCAAGCGTGGATTTGGTTGTGGATAAATTAGAACGTCAAATTCGTAAATTTAAAACAAAAATCAATCGTCGTACACGCGAAACAGCGTTAGTAGACGTTGAACCAATCTTTGCATTAGATGTTAATGCGGACGAAGAAACCAAAGAAGCTGAGATTGATATCGTTCGTACAAAACGCCTTTCATTAAAACCAATGGATAGTGAAGAAGCTGTTTTACAAATGAATATGCTTGGCCATAATTTCTTCATCTTTGAAGATGCTGAAACAAATGGTACTAGCATTGTATATCGTCGTAAAGATGGTAAGTACGGCTTAATTGAAACTAACTAATTTATTTAAACATGAATAAAAAAGATAGCTGTGATAGGAGTTCACAGCTATTTTTGTGCTTAGGCTCTTTGTCAACTAGTGTTGTTGGCAATTAAGTCGATGGGAGAGAAAGTTATTTTTTCGATGACTTTCTCTCCTGTTTTTATTTTTTTTCAATCGACGCTTTTTTTCAAACAGGCTACTAAGCGTGCAAGGGTGACTGAGACGAAGATCGGTCACTTGCAAAGCCCTTGCACAAGCGAAAGCTCGATCGTCTAAAATATCAATGATTTTCCCGGATTGTCCATCACTTAAAATAAAGCACATTTTCCCGTTACAATCGCTCGTTCCTTTGAATTCATCAATGAGCAGACATTCTGGTAGTTGCATAGGAGATAAGGATTTAGCTCATAAGACTAAGACTTTAAGATTCGTTCAACTGATTTAGGCGAGACAAAATAGCGCTTGGC
>DYWZ01000006.1 GCA_020742395.1 Enterococcus columbae
CACGCTTAGCAGCCTGTTTGAAAAAAAGCGTCAATTGAAAAAGAAAATAAAAACAGGAGAGAAAGTCATCGAAAAAATAACTTCCTCTCCTATCGACTTAATTGCCAACAACACTAGTTGACAAAGAGCCATAATTTATAACAGATTCGCTAACTTGTCTATACAAAAAAGGCTAAAATAAAAGATTTCTCTTTTATTTTAGCCTTTTTAATAGATAAACCGATTATTTTTAATAACTGAAATTAATGGTTACTACGAATGACAAATCCGCGCTTTTTCTCATTGGCAGTCTTTGATGACTTGCGTGAATCTTTGCGACCTTCTTTACTGTAACCGCCCTTTTTATTACGTGAATAACCACCTTCACGGTTATCACGGCGATTACGATTATTACCACCACGACGGTTGCCACCTTTATTAAATCCACCTTTTTTGCTAGGTGGTAATGGACGTTCTGGGGTAATTTTTACCGGTACTGCATCAGCCGGATCTTTAGCAATGGTTTTAAGTAATAAAGCCGCTAAATCTTGTGCACTGTATTGCTCTAACAATTCATCGGCCGCTTGTAAATAGCGATCCAAGCCATTTTCATCCATCTTCGTTTCAATTTCTTCCATCGCCTGGCCTAATTGACCTTTAAAGGCTTCTTTTTCGGTCGGTGGACGTAATGGCGTCATACGTTTTTTCGTTAGATTTTCAATGACGTGTAAATAACTCATTTCATTTGGCGTTACAAAAGTAACTGAAACCCCAACTTTTCCAGCTCGACCCGTTCGACCAATTCGGTGAACATAGCTTTCAGGATCTTGTGGAATATCATAGTTATATACGTGAGTCACTCCAGAAATATCCAAACCTCTAGCCGCTACATCTGTCGCTACCAAAATATCCAACTCACCATTTTTAAAAGCACGTAATACGCTCATACGTTTTTGTTGAGACAAGTCTCCATGAATTCCCTCTGATTTATAGCCTCTAGCTTCTAATCCACGGGCTAATTCATCCACACGGCGTTTCGTACGACCAAAAACGATGGTTAATTCCGGCGTTTGCACATCTAACAAACGAGTCATAATATCAAATTTTTCATACTCTTTTGCACGAACAAAGAATTGTTCAATTAAGTCAGCTGTCATTTCTTTGGTTTTAATGCGCACATGTTCAGGCTCTTGCATGAATTGTACACCAATACGTTTAATTTCAGCTGGCATAGTAGCAGAAAATAGTAATGTTTGACGAGTAGCCGGTACTTTAGAGATGATTGCTTCAATATCATCTAAAAAGCCCATGTTTAACATTTCATCCGCTTCATCTAAAACTAAAGTTTCCACAGTAGAAAGTTTTAGCGTGTGGCGATTAATATGGTCAAGCATTCGCCCCGGTGTTCCTACAACGATATGTGGACAATCTTTTAATTGGCGAATTTGGCGATTAATATCTGCCCCACCATATACTGCTTGGACCCGAATTTTTTTATCGCGACCTAGACGATAAAGTTCTTCTTGCGTTTGAATCGCTAATTCACGAGTTGGTGCAATAACTAGCCCTTGTAATACATGATTTTTTGGATCGATTTTTTCTAACATTGGTAAGCCAAAAGCGGCAGTTTTACCTGTACCAGTTTGGGCTTGACCGATAACATCTCTACCTGCTAAGGCCAATGGAATGGTTGCTTCTTGAATTGGGGTAGCTTCTTCAAAACCACTACGTTCGATTGAAGATAATAATTCTTCAGATAAGTTTAAATCTTTAAAGTTCAAATGAATCCTCCTAAATATGAGTAAAAATCTTTTTGCTCATGATGAATGAAATTCTATTTTAGCTACGAGCTATTTCATCCATGACGTTTAGGCGATAAAACGATTGACAAGTCTAAGTTACATTGCCAAATATGCAATTTGCATCCATTTTGAATGCATGAGAAAGGGCTAGGACAAAATGTACATTTTATCTCAGCCCGTAAATGTAGATTTATTTGTGAGATGCTTAATCTTTGAACAACAAAATTAAGCGGATAGATTCTCTGCCAATTGTTTCATTGCTTATATTTCAGTTACTAGCATAGCATAGATTGAAATTTTCAGCAAGTTTTCAATCCTAAGAACATAGAATCTTAGCGAATTCTCACTTAAACTGTTTCATATTTAGCCAATCTATTAAAAGAAATAACGTCTTACTCTCTAACAGTATCTAAAACTTGACGTAATTGATTTACAGAAGCTTGAAACTGTAATTTCTCTTTAGGATCAATTCGCAATTCAATAATTTCACGGACACCATATTGATTAACAATCGCAGGCACCCCCGTAAAAATATCTGTTTGTTGATATTCACCATTAAGATAAGCCGATATCGGTAAAATTGCTTGTTCATTATTTAAAATGGCTTTGACAATTCTAGCCGTACTTAAGCCGATTCCATAATAAGTTGCCTGTTTGCGATCGATGATTTCATAAGCTGCATTTTTTACCTTTTCAGCAATTCCTTCTAAATCATCTACTGTTAAATACTGATTATTGACAATCAATTCTAAAATTGGTTTGGCTCCTACGGTAGTATGCGACCAAACAGCCACTTCAGAATCTCCATGTTCTCCAATAATATAGCCATGCACACTTCTTGGATCAACATTTAATTTCAAAGCAATTTCTTTTCTAAAACGAGTAGTATCTAACGTAGTACCTGTACCAATCACTCGACTGCTAGGCAATTTAGAAGTTTGCCAAGCTACATAGGTTAGCACATCTACTGGATTAGAAGCAATTACAAGGCAGCCATCAAAACCAGTAGCCATCACCGACTTGACTACATCACGCATAATTTTAGCATTAATTTCCACTAATTCTAGACGAGTTTGTCCAGGTTTTTGATTAGCACCAGCTGTAATCACAACAATGTCTGCTTGCTTACAATCTTCATAAGTACCAGACCAGATTTTCACATTTTCTCTTGCCCATGCAATGCCATCTAATAAATCCAATGCTTCACCTTGAGCTTTTTCTTGGTTAACGTCAATTAAGACTAATTCATTGGTAATCCCTTGGTTAACCATCGCATAAGCAATACTTGTACCGACAAAACCTGTGCCTACGACGACGACTCTTCGACTTGTATTTTTCATTAATATCTTGCCTTCTTTCATTTGTTTATCAGCATTCATTCATCACAAAATCATTGTAGCACAGCTCTTTTGGTTTTACATTTTAGATCCCTTATAACAACTATTTTATATTTTTATGTAAACCGATTACTTATTGTTCATTTTGATGATAAGTCCAACCGTATTCATCATGATAAATCATTTGTTTAGTCATACCACCATCAACAATCATTTCCTGACCAGTAATAAAACCTGATTTTTGGCTATCCAATAAAAATGCGACCATCTGACAAATATCCTCAGGTACACCAACTCGACCGACTAGTTGTTGGGCATGGTCATCAGCTGAAAGACTTGCTGTTTGTTTAGGATGTTGAAAATCAGCGGTTTCAATCCAACCTGGACTCACTGTATTAACCCGGGCTTTTGTCTTTAAACTGTTAGCCAACGCATGAGTTAATGACAAAATGGCCCCTTTAGAACTAACATAAGTTTCATTATTAGGCATACTTTGATGATTACGTGTTGAAGATAATAAAACAATCGCCATCTCTTCACCAAAAATAGCTGATAAATGTAGGACTAAATAATAAGCAGCACCGACATTTACCTGTAACGTCTGCATAAAGTCTTGATAACTCGCCTGATTTAATAAACCACCACGATCAATCGCTGCATTATGTACTAAAGCATGAATCACATCGACTTGTTCTTTAATCCACGTTACAAAAGCGGCCAAATCTGCTTCTTTTGCTAAATCACCAACAAAATAATGAAAGCTATCTTTAGGTAATTGACTAGCTAATTCTTTTAGAGCTTGTTCATCTTGATCAATTGCGTAAATATGCATTTGTTGGCTAAAATGCCGCGCTAAAGCACGACCAATTCCTTTAGCTGCACCGGTAAGTACCATATTTTTCATTTTATTCCCTCCCGATTAAACATGATAGTCAATTTCATTGTAACGAAAAAAAGCTATAATGGCTCATTATTTGATTGAAAAAATTTCATTTTACAATCAATAAAACCATTATAGCTTGCTTGATTTTTTACTAATTATCTATTAGTCTGCTTTGATTTCTTCTATTAGAGTTTGAACAACTGCTTGTAAGCCCATACCGTTACTGCCCTTTAATAATAAACTATCTGTAGGTTGCAATTCTTTTTGTAAACAAGCAATTAAATCAGCTTTTTCATTAGCAGCAAAATAAGCATAATCAACGTTTTGTTGCGCTAAAGCCTCTTTTAATGCTCGCATTTGTTCTCCATATAAATACACTTTGTCATACGCTTGTTTAATGTGTTGGGCCATTTGTGCATGCATCGCTAAACTATCTGGACCTAATTCTAACATATCAGCTAAACATGCCAAACGTCGGCCTGGCAAATGTAATCTAGCAAAACTATCTAATACCAACCCCATTGCAGTTGGATTAGCATTATAGACATCACTTAAAAGTGCCGCACCATTTTTAGCTTTTAACCATTGCGTACGATTTTTAGTTAATTCAACTTGGTTTAAACCTTGGCGAATCTGTTCAATACTTAAACCAAAATATTTACCAAAGCCATAAGCAATCAAGGCATTTTTTACATTGTAACCACCTAAAACAGGAATGGTTAAACTTTCCCCTTCAACAGTAAAGGTGGTTTGTTGGCGATCTTCTTGCGTGATTTTTGCCGATAAAGTTCCTTGTTCTAAGCCAAATGTCCAAATGTCTTGGCTAAGATTTTGTACTAATGGCGTAAGTAATCCTTCATCGGCTGGAATTAATAATAAACCATTCGCTTTTAAGCCGGTAACAATTTCTAATTTGGCTTTAGCGATATTTGCTCTAGAACCTAAATTTTCTAAATGGGCTTCACCAACAAGAGTAATCGCTGCTGCATCTGGTTGACCTAATGCTGATAAAAAGGCAATTTCACCAGCATGATCCATGCCCATTTCCAAAATCAAGATTTCAGTATCAGATGGCATATGCAAAATCGTATAGGGTAGTCCCAAATCATTATTATAATTCCCTTGGGTTTTGTACGTACGATATTTTTGGGCTAAGACAGATTCAGTCATATCTTTAGTAGTAGTTTTACCGTTAGAACCAGTAATCGCCACTACTTTTGGATTAATTTTTTGACGATAAGCCTTAGCTAGTTGTTGGAAAGCTTTGGTCACATCTTCAACTGGTAAAATCACTACCTCTTTCATTTTAGGTGCTAAATCAAGCGATTGACTCCAAAGCATGGCAATTGCTCCTTGTTCAATCGCTGCTTGGGCAAATTCATGACCATCTCTTGTTCCAGGTAATGGAACAAATAAAGCATTTTGGTTAATCTTGCGGCTATCAAATTCTACTTGTTCAATGCAGCGCGTATCAGTAATTCCTTCAATCGCTAGCATATTCGCAATTTCTTGGATTGTTAAGTTCATCAGTTTAATCACTTAACGTTTGATTATAGAGGATATAATCAAACGTTAGGCGTACTCCTTTCCATTATGTTTATATCTATTATTTTTATCAAACGAAAAAACAGGCTCCTAATGGTTTTTAATCAAACCCATCAGGTCGCCTGTATCATCTCTATTTAATTTTAGGTGCATCGGTAATTAAACCTTGGCGTTGTTTGAAACGATTCAAACCTAACTGAATCAACTCTTCAATTAAATCGCCATAAGGTAAGCCCATTGCTTCCCAAAGACATGGATACATACTAAATTGCGTAAAACCAGGCATTGTATTTAATTCATTTAAGAATAGCTCGTTTTTATTGGTTAAGAAGAAATCACAACGACTTAAGCCTGAACCACCTAACATTGTATAAGCTTTTTTAGCATATTCTTGTGCTTTTTCTTGGACTTCCTGTGGAATTTCAGCAGGAATTTGCATAGTAATTTTGTTATCAATGTATTTTGAATTGTAATCATAAAAGGCTACATCTTTCACAATTTCACCAGCAACCGTTGTTCTTACATCTTCATTCCCTAAAACCGCCACTTCGATTTCGCGCGCTTCGATTCCTTGTTCGATAATTACTCGTGTATCATATAAAAAGGCTTCTTGTAAGGCTGTTTCTAATTCTTCACGATTTTCAGCCTTAGAAATTCCGACACTTGATCCCATATTGGCTGGTTTTACAAACATAGGATAAAGCAAAGAACCTTCACATTGTTCAAAAATTTGTTGTGGTTGTTCTTTCCACTGCGTAAACAATACTGGTACATAAGGAACTTGAGGAATCCCTCCAGCCTGCAACACATATTTGGTCATAATTTTATCCATGCCACAAGCACTTGCTAATACGCCAGTTCCTACATAAGGCATTTTTAGAGTTTCTAAAAATCCTTGGATCGTTCCATCTTCTCCATTTGGGCCATGTAATAATGGGAAAACAATCGCGCCTTCTTCTTTAATCTCTCCTGGATTAATTAGCTGACCGGTTTTATTTTCTGATTCCCAATCAAGATGTAATACCTGCTCATCTATAGGTTTTTGCGTTAATAGCGGACCTTTAACCCACTGACCTTCTTTGGTGATATATACTAGCTGAACTTCGTAATAATTATAATAAATAGCATTCAAAACAGAGAATGCTGAAAGAACGGATACTTCATGTTCAGCACTTTGACCACCGTATAACAATGTGATTTTCAATCGAATTTCCTCCTAAGAATATATCGGCTAAGTAATTAACCGCATTTTTATCGATGAATAATCGATTTTTTATCAAGTCTCGTTCTGTATTCTATCACAAAATCACTTAATAGCCTACCCTTTTCCATTATCTTCATTACTTTGAATGGATAAATCTAGTTTGGATAAAAAATCGTTGAATTGATCATAAAATTTTAAACGATCGGCTTTGGTAAATGGACTTGGACCTTTCGTACGATGGCCAGATTTGCGAACTTGTTGAGAGATATAACGATTAGCTAGTAAGTAATCAATATTTTCTAAAGTGTAGCGCATACCACTATGATGAAATACTGCTTGACACTTAGCCAAAGCCAAAGAAGCCAAGCCATAATCTTGGGTAATTAGAATATCGTCTTTTTTCAACTGAGAGACAATCTCATAATCCGCACGATCACTACCTTTATCTACATATTGGAAAGTAACATTAGCAGGATAGTCTTTTTGGGTATAGTGAGCGATACTAGTAATAATCTTTACACTAAGCCCATAATTTTTAGCAAGCGTGATTACTTCTGATTTTACCGGACAACCGTCCCCATCAATAAATAATTGCATCTAACTTCCTCACACAAAAAGAATAAATAAAAAACCTATCTAGATAAATCTAGATAGGCTATTACAGTACTATTACTAGCAGAGATTGGCTTTTCCACAATTCCAAATCTCCAACACCTGCAATCCGGCAGTTTATGTGTTGCTGTATGCGTCTGCTAATTTAATAGCATTCGGCTCATCGCATACATCAAATTTACCATAATTTATATTGATAAGCTAGTCTTTTTTCTTTTGTTCGGTAAAGGAGAGGTAAGAAAAGATACCCTCTTAAAAAACTGGCTTTATCTAAACGTATCAATCAAATTCACTAGCATTGAACATCCCTTTAACTAAAATTGATGATGTCTTAACAGAAAAATCATTCACTCTTCGAATCAATTCAATTCCTATTACCTCATACCTTCTTCCACCGCTATCGATAATAAATCCATTTAATTGAATATCATTTTGTATCGATATAAAAGTAAGGATTGTATTATTTTTGATATAAAGCGTATGAATAACCTTATATTGCATTTTAGTCATCCCTCAATCGTTTTTGATAGGAATTAAACAAATGTCTATCAATGATTAGTATGATAAAATCTCCAATTGTAAAATTCATCCGTTCAATCTAGCAAAAAACCGAAAAATACAATCATCTATAAAAAAATGTAAATCTACTATAAATGAAGAATAAAAAAGAAAAGAACTCAAAAATTAGTAATAAACCTCAAATTCAACTTACTAATTTTTAAGTTCGCAATAACTTGGGAAGTAGAGCGATAAGTTCTATTCTTCTTTTCTATTATAGCATATAACGATGAAAATTAGTAAAAAAGGAGTGCTACATAATTTCTATTGATTTGATTTCATTTTCTGGAAATGCAATTATACTGCTTAGACCATTTATTTCTAAATCTAATTCATCATAATCAATATCATCGTAATTAATAGCTAAATCAACAGACGTTGCCTTCCCAATCCACACTCGTCAATATCGATAATTTTAACCGTTTTATTGACATATTGTTTAAGATTCATAACTATCCTCCTTGATCATAAATGGAAACAGCGTACTCCCTTTTTTACTGTAAATAATATTAAAAAGTTTTTCTTCTTAAAACAAAAAATGCTTATAGAACCATTCCTTACCAGAAATAGCCTATAAGCAACCTCAAAATTTTGAAAAATCAATTCGTTAAAATACCGTTACATAGAGCCTTTTTTGAAGAATGAATCGATTTTCGTATTAATCAAATCAATAGCTACGTGATTTTCACCGCCTTCTGGCACAATGACATCTGCATAACGCTTGGTTGGCTCAATAAACTGATGATACATCGGCTTCACGACACTAAGATATTGATCAATCACCGAATCTAAGGTACGACCTCTTTCAACCATATCTCGTTTAATACGACGAATAATTCTGATATCATCATCAGTATCCACATAGATTTTAATATCCATTAAATCACGTAAACGTTGATCTTCTAAAATTAAAATTCCTTCTAAAATAATAACCTCTTTTGGCTCTTGGATAATGGTTTCAGCACTTCTTGTATGTTGAACATAGTCATAAACCGGTTTTTCAATGGTTTCATAATTTAATAATTTTTCTAAATGTTCAATTAATAAATCTGTATCAAAAGCAAAAGGATGATCATAATTTGTTTTTAAACGTTCTTCAAATGATAAATGACTTTGGTCTTTATAATAAGAATCATGTTCCAACATCATAATAGAGTGATTAGGGAAATTATTATAAATTGCTCGGCTAACACTTGTTTTCCCACTTCCAGAACCACCACTTACGCCAATAATAATCGGTTTTTTCTTAGCCATTTTATTTACCTCTTTCACGCTTTTTCACACTTCTATTAATTATAATGATTTTTCAAGAAAATTCCATAGTAAACAATAGAATTTCTAACGTTTATGCGCTTTTGGCGCTTTCATTTGTATTTTCTATGCCCAATATCGGATAAAGTTGCTCTAATTGGGTAATTTCGTAAGTTGGTTGACAACTTTTAGCTGGTGCCTGTTTTGGATTTAACCAAACAGTATCGATATTGGCATTAATTCCACCTTGAATATCTGAAGTTAGTGAATCACCAATAATCAATGTTTTTTTCAAATCAACATGTGGAATCTTATCAAAAACATGATTAAAAAACTCAATTCTTGGCTTTTGATAGCCAATGGCATCGGAAACAAAAATATCTTTAAAATAAGGATATAATTTAGCATCGGTTAATCGACGATATTGGGTTTCAGAAACACCATTAGTCACCACATATAATGAAGCCTTTGGTGCTAAATCTTGTATAATTTTCAAACTATTGCCTAATAATTGATGACCTTGATTTAAATATTGACGGTATCTTAATTCCATCTGTTCTCCATCAACTTTACGACCTAACTGTTCAAAAAAAAGACGAAAACGTTGATTTAATACCTCATCTCTTGAAATTTTATTTTGCTCATAATCATGCCATAATTGATGGTTTAACGTCTGATATTGTTGCTTTAGATTTGGCGTTAAATCAAGTCCTTCTTCAGCAAATAATTGATGCAGGCCTTGGTTTTCAGCAGCCTTAAAATCTAATAATGTATCGTCTACGTCAAATAATAGCGTTGTATATTTCATTGTTATCCTTCATTTCTATTTTTTTATATTTAATGGAAAAAATCAAATTAACGAAAATAGGGTTTTAAGCGTTGAAGTTCTTCAATAGTCAGTCTACGATATTGTCCCACCGCCAGCGTGTCATCTAAAACTAATGGGCCAAAAGTAATTCGTTTTAACTCTTCTACCTTTTTACCAACAGATAAAAACATCTTTTTCACTTGATGAAATTTACCTTCTTGAATGGTTACTTGAACATGATGAAACGGTGCTGTCCCTAGTAAAGTTAATTGGGCGCTTTGGCATTTGGTACCGTCTAAAAAAGTAATACCTGCTTTAAATCGATCAATGTCTGCATATTCAGCCGCTTCTTTTAACCAAACTTCATAAGTCTTGCTAACTTTTTGCTTAGGTTGCAATAAATCATAGGCTAATTGGCCATTAGTCGTTAATAAAAGCAAGCCTTCTGTTTGCCGATCCAAACGGCCGACAAACTTTAACTGATCGCAACGATCATTAGCATGCAAACAATCAAAAACCGTAGGATATTGCGCATCTTTATTCGCAGTCACAACTCCTTTTGGTTTATTCAATATGTAGTAGCGTTCCTTTGTCGTTAAAAGACGCTGATTCAAGCTAATTTGATGAAGATTGCTGTCAACATTGCGCGAGATATTTCGTTCAATTTGGCCATCTACACGAACTAGCCCTTTGGCAAAGATTCTTTTCAGTTCCTTGCGCGAAACCTTTTGTGTTGATTGAATTAATTCTTCTAAACGCATGGATTCATTCCTTTATTTTCGTTCCTTTTATTATAAGAAAAAAAGTAGATAGCGTAAAGTAACCAAACTGATTCGTCCTAAAGATTATCAGGGTTCTTTGCTATCTACTAAAATATTATTATTCAATGAAAAAACATTGAAGGATTGAACAAACTCTTTTATTTAATGACAATGTACTCTAAACCAACTAATTTAGCCCAAGCCACTACTTGATCAGTTGTTAAGTTTAATGATACAACTGTATGGTGGCCACCACCAGCTTGAATCCATGAATGAATTGCTGATTTAAAGTCTGGTTTTGGTTGCCACATCACACGAGCTACTGGTAATTTTGGTGCTGGTTGTTCAGGAGTAAACGCAGTCACTTCATTAATTAATAATTTATAGTGTGTACCGAAATCTGCCATGGATACCACTACACCATCGCCAGCTTTACCATCAAAAACTAAGCGGGCAGGATCTTGACGATCACCAATTGAAAGAGGTGCCACTAAAATTTTAGGTTTATTAGCAGCCATTGAAGGATCCACTTCTAGCATATGTGATTGTAGAATTGCTTCTTTTCCTGGTGTCATTTCGTAAGTATAATCTTCCATGAAACCAGTTGCTTGATTATGTGACATCACTTTTAATAGACGATCAATAGCGGCTGTTTTCCAATCTCCTTCACCGGCAAATCCATAACCTTGAGCCATCAAACGTTGAACAGCTAAACCTGGTAATTGTTTCATACCATACAAATCTTCAAAGTTTGAAGTAAAGGCATTGTAACCACCCGCATCTAAGAAACGTTTCAAAGCAATTTCATATCTGGCTTGTTCTTTTACATGTTCTTCCCAAACTGCTTGATCATAATCGGCATAATCAAAATCATATAATTTGGCATATTCAGCAAACAAAGCATCCACTTCACTTTGCTCAACTGCATCAACTGCGGCAACTAAATCACCAATACCGTAATAATCGACTGTCCAACCAAATTGAATTTGGGCTTCAACTTTATCCCCTTCAGTAACACCGACATTACGCATATTATCGCCAAAACGAGCTACTTTAATATTAAAACTTTCATTATAGGCAACTGCCATGTCCATCCATTCAGCAATTTGTTTTTGAACCGCTTGATCTTGCCAGTAACCTACTACAATTTTATTTTGTTTATTTAAACGGGCATTGATAAAACCATATTCGCGATCGCCATGAGCAGATTGATTCAAATTCATAAAGTCCATATCGATGGTTTCCCAAGGAATACTTTCATTAAATTGGGTTGCAAAATGTAATAAAGGTTTTTGTAATAATTTGGTTCCACGAATCCACATTTTTGCAGGTGAGAAGGTATGCATCCAAGTAATAACCCCGGCAACTTGATCTTGATAATTTACTTCTTTCATAATAGAAGTAATTTTGTCCGCAGAAGTAGCTAAGTCTTGTAAAACGATTGGATAAGCTAATAATCCGCTATTATTCAAGCCATCAACGATTACTTGAGCATCTGCTTTTACCTGATTTAATGCTTCTTCTCCATATAGATGTTGTGATCCTACTACAAACCAAAATTCTTTTTTACCGATTTCTAACATTGTCTTTTGCTCCTTTAAATTTTATTTTTGTCCATAATAAGCATTTTTGCCATG
>DYWZ01000007.1 GCA_020742395.1 Enterococcus columbae
AGTATCAATATACTGATTGAAGGTCTAAGAATACAAACTTCAGCTTAGGCACAATCAAAAAAACCGTAGGAACTACGGGGATAGCTTGGTAAATAAGAGAAACCGTTGTTAGTGAAGAAATAAGCTATCAAGTATGCTCTATTCCCAAGAAGCTCCCACTTCAAGCGTTAAGAACCGTTAGGTTTAGCTAAGTGGAGAGTAGTTCACAGTAGAAAAGTAGTGTCATTTTCTAAAGTAAACACCATTGATTTGTTCACTAAAAAGAAGTATAATGTTTACTGTAGAGTAAATTGATGAAAGGAGGAGTTTTATGGCTGGTATTCGTACAGTAGCTAAACGAGCAATGGTTTCTCCAGCAACCGTATCACGCTTTTTAAATAAAGATAGTACACTAAAAATTACTGAAGAGACTAAGCAACGAATTTTAGAATCAGTAGCTTATTATGACTATAAACCTAAAGAACGAGAACGAAAAACAACCTTTGAGATTGGAGTGATTACTACAGTTTCGGAGATTCAAGAATTAGAAGATCCTTATTTTCGTTCAATTAGGGTAGGGATTATTTCTGAATGTGCCAAAAGTAATGTAGTTGTAAAAAAAATCGTCTATTATCAAGCCAATCAATCTTTTGATTTAGAACAATTAAATCATTGTGATGTAATTTTAGCGATTGGTCGATTTCAAAATGAAGTATATGCTGAATTAATGGCAATGAATGCAAATATTATTGCTATTGATGTGCCAAATGATGAGCTAGTTTTTCCAATTGATTCAGTTTATACCGATTTAACAAAGGCGACTGTTAATCATCTTGATCGTTTATATCAAAATGGCCATCGTAAGATTTGTTTTATTGGTGGCAAGAAGAAATTATTAGGGAAAGATGGAAAGTTAAGTGTTGATAATCATGAGGTACGCTATCAGGCCTATCTCGATTGGATGAGTAAACATAAGTTATCTGAACAGATTGATTATTATCTTGGTGATTGGGGCTATGAAGAAGGTTATCGTTTAACCGAAGAATTATTGACTAAGCGAAAAGATAATTTACCTACAGCTATTATGGTAGCTAGTGATCCGATGGCAGTAGGCGTTTATCGTGCATTACAAAAAAAGGCTATCCGCATTCCTGAGGATATTTCTATTGTAAGTTTTGATGACTTGGAGGTAGCTCGGTATTTGACACCTACATTAAGTAGTGTAGCTATCTCTGCTGAAGAAATTGGTAAAATAGCTGTTCGTTTAGCCAAACAACGTTTAACTAAATCTCGTAAGATCCATGTGAATGTTGAGGTGGGTTACCAAATAAAAGTACGTGAAAGTGAACGTTCACTTGAAGATAAATAAAATGTACATACAAAAAGACTAGGTTATTCAAGGAATATCTTGGAAAACCTAGTCTTTTTCGGTTTAGTAAAATTATTTATATTTTTACCAAGTAAACTATTGACATCGGTTCACTAAACGTTTATAGTTTAGATGTAAATAAGAAAGCGTACCCATTGAGCGGGATGTCAAATGAAAATCGCAAAGAAATTGTTAGTCGGTGTCAGTGTGTTAAGTGCGGTAGGTTTATTGAGTGCGTGTGGGAACGATTCTAACTCAACAAGTGGTAAAACCACAGAAATTGAATTTTTCAATCAGAAAAAAAGAAATGCAACCGACACTACAAAAAATTATTAAAGATTTTGAAAAAGAAAATCCAACTATTAAGGTGAAATTCACCAATGTACTAGATCCGGGGAAAGTGTTAAAAACACGTATTGCTAGTGGGGATGCACCGGATGTCATTAATATTTATCTGCAAAATACAGATTTTCAAGAATGGGCTAAAGCTGGTACATTTGAAGATTTAACTGGTAAAGATTTTCTAGGTAATTTAAAAGAAGGGGCAGCTGAAACCTATGCGGTAAATGACAAAATTTACTCAGTACCATTAACTAATAATGCATGGGGATTTTTCTACAATGCTGATAAGTTTAAAGAATTAGGCTTGGGAGTACCAAAAACTTGGCTGATTTTGAAAAATTAGTGGCTACAATTAAAGAAAAAGGCGAAACGCCATTTGCTTTATCTTTAACTCAAAATGATTCTTGGACACTGAATGGTTATCATCAATTAGCTTGGGCAACAGTTGCTGGTGGCTTTAAAGCAGCCAACGATGAATTAGTACGTAGTCCTATGGGTTAATGTATTCATTTTTAATCTTGGGAATTTTCGTTCCATTCCAAGTCATTATGATTCCAATTACAACGATGATGACAAAACTAGGACTTTCCAATATTCCAGGGTTGATTATTTTGTATCTGGCCTATGCCATTCCGCAGACTTTGTTTTTATACGTTGGCTATATCAAAACTTCTATTCCAGAAGAATTAGATGAAGCTGCTGAAATCGATGGTTGTGGCAAGTTTAGAATGTATTTTCAAATTGCCTTTCCATTGATGAAGCCAATGCATGCCACTACCTTGATTATCAACGCATTGTGGTTATGGAATGACTTCTTATTACCATTATTAATCTTGAATAAAGATAATTCAAACTGGACATTACCGTTATTCCAATACAATTATCAAGGGCAATATTTCAGTGATTACGGTCCGTCATTTGCTTCTTATGTAGTCGGTATTATCGTTATCCTAATTGTTTACTTGATCTTCCAAAAGAATATTATTTCTGGAATGACGAATGGTTCAGTAAAATAAAAATTGCTTAACAGATGAGCAAATAAAGGAGTAGACAAATGATTATTTTTGATGAACAAACACGTGTCTTTCATTTAACCAATGAAAAAATTAGTTACCTAATCCAAATTGAGGACTTTGATTATGTCACTCACCTTTATTTTGGTAAAAAAATCGGTCAATATTCTAATTTACGAAAATATCGACGCATTGACCGTGCTTTCTCACCAAATCCAGAGGGCTGGCAAGACCGTTGCTTCTCATTAGATACCATGTTGATGGAATATCCTGCGCATGGTGGGGGGGATTTTAGAGAGCCAGCCATCAATTTGAAATTTAGTAATGGTAGTCGCGTCAGTGATTTTCGTTATGATGGGTATCAAATTATTCAAGGAAAACCAGCATTAGCTGGATTGCCAGCGACCTATGTTACGGCCGATGACCAAGCGGAAACCTTAGAATTATATCTAGTGGATGCTTTAAGTCAGTTGCGTTTGACCTTAAGTTATACGATTTTTGCTAATCAAGCAGTGATTACCAGACATACGAAATTAGAAAATCTAGGAGCTGAAACCGTAGCGATCAATCGTTTAGCTAGTGGGGTTTTAGACTTTTATGCAAGAGATCTAGAAGTCATTCAATTAAATGGTGCTTGGGGTCATGAAAGACAAATGACTAGAGAAGCAATTTATCAAGGAATTAAAGTTTACGATAGTAAACGTGGTGCAAGTAGTCATGAGCAAAATCCGTTTGTCGCTTTGGTTGAACCGACGACAACAGAATTTACCGGCGAAGCCATTGGTTGTTGTTTAGTATACAGTGGTAATCATGAAGCGGTGATTCAACAAGATCATTATCGTCAAACACGTGTGATTATGGGGATTAATAGCTATGATTTTGCTTGGCAATTAAAACCTAAAGAGTGTTTTGTGACACCAGAAGTAGTTTATGCTTATAGCGATGCTGGTTTAAATCAAATGTCAGCTACCTTCCATGATTTGTTTAATCAACATCTGGTTCGTGGCAACCATCAATTCAAAGAACGACCAACTCTAATTAACAACTGGGAAGCAACTTACTTTGACTTCAATGAAGAAAAAATTATGGAAATTGTTAACGAAGCCAAAGACCTAGGTATTGAAATGTTTGTTTTAGATGATGGTTGGTTTGGTGAACGCGATGATGATTATCGTTCATTAGGGGATTGGTTTGAATATGAAGAAAAAATCAATTTACAACGTTTAGCTGAACAAGTTCACGCCAAAGGAATGAAATTTGGTCTGTGGGTAGAGCCAGAAATGATTTCGGCTAACAGTCGTTTGCATGAACAACATCCTGATTGGGTCTTACATGTACCAAATCGTGGACGTTCACTTAGTCGTAGTCAACATGTTTTAGATTTTTCTCGTGAAGACGTGCGTGAAAACATCTATCAACAATTAAAAGCGATTTTTGATCGAGTACCAGTCGATTATGTGAAATGGGATATGAACCGTAATATGACTGAAGTCTACTCACTATTATTATCACCGGAATGTCAAGGTGAAGTTGCCCATCGCTATATCTTAGGCTTGTATGCTTTCCTTGAACGTTTAGTAAACGAATATCCAAATATTTTATTTGAAAGCTGCTCAGGTGGGGGCGGACGTTTTGACGCAGGAATGCTTTATTACATGCCGCAAACCTGGACCAGTGACAATACCGATGCGATTGCGCGCTTAAACATCCAGTATGGAACCAGCTTAGTCTATCCAATTTCAACAATGGGTTCTCACGTTTCAGCGGTGCCTAATCACCAAACGCATCGAAAAACTAGCCTAGCGATTCGTGGCAATGTGGCGATGTCTGGGGTATTTGGCTATGAATTAGATTTAACCAAATTAACTGAAGAAGAAAAAGCGGAAATTAAAGAACAGCTAGTCTTTTACAAGGCACATCGCCGTTTATTCCAATTTGGTCGATTTATCCGTTTGGTTTCACCGTTTGATCATAATACGTGTGCTTGGATGTTTGTTGATGAACAACAAGACGAAGCGATTGTCTTTTACTTTAGAAAATTAGCGCAAGCCTCAAGCCCAGTAGAAACCATTCGCTTAGCCGGTCTTGATCCAGAAAAAGTTTATACCTTAAATGGCAATGAAATTACTGGTGCTGAATGTATGTATTTAGGTCTATACATTGATGAAACTTTAATGGGCGATTATGCAACACAAATGTTCCATCTAAAAGCCAAATAAAACCAAATGAAAATTTCTTTTAGCAGATTTACTGGTAACGTAAGTCTGCTAAAAATTCGAGAAGGGAAGTCAATTTGATGAAAATTAAAAATGAAGCGATGCTAATTACCTATTGTGATAGCTTAGGAAATAACTTAAAAGATTTGAAACAGGTTTTAGATCAACACTTGCAAGGCGTGGTTGGAGGAATTCATCTATTGCCGTTTTTCCCATCAACTGGTGACCGTGGTTTTGCGCCAAGTGATTACACGGTTGTTGATCCAGCCTTTGGTACATGGCAAGAAGTCGAAGCCCTAGGTGAAAAATACTATTTAATGTTTGATTTTATGATTAATCATATCTCACGGGAATCAAAATTTTTCCAAGATTTCAAACAAAATCATGAAGCCTCACCTTATAAAGAGATGTTTATTCGTATTCACGAATTCTTCCCTGAAAATCGGCCAACGCCAGAAGATATTGATTTGATTTACAAACGTAAAGACAAAGCACCTTTCCAAGAAGTGACTTTTGCCGATGGTACGACTGAACAAGTGTGGAATACCTTTGGCGAAGAACAAATTGACCTTGATGTAACCAAAGCAGTGACCAAGCAATTTATCAAGGATACGCTAAAGGATATGGCCAGTCATGGCTGCTCCTTAATTCGCCTAGATGCATTTGCTTATGCGATTAAAAAACTTGATACCAATGATTTCTTTGTTGAACCAGAAATTTGGGACTTACTTGATGAAGTGCGTGAAGAAGCAGCTAAATATAACTGCGAATTATTACCTGAAATTCATGAGCACTATACTATTCAAATGAAAATTGCTGATCATGACTATTTTGTTTATGATTTTGCGCTACCTATGCTTACTTTGTATTCGCTATACAGTGGCAAAAGCAATCGTTTAGCTCGTTGGTTAAAAATGAGCCCGATGAAACAATTTACAACTTTGGATACGCATGATGGGATTGGAGTCGTTGATGCGAAGGACTTATTAACTGATGAAGAGCTAGACTACACTTCTGAAGAATTGTATAAAGTCGGCGCCAATGTGAAGAAAATTTATTCCTCTTCTAGCTACAATAATTTGGATATCTATCAAATTAATTCAACTTATTATAGTGCGCTAGGTGATAATGACCGTAGCTATTTATTAGCCCGAGCGATTCAATGTTTCGCACCAGGTATTCCTCAAATTTATTATGTGGGCTTACTGGCTGGTAAAAATGACCTTGAGTTGTTAGAAAGCACAAAAGAAGGACGCAATATCAACCGTCATTATTATAGCCTAGCTGAAATTGATGAAGAGGTAAATCGTCCAGTGGTTAAAGCTTTATTTGATTTACTACGCTTTAGAAATACAGCAGCTGCTTTTGATTTAGCAGGTGAAATCATTGTAGAAACGCCAAGTGAAGCAACCATTATCATTACACGAAAAGATGCAAATGGCGATCGTGCAGTCTTAACAGCTAATTTGCAAACCAAGGATTTCACCATTACGCATAATGGTGAATTAGTCTTACAACAATTAGCCTAAGTGCTATTTATCCATGAAAAATGGATGTATCTTAGTAGGAAAGTTGGTTGTACAGTAAAAAAACACAGCAAATATTAAAATAAAACTTGCTCAATTAAACGTTCCATGTTACTATTGCTCTTGCAATAATTTATTGCGAACGAGAGAGGCTGAGTATGACTTTGCCAAACTTATTGCTGCCAGTTAAGTGGGCAGATTTGATGTAGTAAAGGGGCTATCGCGCCCATTGAAGAGACAGGAGAAAGGCTGTCGACTCAAATTTTTTATAACATAATGTGATGGATTTTGGATCATTATGCTTGTGAAAACGATTAGTAAGAGTGGTAAAAGTATTGTACTAAATAGACTCTAACGTTCTATCAATAATAAAGAGATAGGGTTTAATAGGATAAATAATGTCTAGGCATCACCATGCCTTGCAACCAACCCTTGACGAAATAAAATGAAGAAATCGAAACTCAAGTATTGACACTAAACCATCAATACTTGAGTTTTTTATTTTAAGGATGTGAAGCAAGTCGGTTAGCTCCGAGCAAATAAGTTCCGATCTGGCAGAAAAATCCATAGCTTTAAAGATTTTACTAGCCAGGCAGGCTTATTTGACGAAGGAGTTACTTGCTGAGCACTGATTACTTTAGGATGTGAAGCAAGTCGGTCAGCTCCGAGCAAATAAGCTCCGGTCTGGCAGAAAAATCCATAGTTTTAAAGATTTTACTAGCCAGACAGGCTTATTTGACGAAGGAGTTACTTGCTGAGCACTGATTACTAAAGGATGCTAGGCAACTTGCCCAGACATGAGAAAATTCGAGTGTTACTCAGTCTTGAAGAAATTAAAAAAAGGAAAAAATTTATTCAAGACTGAGGTGAATTTTCGCCATGTCTAGTTGACTAGCACAGATTGTTTAAGGATGTTCAACGACTTGTTTAGCTACGAGAAAATTTGAGTGTTACTCTCCGGTTGAAAAATAGAAGGAGATTAATTTTTTCAAATGGAGAGGCAAATTTTCCAAGTAGCTAGGCGTTGAACACTGATTGTTTAAGGATGTTAAACGACTTGCTTAGCTACGAGAAAATTCGAGTGTTACGCTCCGGTTGAGTAACAATGAATCAATTATCCTAAATATTTGTCGAAAATGAATAGAGAGGTGAGCTTATATCATGCAATACAATCAAGAAGAAACGCCAATAG
>DYWZ01000008.1 GCA_020742395.1 Enterococcus columbae
AAAGGCTTAGAAAAAATTCTTAAAAAAGTCGGCGAAGAGTCCACTGAAGTGATTATTGGTGCGATGAAACAAGATAAGCAAGAAACGATTTTTGAGTTGGCTGATTTAGCTTATCATTTATTGGTTTTGATGATCGATCAAGGCATTAGTCTGACCGAGGTTAGTCAGGAGTTAGCTAAGCGACATGTCATTGATCATAAGGTTAAACAAGAAACCATGCAATAATTCTTGATTTGTGCTTGACAAGATAAGTTTTTAACGAGTAAACTAAAGAAGAATTGAATAGCTACAATGAGCAATGGAAAGAAGAAAATCACTGTTTTTAGCGAATTCGGGAGGGTGTGAGCCGATAATATATTTTTTTCTGTGGCAATTGGGAGTAGCGCTGTTTTAATGAAGATGCCGAGTTAATCGGAAGTAGGGTGGAACCGCGAAATTGTTTTTCGTCCCTATAGTGTTATGGACTGTAACACTATAGGGACTTTTTGTATTGACAAGTAGTGACTTGTCAAGTAGGAAAACTTTAACTTTTGACTTAACCTAATGTAAAGGAGATTGTTCATGTCAACAAAATTAACCGTTCAAGAAATGATTTTAACGCTACAAAAATTTTGGTCAGATAATGGCTGTATGTTGATGCAAGCCTATGATACCGAAAAAGGTGCCGGTACGATGAGTCCATATACTTTTTTGCGTGCGATTGGACCAGAACCATGGAATGCTGCTTATGTTGAGCCTTCTAGACGACCTGCTGATGGCCGATATGGTGAAAATCCAAACCGTTTATATCAACATCATCAGTTTCAAGTAGTTATGAAACCATCACCTGAAAATATCCAAGAATTATATTTGGAAAGTTTACAATTATTAGGAATTGATCCTTTAGCCCATGATATTCGCTTTGTTGAAGATAACTGGGAAAATCCTTCAATGGGCTGTGCTGGTTTAGGTTGGGAAGTTTGGCTTGATGGGATGGAAATTACACAATTTACTTATTTCCAACAAGTTGGTGGCCTAGCATGTCATCCGGTAACTGCCGAAATCACTTATGGTTTGGAACGCTTAGCTTCTTATATTCAAGAAGTTGAAAGTGTTTATGATTTACAGTGGACCAATGAGGTGAAATATGGTGAAATTTTCCGTCACCCTGAGTATGAGCATTCTAAATACTCTTTTGAAATGAGTGATCAAGAATTATTATTAAACAACTTCAATCATTTTGAAGCAGAGGCAAAACGTTGTATTGAAGCAAACTTAGTTCACCCAGCTTATGATTATATTTTAAAATGCAGCCATAACTTTAACTTGTTAGATGCAAGAGGGGCTGTTTCTGTTACTGAACGTGCAGGTTATTTAGCTCGTATTCGTAATATGGCTAGAGAAGTAGCTAAAATATTTGTCGAAGAACGTAAAAAATTAGGATTCCCACTTTTATCACGTGAGGAAGCTGAAAAATGGTTAACAGAGGAGTAAAAATATGGCTAAGAATTTTTTATTAGAAATTGGTTTAGAAGAAATGCCCGCACATGTGGTCTTTCCTAGTATGCAACAATTAAAAGAAAAAATGGAAAAGTTTTTGGCAGAAAAACATTTAGCTTACGATGAAATTGAAAGTTTTTCAACCCCTCGTCGTTTAGCCGTAATTGTTAAAAATTTAGCTGAAAAACAAGCAGATATCCATGAAGAAGTAAAAGGACCAGCAAAAAAAATTGCTTTAGATGCTGATGGTAATTGGACTAAAGCAGCTCAAGGCTTTGTTAGAGGACAAGGTTTAACTACTGATGATATTACTTTTAAAGAATTAAAAGGAATTGAATATGTTTACGTTACTAAACATATTGCAGGAAAATCAACACAGGAAGTTTTACAAGAGTTACCAAGTGTTATTACTAGCTTAACTTTCCCAGTTACCATGCATTGGAATAAATATGATTTTGAATATATCAGACCCATTCATTGGTTAGTTGCACTTTATGGAAGTGAAGTTGTTCCATTTACTATTTTAGATGTTACTACCGATCGTTTTAGTCGTGGTCATCGTTTCTTAGGACAAAAAACTTCCTTTGAACAAGCGGACGATTATTTAGTAAATCTAGAAAAAGAATTTGTTATTGCAGACCATCAAAAACGTCAAGCAATGATTGAAGAACAAATCCAGCAAATTGCTCAGGAAAATCACTATCAAATTGAATTAGATCCTGAATTATTAGAAGAGGTTGTCAATTTAGTTGAATATCCGACAGCTTTTGTAGGTAATTTTGAACCTAAGTATTTAGCAGTTCCTCAAGAAGTTTTAATTACTTCAATGAAAGAACATCAACGCTATTTTGAAGTGAAAGATCAACAAGGAAATCTATTGCCACACTTTATTTCTGTACGTAATGGGAATAAAGAAAATATTGAAAATGTGATTAAAGGGAATCAAAAAGTGTTAACAGCTCGCCTAGAAGATGCTGAATTCTTCTATGCAGAAGATCAAAAATTAACCATTGATTTTTGTGTCAATAAATTAAAAAATGTTGCTTTCCACGAAAAAATCGGTAGTATTTATGAAAAAATGCAACGTGTAAGTGTGATTGCTCAATTACTTGGCCAAAGAATCGGCTTGTCAGCAGAAGAACTAGCAGATCTTGCTCGTGCGAGTCAAATTTACAAGTTTGATTTAGTGACGAACATGGTTGGGGAATTTCCTGAATTGCAAGGAATTATGGGTGAAAAATATGCCTTATTGCAAGGGGAAAAAGCCAATGTAGCACAAGCGATTCGCGAGCATTATTTACCAATTGCTAGTGAAGGTGAATTGCCAACTTCTAAAATTGGAGCAGTTTTGGCAATTGCAGATAAATTAGATGCTGTCTTAACATTCTTTGCTGCCGGTATGATTCCAAGTGGTTCAAATGATCCGTATGCTTTACGCCGCCAAGCTTATGGTATTGTTCGTATCTTATTAGATCAACAATGGTCATTCCCAGTTATCACATTAGTCCAAGAGATTGCTAATCAATTAAATGAAAAAGTGGCCGTGTTTGGTTTTTCTTTTGATTCAATTGCTCCAGAAGTCGCTGAATTCTTTGCAGCACGCTTAAAACAAGCTTTGAGTTTACTTGAAATTCGTTATGATATTATTGATGCTAGCTTAACTGCTAATCAGGAAGATTTATTATTACAAGCTAAAGCAGCTCAATTAATTCAAACACATAGCCAAGCTGATGACTTCAAAGCGGCAATTGAAGCATTAAGCCGAGTGGTTAATTTAGCGAAAAAAGCGACTGATGAGATGGTTGTTGATGAAAGCTTATATGAAACTGATGTCGAACGCCAATTTGCTCAAAGTGTTAAAGAGCAGCTTGCTAAAATCAATGCAATAGATTTAGTGGCTAATTATCAAGCTTTAGTTGCTTTAGAACCAGCAATCGTTGCTTATTTTGATCAAACAATGATTATGGTTGATGATCTAAAAGTCCGCAATAATCGTTTAGCTTTATTAAAATTAGTGGCTGATGAAGTAGAAAAAATTGCTAAATTAGAAGTTTTAGTAACAAAATAAGTATAATTAAAGTTAAAAATCCGAATGTCTCACACCTGTTTTATCATAAAACAAGGGAGACATCCGGATTTTTTTATAAACGTTTGAACGAACTAATATTTAGATTGCTAAATTTCATATAGCTCGCCTAATGGTAAAACCAAACCTTCTGCAGCAGTCAATAAATCAATAAAGTTTTGAGGGTTTTGTTCAATTACAGGGAACGTATTGTAATGAATGGGTAGGACTTTTTTCGCTTTAATGCGTTTTGCACAGCGCGCAGCTTGTTTTGGCCCCATTGTGTAGTTGTCGCCTATTGGTAAACAAGCAAAATCAATGTCAAAATCTTCACCGAGTAAATCCATTTCCATAAATTCAGCAGTATCACCAGCATGATAAAAGGTTTTATTATCTGCTTCAATAATGAAGCCAGCCGGATTTCCAAGATAATGAACAGCGCCATCATATTCTAAACTAGAAGTATGTAAAGCATGGGTCATCGTAACGCGACCAAATGGAAAATCAAAGCCACCACCAATATTCATGCCATGTACTTTTTGGCCTAATTTTGCAAAAAAATTAGCAATTTCTGCTACAGCAATAATCGTAGGTTGTTGATGTCGGATTAGGTCAAATACATTTGCGACATGATCACTGTGTCCGTGCGTTAAAAGAATGTAATCAACCTTTAAATTTGCTGGCTGCCAATTTTCATTCAGTTGGCCATCGATAAATGGGTCAATGATTAGCCTAGTTTGATCAGCTAATTCCATATAAATCGTTGAATGCCCAAGATGTGCAATTTTCATATAATCACCTCATTTTTTCTTTTATTATACTGCTTTTATTTTTTCTTTGTCATCTAGCTTGTTTCATAAATGAGGTAGTAGTACAAGTAATAATGGAATATAAAATAAGTAAATAAATACCGACAAGCTCATTGTACTGGCGGCAAATTGCTCATCTGCTTGGTAATTTCTTGCTAGAATAGGAACAGAATTTTGCACAGGCATGGCAGATTGGACAATAAAAACCAAAAGCATCAATTTTGGCACCTGAATCCATTGGGCGCAAAGCCAAACAATAAAAGGAGAGAGAATAAATCGGCCCAATAATACTAAGAGCATTTCTCGATTGATTTTTAAATTTTGAATTCCTTGATAATATAACATAATACCTATAGCAAACATCGATAATGGTGTGGTCAGGTTACCTAAATGATTTCCTAAAGTAACTAGACTTGGAAAAGTAGGCCATTGTAGAAAAATCCAAACCAAGCCAATTATAAAGCCTAATAATGCTGGAGAAAAAAGTTTTTTAAAAAAAATCAGTGGGTGAAAATTAAGGGTTGCTTGTTGATAGTATGGACTGTCTTTAGCAATTTGAAAAACACCGAATGTCCAGAATAAACTAGTATTTACGATATAATATAATAATACATAAGGGACAGCTTTTTCACCAAAAATGGCTAAATTAATAGGTAGACCAATAAAAATAGTATTTGAACAGGTAAACATTGTAACAAAAATCCCTTGTCTAGTTGCTCGAACTAGTTGCGTTTTGCTGATTAAAAGCGAAATAGCAAAAGTGCAACTCATAGAAAGCAATGGAATAATCATACCAGAAAATAAGGATAAAAAGGCTTCTTTGGTAAATTTAGAAGTAATATTGATGAACATACTGCAAGGTAAGCCTAGATTTAACACAATTTTGGAAAAGGTATCAGCAGTATGATTACTAAACCATTGTTTAAATGAAAGAAAATAACCTAAGAACATTAAAATGAAGATAACAAAAATATTTAAATAGGATTGGAACATTTTATCACCTCTTAATTTACAATCATACAAAAAATAAATGGACGATTCAATCATTTACTAGTAAATAATCAAAACCTCCAGTGTGAACTGGAGGTTTGTTCTTCGACTGAAAGCCTCTTTTACCGGCCTAAGCCTAAAAGGCTCACTGAATCGGTTTCCCTCGCGCACCACATTTACTCGCAAATCCTAAAAGGATTTATACGTTCTTTTGCTTTTTTTTACCTGTAAATGGATTATATTCTTCAAACAATGTTAGTTGATCTGCTACATAATCATCTTGTAATTGATTACAAATATATTCTTCTATCTTCGCCTTATTTCTCCCTACGGTATCTACGTAATAACCTCGACACCAAAATTTTCTATTACCATAACGATATTTTAAATTTGCATGTCGATCGAATATCATCAAACTACTCTTTC
>DYWZ01000009.1 GCA_020742395.1 Enterococcus columbae
AAAAAAGCGTCAATTGAAAAAGAAAATAAAAACAGGAGAGAAAGTCATCGAAAAAATAACTTCCTCTCCTATCGACTTAATTGCCAACAACACTAGTTGACAAAGAGCCAATATTTTTCTCATTATAGCAAAAAAAGAACATCTTGCAAGCGCAATTGTGCAAGATGTTCTGAAAAATTATAACAATTCAGCAAATAATCTTAAAAATAGTTCTTTTATTGACAGATGCGCTTTACGGCCTTGTCGATAATTTTCGGTAACTTCACGACACGTTGGAAAAATAGCATCAAAATCAGCCTTAATATCAAGAACTACTTGATTATCAACCATGAAACAGCCATTTTCAAAATGATGATACAGACTTCGATAATCCAAATTAATGGTCCCGCAAGTCGCCATGATATCATCGACCACGCTCATCTTGGCATGACAAAAGCCAGGTGTCCATTCAAAAATCCGCACACCCGCCTTGACTAAATCAGGATAAAAGGAACGCGTAACCCCATAGACCATTTTCTTATCCGGTATTCCAGGCGTGACAATCCGCACATCCACTCCCCGTTTAGCTGCTAGTGCAATCGCATGAACCATCTCATCTGTTAAGATTAAATACGGAGTCATAAAGTAACAATATTTTTCCGCTTTATTTGCCATACTGATGTAGACCTCTTCGCCTACACGTTCAGCGGAAATAGGAATAAACGCATAAGGTTGAACATAACCAGTCGCCTCTTGGGGCAGTTCAGCTGGTAAAAATCGTAAGAAATGCTCATCCTTCTCATCTGTTTCCTTCACCGCATTCCACATTTCTAAAAAGGCAATGGTTAACGAACGAACAGCAGGCCCAACCAACTGTATACCGGTATCCTTCCATTTGCCATAAGGATGCGTCACATTAAAATATTCATTTGCTAAATTATAGCCACCAGTAAAACCAATCTCACCATCAATTACGGTAATTTTTCGATGATCACGATTATTTAAAAAGACATTTAATCCCGGCATAAACGGATTAAACACCCGACAAGCAATGCCTAAGCCTGCCATTTTCTTGACAAAATCAGTATTAATAAAACCAATGGAGCCCATATCATCATAAAAAACCCGTACCTCAACGCCCTGTTGTACCTTTTCAACTAAGATTGTCTCAATTTTTTGCCAAGATTCCTTATCCTCAATAGCGTGGTATTCCATAAAAATGAAATGCTTGGCTGATTTTAGTGCCTTTAATTGCGCATTTAAACCCTTCACTGCTTCATCAAAATAGGTCACCTTGGTATTTTGATAAATCGGATACTTCGCATAATGCTGTAAATAATCGGCAATGCCTGCTGCTTTAGGATTGGTTTGCTTAAGCTCATCAATCAAGACTTGAGAATCGGGTAGTAAAGGAAACAACAGCTCATCAATTGCTCGATAGCGCTCACGCATCTTACGCGTGCCATGATTTAAGCCCACTAAAAGATAAATGGTTACCCCCACAATAGGAAATAATAAGATGAGAATAATCCACGGCATCTTCATCGTAGCAGTCTTATCTTCACTATAGATATACAGCACTAAAATAGCACCAAAAATGCGTAACAAAATATTGAGCCACTCCGCATAATCACTCAAAGTAGTAAATAATAGTACAATTAGTGTAACCTCTAACAAAATAGATAATACAACAAAAACCAAACGGCTTACCCCATTTTTGGTTTTAGCTCGCCCTTCCATAGTTGACGCTGCATGTTTTGCACCCACGTTAAAACCTCCTTAGCTTTTCTAAAAAAATTATAACACACTCCCTTCAAAACAATGATTTTCATCCCGTTTACATAACATTTAATAATCAATCTGACCCTTAGAAAAATAAATATTATATAAGAAAAACACATTCAAATTCTTCACATCCGACTAGCATCTCTGGAGAAAATTCGATACCTATTTCCGCACATTCTGATTGAAAGAAGTCTAAATGCGCTTTTCGCCAATACGCTAAGGATAAATCCCCTTCCCCTTCTTTTTTCGCATATGCTGCTGTTACTTCATCAAAACGGCATAAATATACCTTTTTAGTCTGAGTAATGCAAATCGGCTGTTCTTGGCTATCTAAAATGATATTATATGCACCAACTTGTGGTAACGCTTCATTATCTATTTCATAAAATAGATGTAACGAAGTCGTCGCTTGTTTTTTTCCTTTCAAAACAAGCTGCGCTAGCTCATCTACATCCACTGCAAAAGAATAGGCTAAATAATCATCCGTGCTAACAGACTTGCTTTTTTTAAATTCACGCCAAAACTCTGAAATTTTCATATAAACCCCCTCTATTCATCACAATATTCCACCTGTTTTAGTCTCTGTTCTATAACTAACTCCTACTGCAGATAAGCAAGGCTTGGTAATCGCTCGCTTAATCGCTAACCGTCCCCACGCTAGATTATATTTGAGCTCTGTTCATCGACTTACTTCATATCCCTAATAAAAAACGATTGAGCATTTTCAGCCCAATCATTTTTCAAATATTTCTTGCATCGCTTTTCTATCATAATCTAATAGCCATTGATGATATTGTTGATAAATCGGCTTTAGCGTTGCTTTATTGGTAGCAACTAAGTCTAGCCCACGATCATCATATAAATGATAAAGCAGCTTAGCTTGGCTATTAAGAAAATATACATTACCCGCTAAAAAATGTGGCTTTCTAAAATCAGTATAGAGAATATCTTCAAATAATTTTTCCACATCTAAATTAAAGTCAGGTAAATACCAATAATAGGCTTTAATCAGATATTTGTAACCATCATCTTTATAGGTAATAAGTTGTGTTTCCGTTTCTGATGAAAGTCCGATACTCTCAACATACTGTGTAAACAGCTTATCGTTTATCGTTCCAACTCTTAAATCTATTCGCAAAATATCAAATGGTCCTAGTGCTTGAAATAATTCTCGCGCACGTTGCCTCGCATTTTGAAAATAAGAGAATATGAATTGATCTTTTTCATCTATCGGTCTCCCCACGCCCATCTCGAAACGCAAAGCATACCTTGCTTGATAAAAGATTGGAGCGTATACACTTTGAATTGCCATCTGCTGCATAAAATTGGTAAATTGCTGGTGAATTGTATTTTCTTTACGCATCGGTCACGCTACTCTCAATAATATTTGTTCTACAATAATTCTTTTAATTTTTCTACCACTGCAATATCTGCCGGTAACCACTCCACCGAATCAAGCGTTTCTTTAGTTAACCATTTGGCAGCACTATGCTCTAATAAATCTAGCTGTCCTGAAACACGCTGGCATAAGTAGCAATACATTTTTAAATGAAAAGTCGGATAATCATATTCTACGGTTTCGATAAGCTCACCTACTTCAATGGTTGTATTTAACTCTTCTTGAATTTCACGAACAAGCGCATGCTCAGGAGATTCTCCTTTTTCAAGCTTACCTCCTGGAAATTCCCAACCACCTGCAAACTCACCATAACCACGTTGAGTCGCAAAAATCTTTCCATTTTCATGTATAATTGCTGCTACAACTTCAATTTCTTTCATTTCACTCTACCTTTCGACAATATAATCATAAATATCTTCTCGCACTTGAGTTTCAAGTTGCCAACCAATCTCAACTGCGGTTTTGTTCGTATCTTTCATTTGAAACTCTTCCGCAAAACCAGTGGGCTTCATTCGGCCAAGATAATAAAATTCCTTTGAAGTCTTATCATCCTTATTTTTACGAACAAATAAATCTACTTTAATTCCTCTTTCTTCTGCATTGATAAAATTCTGTACATCATTTGAACTTAGATTTCGACCTGATTTTGAGATTGCAATCAGTTGGTTTTCATTAATAAAACGATCTTCATAGTTTATCGTCGCATCAATATCCTCGGATTTGTGATAGTTGATAAATACCGGGAAAGTGTTCGTATCTTTATCAAATTTATAACCACCAATATTTTGCGCGACTGAATTTTCTTGCCAGTTTAATAAGCGACACACATCTTCGTAAGTGTATTTTTGATATAAAACAAAATTAGTATCTTGATATCTATCCTGA
>DYWZ01000010.1 GCA_020742395.1 Enterococcus columbae
GTAAGCGCCCAATAACGAGGTATATTGAAAATCTCCAAAGTCACTTGACTCTGGAGATTCTTTTTTTATTTACAATTTGCTTGTATAGTTTCTGACCATGGCAAATAAGCTTCTAGTACTGCTTTTTTTGCGAAAGACTCCTCATTAGGTAATTTCTCCAAAAGATAGGTAAGATATTTCTCCGAGTCTAAGCCATTTCGTTTGGCAGTTTCTAAAAGTGATAGGATGATTGCACTAGACTTGGCTCCTTCAAAGCTTTGAGAGAAAAGCCAATTCTTACGGCACATCGCTAATCCTTTAATCGCACGCTCAGCTAGAGTAAATGGCAAGATTCTCGGACATATGATGATTACTTTTATAGAAATACCACCAGAAATTGAGATAGAATCGTTTAGTGGTAGTGTGCGTGCTTTTGGCGCTTCCTTTGATTTCTATGATATGATAATAGGAATTGCAATTGATCTGGCTACCGGAAAACCAGTTTCTAAAGCTTGGCTAACTCCACAGGTAGACAGCGCTGTTGAACCATCAGAAGAATGGCTAGAATTTTTTTGAAAACATTATTTGAAAGGTTTGCTGAGGATGGAATCGGGATGCCAATCTATTGTTTTGTAAATGATCATAGTGATATCACTATAGTTTCAACAATTAATGAATAAAGAAAACCCTCTTTATCCATTCTGCAAATCATGCAGGTAGATAAAGGGGTCTTTTACTGTCTATTAGTTATCTATCCAATTATTTAACAATAAAACAAATTTCGTGATCTTCTTGGGCGCTTAGGTGGTAAGGCTTAGTGACATCTTCACCCCAGCTATTAATTCCGCCGACGCCACGCACTTTATGATAAATCGTTAGTACGGTTCGTCTTTTTGGCGGTAATTCTTCCCAATGGGTGGCTTGTTCTAATTCTTCGGCTTTAAATGGTAAAGCAGTAAAAGCAAAATCATGACTAGCTTTTTGGATAGACAATGAAAAATTACCAGGCTTTTGATTGACATTATTTAACGTTTGATTGCGAGTGATGGTTAACCATTTGGTTTGCATGTGCATCATACAATCTTGTGGCACGAGATAAGGTGTGATAGGTAATCCGGTGATTGTATACACGCCTTCTTGGGCACCATTCATGCGATCAGGATAAGTTTCTCCAGATAAGCCTTCATATTCATAGCTAATTGCCGGTGTCGGCATAATAAAGCGTACACCTAATGCGGGTAGTTCAGGTAAGCCAACTTTACCAAAGTAGTGTAAGGTGACTTTCATTTCGGCTGCTTGGTTGACTAGATAAGTCATCGTAACTTTGGTTTGAGGTGTTGAATTGACTAAAAGTGTGAAACAAATCTCTACATTATCAGCAAATTCTTCTTGCGTATATTGATTATTATTAGGTGCAATCGGTAAGTCAATAGGTTGGTGATTGACTTTTACTTGAATGTTTTCAACGGTTTGTTTTAAGGTTGCCCCTAGCCACATGCAAGATTTGAAATGAAAACAACTGCCGCGATCATTATCGGTCGTAGCTCGCCAAAAAATAGGCGTAATTTCCCGATATAACCATTCTTTGCCATCTTTTTTTAGTGATTCCAATCCACCTTTAGTATAGGAAAAAATGTAGTGACAATTTTTGACTTTTAACCCTAGCGTGCAATCTCCGTAGATAATTTGAATTTTTTCATTATTTGTATTTGTCATAATAATAACGTACCTCCTGTAAAGCGGGTTTTTCTAGTCCATCGGCAAAAACGATGCCATTGCCGGAAAATTCATAATCACTTGGTCGATCATCAAAGTCTCCTCCATAACGTAGCACTTCTTGATTGGTTAAGGAATCATATACGCTAAGTGCTTGATCTTTAAAGTCCCAAATATAGCCACCTTGAAATTGTTGATAACGATCAAATAACTCCATGTAATCTTGCATGCCTCCTAAAGAGTTGCCCATATCATGCATATATTCACACAAGATAAAAGGTTTTTCTGGTGTGTGTTCAAGATAGTCGACAATTTCTTGAGGGGTAGCATACATCCGACTTTTGACATCAGAAATACTTGCTTCAAAATATGGATTGACTGCATTTCCTTCATAATGCACTAGCCGCAGTGAATCCTGCTGTTTGAAATAGTCGTTCATTTGTTTAATATTTTCATCTGCATAAGATTCATTACCAAGTGACCAAAAAAGAATGCTTGGATGATTTTTAAAGGTCTCAAAATTGGTTTTGGCACGATCTAACACACAGGCCAGCCATTCATCCATTGCACCAGGTACATTATAAGACGGTTCGATTGCCCCCATTTTTTGCCAAGAGCCGTGACTTTCTAGATTCGTTTCAGCCATTAAATGAATCCCGGCTTGGTCACAAAGAAAATACCACGGAATTTGATTAGGATAATGAGAAGTGCGCACACCATTGATATTAGCTTTTTTGATGATGGCTAAGTCGTTTTTCATATCCTCAAGGGTGATGGCTCTGCCACGCTTGGGATGCCATTCATGGCGGTTAACCCCTAAGATTTTCAATCGTTTGCCGTTTAGTAGCATCACCTTGTCTTTTATTTCAATGGTTCTAAAGCCAAAAGCATAAGTGATGTATTCACATATTTGTTGCTCACTAGAGTAGGTTTCTAGTTCGATAGTATATAAATTAGGTTGATAATGATCCCATTTGGCTACCTGTTGGAAGCTAGCAATTTTTGTTTGATCGAAGCTAAGTTGTAAATCTTCGGCTAAAGGGAAATCTTGTTGATAGATTTTTTGGCCTTGGCAATCAAACAGCTTTAAGCGGAGCTGACTGTTATTGGTAACCTGTTGAAATTTTAAGCGTACGGCTAATTGCCCGCTTTGATAGTTGTTATCTAAAGTTGGCTGTAACCATAAGTCTTCTAAATGGTTGTCATTATGTGCGATAAGTTTAACCTCGCGAAAAATGCCAAAAAAGCGGAAGAAATCTTGGTCTTCTAAAAAGGCAGCCGTACTGCGTTTATAAACAGCCACTGCTAAGACATTTTCACCTGGTTGTAAAAAGGGCGTTAAATCAAATTCAGAAGGGGTAAATGAATCTTCGGCATACCCTACAAATTGGCCGTTTAACCATAGATACATGGCTTGTTCTACTCCGGCAAAGTGAATACGCACACTTTTATTTTGTAAGTCATTATTTAAGGTGAAGCGTGTTTTATAACAACCCACCGGATTATCACTAGCATTAGAAAATAGTTGATTGTCTGCTTGTGTGGCGCTAGCTGTAAAAGGAGGTCGGCGATAGAAATGACCTTCCCAAGGATACATGGTGTTTATATAATGAATTTGGCTATAATTCGCTAATTCGATGTGTTCAGGTACGTTTATTTCGCTGAAGTAGGAATCATCATAATCCACTGCATAAAAGTTGGCTGGACAAGCAGCAGGCGAAGGGGCATAAAAAAAGCGCCAAGTTCCGTTTAATGATTGTTCTAAAGAGTTTTCTTGATTTTGGGTAGGCTTATGAGCATACCAACGATGATCGCTATGCGCAGGGATTTGATTGATGCGAAAAACACGTGGATCATCTAACCAAGTAAGAGATGCTTTCATAAAAAATTCCTTCTTTCTGGTATAAAAATAGCTTAAAATCATTTGAAACCGATTTACTTTTTGGATAATTCCTGTATACTGTTTACTAAACAATATTGTCAAGTCTTTTTTTAGGGGTGAAAAAAATGGTTGGAATTAGAGATGTGGCCCGCAAAGCACAAGTTTCACCAGCGACTGTCTCGCGCGTATTAAATGCTGATCCAACAATTAGTGTAACGCAGCAGACTCGCCAGAGAATTTTGGCAGCTGCTAAAGCTTTGAATTATGATATTCAACAACGAAGGTACATTCATAAACGCAAACCATCAATTGGTGTCATCTCAACGATTAGTCAAGCAGCTGAAAAAGAAGATGTGTATTATCATCAGCTACGTCTTGGAATGGAAGAAGAAGCAAGACGGCTACATTTAGGGATGAATCGTATTTATAACCTATCAGATAATCCGAAACAGTGGCGTGATTTAGATCAATTAGGGGCAATGATTGTGATTGGAACCGTTAAAAAAGAAGCGATTGCACAGTTAATGCTGCAAAATGACAATATCGTAGTGGTAGATTATCCAGACCTACAATTGCCTGTAGATATGGTATATGCTGATTTGATGCGTATGACGCAAACGATATTGGAATTATTTGTAGAAAGTGGTCACCAAAGAATTGCCTATATTGGAGGGTATAAGGTAGATGTAGATGAGCAAGGCACCAAGCAGAGCTCGCCGACTGAAAAACGTTTTTTAACTTATCAGCATTTTATGCGTGATCATCATTTGCCTAGCCAAGCCTATCTAGGTGGATGGAGTATTGCGGAAGGAGAACGTTTGGCAAACGAGTTATTAAAAGCCAAAGAACGACCCACTGCGCTTTTAGTTGCTAGCGATCCTTTGGCACTAGGAGTCTATCAGGCACTGAATAAAAAATTAGCTATCGGTCAAGATTTGATGATAGCTAGCTTTGATAATATCAGTGCAGTTCATCAGCTATCACCAGGCTTAACGACTGTCCAATTACCGGCAACTGCAATTGGCAAAACTGCAGTGCGATTAGCTTTAGAACGGATAGATGGTATTCGTACAGAGCCGATTATAGTGACTTATCCGACAAATTTAGTCGTAAGAGAAAGCTTTGTACCAAAGTAATAATTTTATTTATCTAATCAGTAAAAATTTATTTTAGAAAGAGTTTTTTTATGCAAGCGTTAATAGTTTTTGCTCATCCACGTAAAGAGAGCTTTACTCATGCTTTAGTTGCCGAAATTGACCATGCCTTACAACAAAAAGGCTATAAAGTTGTGATTGGTGATTTATATCAGCTTAATTTTGATCCGATTTTAAAAGCTGAAGATACCATTCATATTGAAAATGGCGAATTTGTGCGCAGTGCAGACAGTTTTCCTGCTGACGTGCAAGTTGAAATGGATTATATTACTGCTAGTGATTTGTTATTCTATGTTTTTCCAAGCTGGTGGAATAGGATGCCAGCGATGATGAAAGGCTATGTGGATCGGGTTTTTCAGCATGGGTTTGCCTATAGCTTTACTTCTGATGAACTGAAGCGCTTATTTAGTCAAAGACAAGCGATTTTCTTTACGCCAACAGGGCAGCCCCAAGCCCTAGACGGTGAGGATACGCCGATTACTTCAGCGATGAAGGCAGTAACGTCTGGTTGGATGTTTAATAGTAGTGGAACGAAGGTGTTAGATCATATTTTTTACGGTCAAGTTCCGTACCAGTCGTCAGATGATTTGGCTAAATATTTAGCTGATGCCAGAAAACGCATTCTAGCTATTGAGCCGATGCATGAAATTTTATAGCCAAAAGAAAAACCTCTTTATCCATTCTGCAAATCATGCAGGTAGATAAAGAGGTCTTTTTTAACGCATGCGTTTTTTCATGACTTTGTCTAAAGCGACAACAATGGTTGTATAAATAACAATTTCACCTAAAACAGGCAAGACAAAAGGAACCGTTCCGGCCATTAGCGCAGCTTTGACAGGCATGCCAGCAATAAATGGTAGGCATAGCCATAGGGAACCTAAAACAAGGTAGATAAGACTTGCTACTGTATTGGCAATGAAAACATTTCGCCAATTTTTTTCGCGGTTTTTAAGAAAGAGTGCAGTTAATACGGCATAAACTAAGAAAGCTGGTAGATAGCCGCCACTAGGGGTTAAAAAGGCGCTCGCGCCTCCATAGAAACCAGCGAATACCGGTAAACCGACTGAGCCTAAAAATAGATAAGCTAGAATCGTTACACCTGCCCAAAGTGGACTGAGTAGGCTACCAATCATTCCCACGCCTAGTGGTTGTAAGGTTAGTGGAATCATTGGTAAAGGAATGGTAATTTGGGCACAAATGATTAATAAGGCCAAAAGAATGGCTGCAAAAGCTAAATGAAAATTTCGTCTTTGTGATTGCATTAAGAGAGACACTCCTTTTTGTTTTTTCAAAAATGAGTATAGCACAGTGAAAAATGGATGCTCAAAGAATATGCTTGTGATAAATAGTTATTTATTTCGTAAATTATTGTAAATTACATCCTTTCAAAAGGGCGTTTATTTTTCAGTTTTTATCCTAATTAAAGCAGGAGTTGTTCTTTTATCTAATGCTTGCGCAGGATCATTTAGGGAGTGGTTTTGTTTTGTTTTTCACAAATGAATTGTTTATAAAAAGAGAACAAACATAGACAAATGCGTGAAAAAAAACTATGATGAAAGCATTAAGATAAAGGCGGGGATTACATGTTTGAACTATCTATTTTGATGATGGAGCGCGTTGGCTTGATGATTTTAATGGCTTTTATGCTAGTAAATATCCCCTATTTTAAACAATTATTGCTCGATCGTCAGTCTTTTAAGGCTAGATTGTCTTTGGTTTTCATTTTTGGCTTTTTTGCAATTATTTCTAATTTTACTGGTATTGAGATTACTAAAAATACGATTTTGCCTGCCAATTTTTTGACCTCGATTAGTAATCATGCGGCGATTGCCAATACGCGGACATTGGTTATTACGGTAGCTGGCCTAGTAGGTGGACCGATTGTGGGGGCAATTGTTGGTTTAGTGGCTGGCTTTCATCGCTTGCTACAAGGCAATATTGCAGCCTTTTTTTACGTGCCTTCTTCTATTTTAATTGGCGCATTGACCGGTTATTTAGGCAGCAAGCTAAAAAGGCAGCATGCGTTTGTTTCGACTGTTGATGCGACGATTATCGCGGCTGTGATGGAAATGATTCAAATGCTATTTATTCTAGTATTTAGCGATTCATTCGCAAGTGGTTTTACGCTGATTCGTTTTATCGGTTTACCGATGATTTTATTAAACAGTGTTGGGACTTTTACCTTTATGTCCATGCTATCGATTACTTTGCAGCAAGAAGAGCAGGCTAAGGCGGTACAGACTCATGATGTTTTAGAATTAGCTGCGCAAACGCTGCCCTATTTTCGTGAAGGGCTGCATCAAGAATCCTGTCGAAAAGTGGCCAGTATTATTCAGCGTTATACTAAGGTGAGTGCGATTAGTATTACAGATACGCATCAAATTTTAGCGCATGTGGGAATGGGGTGTGATCATCATATTCCAGAAATTGAGGTCATTACCGAGTTGTCTAAACATGTATTAAAAACAGGTCAGTTAACCATTGCGCGTAGTAAAGCAGAGGTTGGTTGTTCGCATCCGGATTGTCCTTTGCAAGCAGCGATTGTGATTCCTTTGTTTTCTAAAAAACAAATCGTTGGTACGTTGAAGATGTATTTTGATAACCCTGATGATTTAACGCATGTTGAAGAGCAATTAGCAGAAGGCTTGGCGTTGATTTTTTCTACGCAAATCGAGCTAGGCGAAGCGGAAGTGCAATCTAAGCTGTTAAAAGAAGCGGAGATTAAATCACTACAAGCTCAGGTTAATCCGCATTTCTTCTTCAATGCGATCAATACGATTTCGGCCTTGATGCGTAAGGATGCGAATAAAGCACGAGAATTATTGCTCCAGCTAAGTAAGTATTTTCGTGGAAACTTGCAAGGGGCAATTGCTACGACGATAGGGGTAAAGCAGGAATTAGATCAAGTAAAGGCTTATTTGTCCTTAGAGCAAGCCAGATTTCCCAATCGCTATCATGTGGTTTTTGATGTCGAGCCAGAAGCTTTAGCGTATAGCTTGCCTCCTTATGCGATTCAAGTGTTGGTTGAAAATACGATTAAGCACGGGTTTAAAAATCGTAAAGAGGATAATCAGGTTTATGTGCAAGTTCATTTAGAAGAAGAGCAACTAATGATTGATGTCTATGATAATGGGGAGGGAATCCCTGAGGAACGTTTGCAGCTGTTAGGCAAACAGGTGGTTGATTCGGAAAAAGGAACGGGCACGGCTTTAGATAATTTAGCGCGAAGGATTCATACGCTTTATGGCGAGGCCGGTCAATTTTTTATTGAAAATAATGTAGAAGGTGGGAGTCATGTCGCTTTGACTTTACCATTAGCGATAAAGGAGTGAATGAGTCATGCATGTATTAATTGTCGATGATGAACCGTTAGCTAGAGAGGAATTAGCTTATCTAGTCAAGCAGCATCCAGCTATTACTAGTGTTGAACAGGCAGAGTCAGTCGAGCAGGCGATTGCTAAAATGCTAGATCAAAAACCGGATATTCTATTTTTAGATATTCATTTAACTGGCGAAAGTGGTTTTGACTTAGCAGAAAAATTGGTGCATTTAAAAAAGGCGCCCTACCTAGTTTTTGCGACAGCTTATGATCAATATGCACTAAAGGCCTTTCAAGTCAATGCAAAGGATTATATTTTAAAACCTTTTGATCAAGAACAGATTAGCCAAGTGATTGAAAAAGCAATTAAACAAGGAGTTCCAAGCAAGCCACCTATAGAGCAGCCGACTATTCTAAAGCAAGGTGAGGAGCAGTATGAGGCGATAGCGATTCAAGGGGATGATCGCATTTATATGGTTTCGCCTAAGGATATCTATTGTGTTTGGGTCGAGGAGAAGACCTTAAGTATTTGTACGGAAAATCAAGTGTATGAGATGATTGGTCGCTTAAATCAGCTTGAACAAAAATTACCCAAGGAGCTTTTTATCAAAACTCACCGGAGCTATTTGCTTAATCGTAAAAAGGTTCAAGAGATTCAGCCGTGGTTCAATCATACCTTACAAGTCATCTTAACGAATGGGCAACGTGTACCGGTTAGCCGCTCTTTTGTGAAGGATTTTAAAGAAAAATTTGGTATTTAAGGCAAGAAAAGCTGCATATTAGATGCTTAGGGCATTTGAGGTGCAGTTTTTTGCATTTCGTGTCTAACTTAGGCTATTTAATGTTGAAAACGCTTTTTATTTTATTTTTGTGCCTATAATAAAGACAAGAAAACGATCAAGGGAGTGTTCAATATGAACAAGAAAGAATATTCATTTTGCCAACAAGCGATTATCTTTGCAATAATTATCTTTATTTCTAAGCTGATTGTCGGGGTTTTACCGATTCCTATTCCGTCATCAGTTGTGGGGATGATTTTATTATTTGTCGCGTTATGTGCAGGAATTGTTAAGCTAGAGCAGGTCGAAAGTTTGAGTAATAGCTTATCGAAAGTGATTACCTTCTTGTTTGTCCCTTCAGGTATTTCATTAGTTGATTCATTAGATTTGATGAAAAATTATGGTGTGCAAATTGTTTTAGTGATTTGTGTGGCAACCTTAGCTTTATTGGTCATTACTGGCTGGTCAGGAATACTGTTGTTAAAATTGCGCAGTGCCCACAAGCTTCATTTGCCTCAATGGTTATCTGCTAAACGTCCAATTAACAATAAAGGAGAGGTAAGATTATGAACGCATATGTCGGTATTATCATTTCATTAATTGTCTTTGAAATAGGTGTCTTTTTATTTAAGAAAAGTAAAGGTTTCTTCTTATTTACTCCGTTATTTGTGGCGATGGTGCTAGGGGTAATCGTATTAAAGGTTACGGGTATTTCTTATAAGGAATACAATGAAGGAGGTCAATATATCAGCTTCTTTTTAGAACCGGCGACCGTGGCTTTTGCGATTCCGCTTTATAAAAAACGCGAGGTATTGAAAAAATACTGGCTTGAAATTTTCTTAGCCTTAACCATCGGCTCAATTGGTTCTTTGTTTAGTGTGGTAATGGTGGGTAAATTGATTCATATGCATCCAGCGATTATTGCTTCGTTAGTACCACAAGCAGCCACCACAGCGATTGCCGTTCCACTTTCACAATCTATTGGTGGTGTGGCTTCGATTACTGCCTTTACTGTCATTTTTAATGGGGTATTGACCTATGCTTTAGGGAAAATGGCGGTTCGATATTTTAGAATCAATGAAGAGATTTCACGTGGTTTGGCTTTAGGCTCAGCAGGTCATGCACTTGGGGTGGCCGTAAGTATGGAATTAGGTGAAACCGAAACAGCGATGGCTAGTATTGCGGTAGTTATTGTTGGTTTAGTGACTGTTTTAGTGGTACCTGTTTTTGCCGCTTTTATAGGTATTTAGATTTTATTTAAATTAATCTGTTTTTTGGCTAAAGTGAAAAATCTTGCTATAATAATAGAAAAAGCAAGATGGTGGTGTTGAGATGTTTAAACAAAATAAACGATTTATTACTATTGTTACAGTTTTAGTTTTGTTGATTATTTTAGTACCTATTGTTGGCATGTTATGGGTTAAGCATGAGACGACTACCGTTACCGTTTCTCCAAATACCACAACTACTAGTCAATCAGTGAAGAAAACAGCGAAAAAAACGACGACTACTCCGTCAACTAAAAGTAGTGCTGTTCGTGATACTTCTAGTACTTCACCAGAAAAAGCTACCAATCCGTGGCAAACAACGAGTGAAACAAGTAGTTCAAGTTCAGTAGTTGAAGAAAGTATTCCTAGTTCGAGTCAAAGTAATATTCCAACAACACCAAATACGCCTAGTAATTATTATACGTCAGATGAGGCAGTTGCTATCGTAACGGCTTATTATGATCGTAGCGGCTTATCACCAACCAATGTTACTTTTGCAGTCAGTGATCCTGCCAAAGTATTAGTAGATCAAGGTAATCAATATTATTGGCATGTAATTGGTAGTGTCGATGGGAATCCCTATATGGCTTATGATGTACAACTTGCTAATGGGACCATCCGTGAGTCTTATCTATACGGAGAAGGGCAAGCTACCTTTGTACCTGCTCCATAATGAAAAGAATATGAATCAACCGCTAAGCATTTATTCGTGATGTTTAGCGGTTGTTTTTTTCTCTAAATATAAATAGCAAGTTTTGGCATTAAAAGGAATCAGTTGCATCATATAATCAATAATTGGTCCATAAGTAACTACAGCAATCATTGTGCCTAGACCAAATGGTACATGAAAGGGTAAGGATAGACCAAAAAGTACGGCATAAATGAGGATTAAAGCATAACCATAGCGCAACTTCGTCCATTCCATCAGTGATAAGGTTAGAATATCAGAAGTTTGATAACCAAAATTTAAGGGAATGTAAAAAGCCAGTGACCAACAAATCGCAATAGTTCCGCTGACAAGATAGAAGAGTTGCCAAAACAGCCCTTGAGGATTGCCTAAGGTCAGTTGTAACATTTTTTCACTCCAATCAATCGCCGGCCCAATGCCAAAAGCAAATAAAAATGTCCCCATATGAATTAATTTACGATTTAAAAAAAGAAAACAGAGAAAGACTAATCCTTCAAACCATAAAGCAGCTTGTCCTAAAGTAATAGAAAAAATATTTGTTAGTGCCAGTTCAAACATGGTTACCGGATCACAGCCTAAATTGGCTCGTACAAATAAACTCACACCCAAGCCACAAATGAAAACAGCCGGTAGGATACATAGTGATTTTAAAAGTAAAGCTTTCATGAGTGCACTCCTTTCAAAGTACTTCATAGTTATTATAGAGAATGCTAGTTTGAAAACCAATAGGTATTTAATGTGCTATACTATAAGCAAATAATTTAAAAGATGGGTGAGAATATGTCATTAGAAGCAATTATTGAGCAAATTAATCAATTTAGAGAAGAGCGTAATTGGCGTCAATATCATAATGAAAAAGATTTAGCTATCTCGATTTCTTTGGAAGCCAATGAGTTATTAGAACTTTTTCAATGGGAAGATGCTAAAGAGGTAGTGGCAAATAAACGCGAACGTCTAGCCGAAGAATTAGCGGATGTTTTGATTTATTCTTTAACCTTAGCTGATAATTTACAATTTGATGTACAAGCGATTATTGAAGAAAAAATTAAGAAAAATGCGCTTAAATATCCAGTAGAAAAAAGCTATGGTTCAAATAAAAAATACACTGAATTAACTGATACGCTTGAATAAGTAACCAATTACATTAAGCACCTAAGTAACCATAATCTGAACTATTCACTGCAAACTGTTGGTAGCAGTACTTTGAGTCAGTAGGAAAGTTACCTAGGTGCTTTCATTTTAATCATTGGTGAGTTGGGCGAGTAATCGTGCGCTTATTTTTTGATAACCACTTTCGGTTAAATGTAGACCATCAGTATAATCTGCCGTACTGAGATATACTTGTTGATTTTGGTCAGTAAATAATTGAATAAATTGTACTTGAGGATGATGAATGAGTTTTTGTTCTTCATCAAAAATCATCTGTAAATTGTCATTACTTCTTAAACCTTTTTGTTGGGCTTGATAGCCATGTAAGGCTTCTAAACAAGGTAGGCAACTTAATAAATAGATCTTTGCTTCGGGTAAATTCCCTAAAATAATTTCGATTAATTCTTTGACTTGTAGAGCGATTTGACGTGGACTAGCCATGATCGTATCTCCTAAATCATTGGTACCGATCATCAAGAAAACTTGGCGCGGTTGATATTTAATCACAGCTTCATCAACAAAGTGTAATAACATATCTGAAGTAATTCCAGCAATCCCACAATTATAACAAGTACCTAGACTAGGTAGAAATTTAGCTAAATCAAAATATTGAACAATGGAATCGCCAAAAAAGACCGTTTGGTTAGGTTGGGCCTTTTTTTGTTGTTGGATAATTTTTTGCATTCGTTGCAGTACAAAACTGCGCAATTGGTAACGGTTGGTATCATAAAGCATATTTTCTTTCATATTGCTAACTCCTTGAGAGGCGATCAAACGAGCGCTTTGCTATGAATAACTAAGCCTAACTAGACCCAAAAAGTGCTTAGATTTTAACACTTTTTGAGGATAGTTGTTTATTTGCTAAATAGCAACTCGTTTGATACGGTTTATTGATTGATTGTTACTTGATAAGGTTTGGGTACAACATGGGCAAATAATTGTGCATAAACTTTGGTTAATTCTTGTAAAATAAAAGCATCATTATAATTTTGTTGCGCATAGTACATAATTTGATAATCCACACCATATAAATAAGCAGAAACCTTGGTTAATTTTAAGCCATTTTGTTGGTAGAAATTTAGTCGACGTTGACGGATTTGTTTCTCTTTTGCTGTTGAAGCTTTTTGAAGGTCTTCGATTTCAACTAGTAGGCAATAATCGCCTAGTTGCTTTAAAAGAGCTTGCAGTAATTGACTGCCATGCCCTTGATTACGATAAGTACTAACGACTGCATAGTAATCTAATAAATAACTTTTTAAGTTAGATTGTTGAAATGTGGCTAAATAAGCATAGGCTAACAATTGATTTTGTGAATTAAATAGCCCAAAACAGCGATATTGCTTTTCTTGATAAAGTTTTTCAATAATAGCTAGTGGTTTGACTTCATCTTGGGGAAAATCATTGATTAAATGTTGTTGATAAGTTGTTTGGATTTCATTTAGAGTTAATTCGCGAATCATATTATTACCGAACCTTTCTAGTTAGTTGTTTTCATGGATTGTAATTGTGTTAATAAAATAGCGAACATAATCATTATACCACCAAATAGTAAATGCCAACTCAATGGTTCAAAACCAAAGATAACCGATAATATACTACCGAATAAGGCTTCGTTCATTAAAATTAAGCCAGCCGTGCTTTCATCGGTATAACGTTGACCGAGTAGTTGGAGACTTTGACCAATAAATGAAGAAAAAATCCCTAAAAAAATAATTGGCAAAAAGCCTTGGATAAAATGAGCTTGACTAAATTGAGCCCGTTCAAAAAGCAAACTCCAACTAAAGCCCATAGCACTTTGACAAACGGCTAGCATAAATGATAAACGCCAAGGGTGAATTAATTTGGCGGAAATACCAAAGTAAATAATTTGGATAGCGTATATAAAGGCACAAAGTAAGGTTAAGGCATCGCCGCGCTGTAGGTGGAAACCGGTTTGTATAAAGTTCGTTAAAAAAAGCATACCGATAATCGAAAGACAAATTGGTCCAATCAAGGCTTTATCGGGTGCTTTTTTAAAGACTAGCCAACCAATTAACGGAATCATCAAAATATAAGTAGCCGTTAAAAAGGCATTATTGGCTGGAGTGGTTTCTTTTAGACCAAGTGTTTGTACTTGATAGCCCAAAAAATTGATGGTACCGGCAGTCAAACCAATTTTCCAGTCGGCTAATTTTAATTGACGGACTTCTTTATAAAAAATAACTAGAGTAAGTAGGGCAAAAATCAATCCTCGAAAGCCGTTAATTAAGCCAACTGGTATGTTAGCATCGGTTGCTTGCTTAGAAAAAATAAAACCTGCGCCCCAAATCATCGCAGCAGCTAATAAAAGTAAATTGGCTTTGGTTTTTGACAAAATTGCTACCTCCTTTTTGCTTAGTTTGTCTGAAATGCTAGTAGAATTTAAAGAAAAAGTCAAGATAAGTTTTTTTTGATATAATATATACGAAATAATCACTGGAGGGTTATAACGAATGGTAGTCTTTATTTTTGATTTGGATGATACCTTATATGATCCATTAGAACCTTTTAAAAAAGCTTATCAAAAACATCTTACCTGTTTACATGAAAAAGTTGCGGTAGAAGATTTTTATAAGAAAAGTCGCGCATATAGCGATGCTTTATTTGAAGCGCAACAAACTGGCAAAATTGCCATTGAAGAAGTACGAAGAATTCGGATTCAATCAGCCGCTAAAGACTTTGGGTTTAACCTTTCAACTGAGCTAGCGGATGCTTTTCAAGCTACTTATGCCAAAGGGCAAGATGAATTGGTTTTACTGGATGGTTATGCCGATTTTTTTGCTGAATGTCAAAATAAAAATATTTTTTTAGGCATCATTACGAATGGACCGGGGGATTTACAACGTAGAAAACTAGCTAGTTTAGCTTTAGAGCAGTATATTCCTGCTTGTAATTGGTTGATTTCAGGTGAAGTAGACTTAATGAAACCGCAAAAGGCTATTTTTGACTATTATAGGCAACAACATCATTTAAATGATCAAAAAATTTTTTATATTGGCGATTCTTTTGAAAATGATGTCCTTGGCGCTAACCGGATGCATTGGCAAGCACTTTGGTTTAATCATCGCAAACATCAACCGATTGAAACAACCGAAGCCTTGAACTATAAGGAATTTTATGAATTAAAAGATCTTTTAACATATTGTAGAAAACAGTTTTAAATTTTTAGAATTTGCTTTTTTTAAACTATTTACAGTAACTGGTTGCACCGTTATAATTGTGGGAAAGGAGACACAAATATGAATAAATTTAAAGAGATTTTTGCCGATTTAGAACAAAAAATCTTGAATGGTGTCTATCCAGCAAATTCATTATTACCAAGTGAAAATCGAATGATGGAACAATATCATGTTTCACGTGAAACAGTTCGTAAAGCATTAAATCTATTGAGAAATGCTGGTTATATTCAAAAAAAACAAGGAAAAGGTTCCATTGTTTTAGATTTACATCGCTTTGATTTTCCAATTTCTGGATTGACTAGTTTCAAGGAATTGCAAGAAAAATTCAATATGGATAGTAAAACTGAAGTGATTGAAATTAAAAAAATTGCGGTTTCACCTAATCTTAGTGAACGAACTGGTTGGCCCGTCGCTTCAGAAGTTTGGAAATTGGTGCGTAGACGGGTAATCAATGGAGAACCATCTATTTTGGATGTAGACTATTTGGATGCACAGATTATTCCAATTTTACCAGAAAAGAAAGTAGAAGAATCTTTGTATCGTTTTTTTGAAGAAGATTTAGGGTTAGAAATCTCATATGCCCAAAAAGAAATTACGGTAGATAATGCTTCAAAGAAAGTTCGTGATTTGTTAAATTTAACGTTAGATGACCGACATGTCGTAACCGTCCGTAGTTTAGTTTATTTATATGATATGCGCTGCTTTGAATATACAGAATCGATTCATCGCTTGGATAAATTTCGTTTTGTTGATTTTGCTAGACGTACAAAATAAATCAGCCAGTTAGCTAGAGCAACTAGCTAACCGGCTGATTTTTTATTTACTTTATAATATTAAAGTGCGATTAATTCATTCATGTTTAATTCGCTTAAAGTGTGTACCGTTTGATTGGCTTGATCTAATGGTTCACCAGCTAAGATGCCAATAGCATACATACCGCAAGCTTTAATCCCAGCAATACCGGCTTGGGCATCTTCAAAGCCAATTGCTTCTTCAGGAGTGATGCCAATGCTTTGGGCTGCTTTGACGAAAATTTCAGGATCTGGTTTTCCTTTACTTAAAGTAGCAGGATCTACAATTGCATCGAATAAATCGATAACTTCTAATTTTTCTAAGATAAAAGGAGCATTTTTAGAAGCTGAGGCAATGGCACAGGGCATATTTTTCGCTTTTGCTTCTAAAAGGAAGTCTTTAACTCCTGGTAAAAGATCATCGGGAGTTAAGTTTTGTAATAATTGCACATAAGCTTCATTTTTTTCAGCTGCTAGCGCTTCTTTTTGTGCTTGGCTATATTGATCTTGTTTATTACCATGAGCTAAAATGCGTTCTAGTGAATCCATTCGGCTGATACCTTTTAATTGTTCATTAAATTTTAAATCAATTTCAATTCCTAATTTATCAGCAAGTGCTTTCCATGCTTCATAGTGGTATTTTGCAGTGTCTGTAATAACACCGTCTAAATCAAATACGAAACCTTTCATTGTATATTCCTCGTTTTCTTTATTTTTTATGAGCGACAGCTAGCAGACGAACTAGCTGTAGCGATGAATTAATAGTTTACAGTAACTTTTTGATTCTTTGGTAAAGTGACTAATTGTTTGCCTACATAGCATTGACTATCTTGACTAGCTGTCAAACTAATTTGTTCTTTATTTACAAACACTTGATAATCAACGTTACGAATAGTGATATTAAAGGCGATATCTTCCCATTGAACTGGTAAGTTTGGATTAAAGTGTAATTGACTCAAACGAATATCCATACCAGCAAAAGTAGTTAATGGGATGAATAACGTTGCTGCCATTACCCCGGCATGAATTCCTTCAGCAGTGGTACCTCCTTGGATATCACGATAATCAGAATTTAATGCTTCTTGATATAATTTCCACGCTAATTCATTTTCGCCAATCATTGCACCAAGTTGTGCATGAACGATACGAGAAAGCGTAGAACCATGTGAAGTTCTTGCTAGATAGTAGTCTAGGTTACGTTTAACATAATCACTAGGTACTTGATAATCTAAATCTTTTAGAATATTATCTACTGTTTCTTTAGAGAAATTGTAATAAATCATTAAACTGTCGGCTTGTTTGGCCACTTTATAACTATCTGCTGATTTTCCTTCAGCATTTAAAATTCGGTCCATTCGGTAAATATTGCCATATTTTTCGCGGTAATAATCCCAATCAACTTCTTTAAGTTTGAAGTAGTCTTGATATTGGGCAATAATGCCATCTTGATCAATTTCAAGAGCTAATTGGTGACGAATTTCACCCATGTGTTGAATTAATTCATCACTAACGCCGGTTTTTTCTTGCACTTTATTAAAGATTGTAGCTGGTAATTGTTGTTGTAAGCTATGAATTTGTTCAAATAACCAAACGACCATCATATTAGTATAGGCATTATTTTTCAAGCCGCCTTTTTCAGCGCCTGGATAAGATTCATGGAATTCATCTGGTCCCATGACGCCTTCGATTGAATAGCGGTTTAAGCTTTCATCCCAAAAAGCAATACTTTCCCAAAAATGAGCGATTTCCAACATTAATTCCAAGCCATATTTTTCCATGAACTCAAGGTCTTGCGTGTTGTTGAAATATTGCCAAACATTATAAGCGATAGCTAGTGATACGTGGCGTTGACGACGACTGTGGTCTTCTTTCCATTCACCACTAATTGGATTTAAATGTAAAAATTGTGATTGTTCATCTCCGTAAAGCCCGGCTTGCCATGGGAACATAGCCCCTTTCAAGCCTTCTTTTTGGGCATCCTTTTTCGCTGCTGCTAATCGGCGATAACGATACATCAACAATTCACGAGCGGTTTCAGGGAAGTGAACGATATAAAACGGTAAAATAAATAGTTCATCCCAGAAAATGTGTCCACGATAAGCTTCTCCGTGTAATCCACGAGCGGTCACTGAAGCATCCAAGCCTTTGTTACCATTTGGACTTGCAGAAGCTAAGATATGGAATGTATGCAAGTGAAGCATTCGTTGAGACATGTAATCCCCATGGATGGTAATCGCAGCTTTGTCCCATAGTTTTTGCCAAGCTTTGCCAGATTTTTCTAACGCTTCTTCAAAGGTATCAAAAGTTAAAACATCTAAATCGATGACGGTAGTTGCTTCATTTTCACGATCTTGATAGATGGCTACCGCTTTGGTAAACTGATAGGTTTCGTTTTGGTTTGCAGCGATAGTTAGTTTTTGATAGACATGTGTATCATTGGTTTCATTGACTAGTTGTGCTAAATCACATTCGCTAGTTAACTGACTAGCTTGGGTAACGGTAATTTTTGATTGTTTGGTACGCGCAATCAATAAAGCTTGTTGTTCTTGCGCTTTTGTCTCCATAACATCTAAGTGTTCACGATTTAAACTACGATATCTGGCTACGTTATAGTTATAAACACTACCATCCATTTCACTTACGAAAGTAACCTCCCCACTAAAGTTTAATGGAGTAAAGCTGTAACGTAGATAGTATTCATGAATATTCTCCATGCTGACAAATTTTTCAGTACGGCATTCAATTTGTTTATCGTCAATGGCAATAATAGCTTTCGCAGTAAATAAGCCATTTTTTAAGTTTAATTGACGTTTGAAATAGTGAATCGTATCTTTGGTCATTTCAACTTTTTGACCATCAATGTTTAGATACATTTTTTGTGCATTTGGTGCATTAACAAAGTCTTCATTGACAACATCGTGATTGCTAACTTTAGAGGTAGCTGCATTGTAAAGACTAGCTAAATAAGTTGCTGGATAAGTGTCATCAGAGATTTCCATTTCAGGAGTTGTTCCACGTAAGCCCATAAAACCATTACCGACGGTTAGTAAAGATTCAATTGAATACTCATCTTTACCTGGTGTGAATCCATAGTAGGTTAGAGTGAATAAATCTTTATCGGCTTGTTGATTGAATGTCTCTTGATTGCCAAAGACAAAAGGTACATTATAAGTTTCACTAATCCATTGTGCTAAAGACATCAAACCGAAAGTTGTTTCGACTAAAAGTTCCTCTGTTCCCGTGATATATCCGCCTTCAAAACTCGCGTTAGCTAATAAAGCTTGTAAGTTTTTGAAGTTTTCAGTAATTGACCCAGTAAATACGGTAACTTGATTATCTGGCACGGTGACGGTCCATTGATTTTCTTGAATCGCAATAACTGCTAGCTGCATAAAAGCATCCTCCTGTTCATGTATATACAAGATGATTATAAACGAAAATTTATGGTTAGACAAGTTCAAATATCTAGTTGTTTATTTGTTTGAGAAAACGTTAACGTTGTTGATATATAAATAAAAAAGATATGAAATGTTTTTTCATTCCATATCTAATAGATGGCTATACAAGTTTGCTAGTAGTTTTTATTTTTCGTTTAGTAATTTGCTGATTGCATCGCGTAATTGTGAGGGTTTAGTCGTAGGGGCATAGCGTTTGACGACTTGCCCTTTTTTATTAATCAGGAATTTAGTGAAATTCCATTTGATGTCTTTTGACAATAATCCGCCTTGTGCTTGCTTTAAATATTGATATAAAGGAATCGCCTTTGGACCATTTACTTCGATTTTGGCAAAGGTAGTAAAACTAGTCTGATAATGAAGTTGGCAGAAAGTTTGAATTTCTTCGTTACTTTCGGGAGCTTGGTGACCGAATTGATTGCAAGGAAAATCCAGGATATCGAAACCTTGTTCATGAAATTCTTGATACAATGCTTCAAGTTCACTATATTGTGGGGTAAAGCCACACCCAGTTGCGGTATTGACAATGAGTAAGACTTTTCCTTGATATTGTGCTAATGAAATTTCTTGTTGTTGGCTATCTTGGACTGAAAATTGATAAATGCTCATAAAAGACTCCTTTGAATTAAGTATTTACTCACAGTCTAACATAATTCAATCATGATGAGGCAAAATCTGTTTATAAAAAGAATCGCTATTAAAGATTAAAAAGAAAAAACAATCTGAATGTGCGACTTAGCTATCAGTAAGCTAGCTTATACATTCAGATTGTTTGATTTAATCATAAATTTTTGTTCGTTTAGGTTAACTAAACACCTAGAATAGGACCTGGATCGATAAAGCCACGCCAATTAGGAGTCGTTGCAATACCAAAGTGTAGATGCACGCCTGTAGAGTTACCAGTTGTTCCCATTAAGCCAATGGTTTGGCCGGCACTAACATTACCAGATGAAACTAAAATACTACTTAAATGTAGATAGTAAGAATAGTAGCCATCTCCGTGATTGATAATGACATAGTTTCCTGCAGAAGGATCATAGCCGCTACTTGCGACATTTCCTGAGCGTGAAGCATATACTGGTGTACCATAGCTACCAGCAAAATCAATGCCATCATGGCGATTGCCTGAATAACCGTTTGGATCTTCTCGGTAACCAAAACGACTAGTTACGACTAAAGAAGATAATGGTGGATTCCAACCACCAGAAGTAGCAGGACGACTAGCTGGAATATTCCCAGAAGTAACTGCTTGATTGGCTTGCGCTTGTTTTTGAGCCGCTGCTTGAGCTGCTTGTTGAGCCTTTAATTTAGCTAAAGCTTCCTGTTGGGCCTTTTCAGCAGCTTCTTTTTGCTTGATATATTGATCTTTTTTCGCTTGTTCTTGTGCTAGACTAGCATTTAGTTCATTTTGTTTCACTTCTAAACTAAGTTTGGCTTTGGTTAGTTTTTCATTTGTTTTTTGCAAAGTAGTAATTTGCTCGTTAATTTTTTCTAACGCAGCAGTAGCCTGAGTTTTCACTTTTTCTAACTCATTTTTATCGGCTACTTGTTGATCAAGCAAGTTTTGATTAGCTTGAACAAAAGTATACATTGAATAAGACTTAGATAAAAAATCACCAATAGATTCAGCTTCTAATAAAGCAGTTAGCACAGAATCAGATTTTTGATTCATCTGTGTGCTGCGAGCGAGTTCGCGAATTTTATCCGAACGTTTCGCAATTTTATCAGCTAAGTCAATTGATTTTTGGTTTAATTCGTTGACTTCGATTTCTTTTTTGTTTTTCTGAGTTAAAGTTTGTTCATATTGAGTTTGGTATTGTTTGATATCAGCAGTTAGTTGAGCAACCTCTTGACTTAATTGTTTTTGGTTTTGCTCAATATCTTGAATTTTTTGATTTTGATTTTGGATACTTTGGTCAATCGATTCTGCATAAGTAGTCGAGCTAGTTAATACAAATCCAAAGACAAGAGCACTAGTTAATAATAAGTGTCTTTTCATAAAAATAAATACTCCATTCTTTATTCTACCAACAACTATAAGAGAAAATTATAAAAAAGGCAAGTTAAGGATTTATTACAAGTATTGCAAATAGAAGCTAGCTAGTTAATTACCAATAAAAAATTTATCACTATTCAATAAAAGATAACTAAAACAAAAGTATTCTATATAAATATGTGGTTATTTTTATATGGATTAGTAGACTAGAAAGTGATAGATTTTTTCAATGTTGAAATTCCTGCAACTTGCGACTGATTTTATAGGTAAATGCTATTTTTATATAGACTGATTGTAGTATAATAGCTGTAACATCAATTAAGGAGTGAAAAGTAATGAATGAAAAAAGAATGAAAAAATTGGGTACCTGGAATTTAGTAGCATTAATTTTAACGAGTATTGGTGCTGTCTTTAGTTTGGTCGGCTTACCTGGTGTACTATTTCCTAACAAAGCGGCTTATGTCGAAATGGGAGGCGAAGAATTATATAACCAAGTTAATTCATGGGCCTACAAAGTTCCTTCAGTAATAGGTGTCATTGTTAGTGTTATGTTTGCTGCTTTATTCTTTGTGGCATACAAGCAAATTAAAGCCGGTAAATTACCAAATAAACTAATTTATTTTTTAAATATTGGCTATTTTGTCCTTTCATTAATTCTACAACAATTTGTTTTTCATACTGTAAGTACTGCTTCATTGTCGAGTATAAATGATAGTGAAATGTCAGGAATCGTTTCAGAAGTTGTAGCAGTTGCTTCAGTTGTGGGGATTGTGTTTGCTACTTTATTACATTTACCACAAGTAATGTGTTTGATTCAAATTTTTAAATTGGAAGGTTCAACGCAGGAAAATCAAAATTAGGAGGAGTTTTTGTGAAAAAATTAAGTCGTAAGCGTCAAATCCAATTAGCCATTGGCTTTGGAGTAGTTTGTGTACTAGCCTTAGGTAGTATTATCTTCGTGAATTTAACTAGTTCAAGTAAGCAAACGCAATCTGAAAAAGGCGATTACCAAGTTGTCACAGTAACTAAACCAGATCCATTAACGTTTAATGGTGTGGCTGAACCTAAGGAAAGTCGCAGTTTCAGTCTGGATCCTTCTTTAGGTACTTTAGAAAATATTGTCGTAAAAAATGGCCAGCAAGTTAAAAGTGGTGATGTGATTGCTACTTATCAAAATGCAACGATTGCTGATCAAGCCAATGAGCAAGCTCAATCTTTAAATAAATTAAATTTAGCCATTACCAATGCTAAGACAAATTTAGATAGTGCCGTTCAAAAACGTAACCAACTAGCCAATCAATTAGCCCAAGCTAAAAAGAA
>DYWZ01000011.1 GCA_020742395.1 Enterococcus columbae
TATTAAATAAGATGACTATTCATAGATTGAACAATTTTAACAGCTGCCTTTTGGCTAGGTGCTAAAGATCAACAAAGTTTACTCAAAGATATCACTGATGTTGCTACGGATTTATCTAAAGAATTTCAAGAGAAAATGTTACAAGGTCAATAGAAAAAACTAAGTTAAAATGAAAAAAGAGTGAACAGTCAAAAAGGCTGTTCACTCTTTTTTGTTAAAAAATATTAGTAATAAAATCTTTTACTTTACGACCCCAAATCACAAATAAATTAGCTTTTTCAGCTTTTTGTGTAGTGATAATTTTACCATAAGTTGCTTTTTGTAAATCTTTGGTTAAATAACCATAAGGATCAGCAGGATTATTTGGTATGATTTGACCAATGACGATACCTTTTTTAGCTGGTGCTAAGAGTTGCTTGTGTTCAATTGATTTACCAGATAGTTGATAGTTATATTTAATGGTTTTTACATCAGTACCTGTTTGAACCCATAAATAAAGGGGTTTTTGATTCGTTACTGGCATTGTTAAAGTTTTGCCATCAAGTACTTTAATTTGTTTTAAATTTGGTAAAGTGTGATTTGCCGGTAATACTTCAACATATTGCCATTGACTTAAAGCATAATCCATTAATTTACTGGTTTCGATAAAACGAGCACTACTATTATTAGGATGATCATTTGCATGCAAGACAACGGTAATCACGCGTCGACTATCTTGGGTGATTGTCCCTACAAAACAAGCTCCGGCTAAATCAGTTGTTCCTGTTTTTAAACCATCAACTCCTGTTTTTTCATCGCTAAAGCCAGGTAACATTCGATTCCAGTTAGTCATCACAGTTGGACTAGCTGTATTTGCACCAAATGTTTCTTGGGTAGTTTGACTGATTTGTAAGATTTCTGGATAGGTATTGATCAAATGTCTTGCTACAATAGCAACGTCTTGAGCAGATAACTCATTTTCATCTTCACTGCTTGAACCAGGATAAATGAGAGTACCAAGATAGCTATTATTTAATCCAGAAACATTGACAATTTTAGCATCTGTAATTCCTAATTGATTTAACGTGGTCTTCATCATATCAACGAATTTATCTTGTGAGCCAGCGACTTTTTCAGCTAAAGCCATCACTGCAGCATTGGCTGATTGAATTAAACTCGCATGAATTAATTCTTCTACAGAATAGCTTTGGCCGGCTATTAATGGTACATTGGATAAATCTGGATGGACACTAATGGCCGCAATTTCTGGGGAAATAGTAACGGTATCTTGTAACGAAAGTTTCCCCGCTTTGATTTGATCTTCTACCACTAGTAAGCTAATAATCTTGGTAATGGATGCAATTGGCAATGGAGTTGTCGCATCTTGACTATAAAAAATCTTTCCTGACTGGGCATCTACGGCAATAGCAGCTTTGGCATTGATTGAAAAGGTCGAGGTATTAGTTGTTTCATCTGCATAAGTTGTACTTGCTAAAGTAGTCAATAAACCTAGAAAAATAAGTAGTCCAATAATCGTTTGTTTTAATTTCAAAATTTTTTCCTCCCAAAAGTTATACCTAATATAAAATTCTATCAAAAGCCTTAATCAAAGGCAATGTGTTATGAAGGAAATGAAGATTTTTATTACATTTTTTATTTGAATTGGTAAAATCGTGAAAGAATTGAACATTTGTATCTGTGCTTTTGGCTTTTGCTAAGGGGATAAGGTATAATTAAACTAGATTACAATACTGAAGGGAAGAGAAGCATATGTTAAAATTAGGTATTATTGGTACGAATTGGATTACCGATCAATTTATTGAAGCAGCTTTATCAACAAATAATTATACACTTACTGCAGTATATTCTCGTCGTTTAGATACAGCAGCAAAATTTGCTGAAAAATATTCAGGAGAAATTCAATTATTTGATGATTTATCTGAGTTTGTTCATAGCGAAGTTGAGGTCATTTATATTGCCTCACCAAATAGTTTACATTTTGAACAAACTAAACAAGCTATTTTAGCCGGTAAAAATGTAATTGTAGAAAAATTAGCTTTCTCTACTCAAGAAGAAATGGCTGAAATTGTTGCTCTAAGTCGACAACAAAAGGTTTGTGTTATTGAAGCTGCTAGACATTTACAAGAAGAAAATTATGGCTTAGTAAAAGACTTTTTAGCTAACAAGACAATTATTGGGGCTAATTTTACTTATATGAAATATTCTTCAAGATATGATCAAGTATTAGCAGGTGAAGAACCAAACATTTTCTCACCGAAGTTTTCAGGTGGTGCTATTGCTGATATTGGTGTATATCCAATTTATGCTGCGGTTGGTTGGTTCGGTAAACCTAATGAAGCTTATTATTTTGCTAGAAAAATTGCTACTGGGGTTGATGGTTTAGGTACGGTTATTTTACGATATAATGATTTTGATGTAACTATCCAACAAGGAAAAATCGCAGATTCAGATTTACCATCAGAGATTTATTTAACAGACGGTACATTATATCTAAATGGAATCAATGCTATTGAACAAGCTGATTATTACAATCGCAATGAAAAACAAACCTATCCTGTAGCGAATGGTGTAGCGAATAATCCGATGGTCGAAGAAGCTTTTCAGTTTGCTAAAATCATTGAAAACATTCAAGATCCAATTATCCAAGAAAAATATAATCAACTACAAGAACAATCTATCATAGTGAATGAACTGATTACCAAAATGCGTAAACAAGCCGGTATTATTTTTGCGGCTGATAAAAAATAGATAAGGAATGATGAAATGCAAGTAACTAGTTTGCCAAGTTTTTGGCAAAGCCGTTGGCAAGAACAACAATTCAAAGAACCGACCAAAATCCAAGAAGCCTCTTTTGATTTGATTACCAAAGGTGAATCATTTGTCGGTGTTTCTCCTACAGGATCAGGGAAGACATTAGCTTATCTTTTACCTGCGATGCTAAAAGTGACTGAAAAGCAACGTACGCAGATTTTAATTTTAACTGCAACACAAGAATTAGCGATGCAAGTAACTGAAGTAGCACGTATTTGGGCGAGTGATTTAGATTTAAAAGTACAACCTTTAATTGGTGGTGCCAATATCAAACGACAAATTGAAAAATTAAAAGCTAAGCCTGAAATTATAATAGGGACTGTGGGTCGAGTAGTTGAATTAGCCCAACAGCGCAAATTAAAGCTCAATTTAATTCAAACATTGATTTTAGATGAGGCTGATCAATTAATCAATAGTGGCAAGGAAATAGACTTACTTGCTCAGATAATGAAAGGCGTGGATAAAAAGGTCCAATTAATTGCTTTTTCAGCAAGTGGTCAAAAATTGCCGGAATTAATGAATAAGCACTATCAAAGATCACTATCTTTAGTTGATGTAACAACGATTGATGATAGTCAAGGCAAAATTCAACATGGTTATATTATCTGGCCAAAACGCCAACAAGTAGATGCGTTGCGCAGAATTGCCCATGTAGATTCTATGTGTGCCTTAGTATTTTTTAATCAGTTGAGCGATTTAGGAGTTGCTGAAGATAAACTATTATATCATCAGATTGCGGTTGTTTCCTTAGCATCTGATCAAAATAAACTTTTTAGAAAAATGGCTTTGACTGCTTTTAAAGAAGGCAAAACCACTTTTTTACTGACTACAGATATTGCAGCTAGAGGTTTGGATATTGCTGAATTACCTTATGTGGTAAATATTGAATTACCGGCAAATAAAGAGGTTTATTTACATCGCGCAGGTCGAGTAGGTCGGATGGGACATGATGGCATGGTGCTGACAATTATCGAAGCCCATCAAGTCAAAATCTATCAGAAATTATTAGCTGAACTTAATCTAAAGAGCCAAGAATATTATCTTCATGGTGGAAAAATTATTGACGAAAAACCTTTGAAAGAGAATAGTTCAAAACCTAAGTTCAAGAAAAAAAGTAAACATAAAAAATAAAGGTTCTATGATATTTAGTGTTGTTACTCAAATTGAGGATAACACTGAATATCTTTTTTGTTTGAAACGATAGAAAAAGACATCTGTTTCCTCTATAATTAAGTCGACCAAAACCATTAAGGAGTGAAAC
>DYWZ01000012.1 GCA_020742395.1 Enterococcus columbae
CGACATCAAGTGTCTAAAGCCCCAATGACATATAGTTTTACTACTACTTAAATTCTACAAGAGAATAAAAATAGTGAATCAATTATTCCGTCGGATAACTAATTCACTATTTAGCTTAGAATGTTTATTATGCCAACTTTATCAATTTGTGATGTTTTTCAAAACATGACTTTCGAGAGTACACGAGAGTTAACTGTTAATGAACAGTCGTTATTGTTTACGTATCTGCAATTCTGGAATTGGAAGGGAAGAAACAACAACAATATTACCCCTAGGAATAGTTTCCTTAGAAAGCAAATGGGGGTATCTGAGCATACCTATTACAAGGCTCGCACGGGCCTTAAAGATAAGGGCTTCATTGTTGTTGCCACTCAAAAATTTAACAAAAAAGGTAAACAAAAACCAGCTATTATTAAACTTGCTGACTGGCTCGTTAAGTCCAATAAGATTGCTGTAGACGATCAGCAACAACCCCAGAACCAGAAAACAGAAGAAAAAACGGTGCCAAAGGTTCACGAAACCACTACTAGACCTATTTCTGTTGCAGAATTAGATCAATATGGTAAGGATTTAGCTGTTCAAATTGGTACAACTATTTCCGTATATCCTAAACGACTAGAAAGAATTAAAGGCTATGAAACCGAGACGTCAAAGGAAGTTATTAAGTTGGTTCGTAGCTATGTAAAAAGTCACAATAACAGCAATGCGTGGGCTTACTATGAGTCAACATTAGAAGATTTAACAAGAAAACACGTTAAAAATCTGACTGATCTGGAAAAATACAATCCAAAATTAGCAGGTAAAACGAGATATGATCAACAACAATTACCACTATTAGCTGTTGTTGGTGAAAAGAAAAATAATACTTCTAAAAAGACATATAAGCCTAGATACGCTTACAAAAAGCGTGTAGAACAGGGTGTTGATTGGACGAAGAAGAAGGCTCATATATACACTGATGCTGAGAATGATGAGCACACAAGAGAAATGCTAGGACTTACTCCATCGCAGGAATGGCCAGAGGAATATGCTAATCTATCACCTAATGAGCGGTATTCAAAAGCGTTGAAGGCCAGTTTCAAACAGCTTGAGGAAGAGTATGGGATGGCATAGATAGTGATTGCAAATTAATGATTACTCTAGGTAGGCTTATTTGTTGCACTCTAATTATGGATAAATTATTAGATCATGCTATAATTGGTGTAGCAATGAAGTAATTAGAGTGTAAAAAGCAATGTACTCAAAAAGCCTTACCATCGCAACTGGTAAGGCTTCTTTTTTCACCTAGGGCAACAACTAGGCGTGAGGGTTGAATGTGGCGACTACATTAGTGTTGATCGTTGTCTCGGTGATCCAACCAGTGATCGAACAATGCAAGCACTATCCCCACAATAATGGGTGCAACGATCGAAGTAATTAAAGTTTCCAATGTACTCACCTCCTTCCAGTGGAGGTACGTAGTCGCTAGTTAATATTCTACAAAAGAAAAGAACCAAAAGAAAATTTCATAAAAAAATTGTTCCAATTTTTTTATGCGTCTGACAAGACTATTTTTTTAATTTTTTTGCCTGTAGACTTCATGTCGAAGACTGAAATACAGGAGGTTACAACCATGGAAGTTAAAAATGCACACAAGAAATATCATGACTTGCTCACTAGAAAGCAACTTGCCAAACAAGGCTTGATTCCTACAGACAAAGGGGTTGAATTGTGGAGTAATCAATATTGCCAACACTCCGCTATCTACTATGATCCGACTAAAGCAATTAAGTTAGAAACCGTCTATGTTTGGAAGAACTACTTCAAAGACGATTATTACTACACGATTGTTGAGGTGGGCGCTGTAGATCAATTAGGCAATGAGTTGTTTAACAAAGTTGTTAAACCAAGCAGAGAATACCTTTCTCAACCATCTAATGCTGATAGTTGGCTTGAAGTTGAAAAAAAGCACGGTTTTTCTACTGCAGATATTATTCTGGCAAGTAGCGAAAAAATAGTTGATCGTGAATTAGTTTCTTTGATTAAGAAACAAAAGTATGTAAAGAATCTGATTAGCTATAATACAGACTTTAATCTTCCGAATGCCCTTATAAAAAATAAGACATATACACAAATTGATTTAATGGAGCAGTTCGCCAATCTTATCAAAGAACCGTATAAAAATTACTATGGTGAAAAAGGCTACAAGTGGCAGAAACTAGAGAAGTTTCTTGACTACTACGGAGTAAAACTTAGCAGTTATCGGGCGGTTGATTATGCTAATGCTTTGCGAGAATGCTATGGCAAAATAAAAATCAAAAAATAATTTTCAAACAAATAAAAGTGGTATTTTTAACGGCTGACTCGTCATGTTTTGACTCAAAAGAGCATTTTGGCCATTTATATGAAAAACCCCCACAATTGAATATCCTATTTTATGCTTAATTATGGAGAGCTAAGCAAAAGCTTTCTAAATTAAATATAAAACGGAAGGTGTTCGAAATGAACGATTTTTCTAAGTATGAGATCTTTGAAGCAGCTGTTAAAGCTACTAAGGATAAGTCACTGACCCTTAAGGAAGTTGAAGTGCAGCTCAAAAAGCTGGGCTTCAAGGCTAACGTTGAAACTTTCTCAAATTCAACTAAAAAAGCCGTTGTCAGTCAGCTAAAGCTGGAACGGGCACAGAAGCAGTCTGATAAAGTACTGATTCTGACTTTAAAAAAAGAATTAGAGTTGGCTCACAAGCAACTGGCTGAGAAGGATAAATTGATAGCTGAAATGTTGTCAAATATTAATTCTAAAACTGATCAGTTGACAGAAATTAAACAAGAGCTTGCTGACATAAAAGCTCAACAAGCTACTCAGCCTACGCTGCTTGATATTCCAAGTACGGATGAAAGTAGTTCTAGTCAGCCATATTATTCCGATAAAGATAGCACAAGCTCTTCTACTTGGCCACAGGATAATACTCATAATTACACTGACGAAAACTACGATAATGAAGACAACGACCAGTAATTAGGGTTAACAAAAAGAAGTGGACTTTTTTGTCCACTTCTTTTTGTTTGCCTTCCTATTTATAAGTTTCCATTTTTTAATTCTCGCCAAAAAGATTTTTTATCTATTAATCTGATAGAACCAGATTTAGTTTCTGCAGAAAATGTTGGCTTATTACTTAAAGCGGGTAGCCAAGCCCAATATGATTTGCCATATTTCCATGCTTCATCTTTAGGAATATTAACCGGAGTTACCAATACTTTTTCTAATTTATATTTATCTTGATTTATTTCCGTTTGTGGTTGAATTAACCGCGGTTTTTCTTTATTAATATCTACATGAAAGTTGTAGGTCATTAACAGAGGTACTAGGTAGTGTTCTTTGAAGCCTTCTGCATTCCAATGGGCACCACTAACCGGCGATTTTAATTTAACTTCAGTTAATTGATTAGCCCAACTGTTTTTTCTGCCATAAAGTTGCTTTAATAAAACAAAATTTGGTACTAATTTAGTCATTTCATCGAAAAAATTCATATTTTTAGTACCAGGTATAGTTAATTTTTTTCGCTCAACATTCCAATAGTGTGCAATTAAGGCATCAAGAATTTCTTGCTGCTCTTTTGATAAATTGATTTCATTTATTTTTTGCTGATACTGCACTCGCTGAAGTCCAACACTTAGACGATTTACAAAATAGCGCCAAGAGTTTGGATAAGCTTCTCGCTTTTGATTTAGCCATTTTTCAATATCAGTTTTCTTTTCTGCAGCTACAAAACTGCTATAATTGCCCCGACCGTAATTACCACGCATTTGTCGTTCACGTGCTCTTTTAGCAAATCGAATACTACTCATCATACCCATAAGATTATCTCCCTTCACCTAAATAACTTTGCAAAACATCTAAGCGGTTGTGTCCCATGTATTGTGACAATCGATAAAATGCGCCATATTGTGCACGATAGCTTCCTATTTGATAATTGTCATGCAGGTTAATAGATTTTAAACCTTTAGAATACCTGGTTTGTCCATTTGATTTTAGCCCATTGCGATAATAAATAGTTTTTTGTCTGGTACCGCTAAATTGATGTTGATTAAGCTGCTTGATCATATGTTGAGCGTAATTAGCTCGATGAATGTGCGTAGGTACATTATGGTCAAATGAGCGATAGAAAGGCTGATTTATTTTTAGATTATGACGAAATTCTGCTTTCGTTTTTGGTCTTTCAGAAATAGGACTTATTTTTTGGCCATAAAGTTGTTTCATTTCATCTTGTAAATCGTGCCGACACTCCGTCCATCTGATTTTTCCACCTTTTCCCTGAACAATCGCAAATAATCGTCCATTTTTGGTCTGATAAAGTGAATGGTCACCTAAGCCATCTCTGCCATTTTTGGAAGTACCACCAGTTAATTCTCTTCGCCTGAGTCCAAAAGCACGAATGGTATCAATTTGCTTTTTATATTGAGCGTAAGTATGAGGATGAGTATCAATCCATTCTCTGCTGCTTAGAAATTTTTGACGTTGTTTGGCCAATAAAGTTGATCTTTTTGGCATACTAGGCAGCTTGCTTTTTTGTAATTTTTGGCTGGTTTTCCAGTGTCCCGATCCAATCATGATGTGATTGATCATTAACGCATCTGATCCGATTGTTGAAGCAGAATATCCTTGATACCCATTCACGTGTTGGTCACGTTCGTAGAATAGATATTTTCGGGCAAAATTAGGAGTAATTTCTTCCATTTTTTTAACATCATTTTTCCGACAAAAATCCGCAAATTTTTGAGCTCTAGCCCAATGTTTTTTATAGGAATTATCTGAGAAAATATGACGATAATCAGCAATCTTGCCGTTGTGTGCGTTCTTTATTTGCTGACGTGAAGTTTTTATTCCATTTTTTCGTTGCTTGATCAATTCAGAACGAAATAAATGACGTAAATTTTTAGGCATGTTTTTCCTCCTTATTTTTGGAATTTAAAAGTTAAAACACCGAGCCAAGCAGGAATTTTTCAATTCCAAATCAGCAATTTAATGTCTTGCCATCGACACGCGGCTCGTCCTAAGCAACATTAATTTCTACTTGCCGGCCAAAGTGGGACTTTTTTCGAAAATAATGCAGCCAAACTTACCATGAAAAGTAGGTTCAGCAGTGATAGTCGATTGGAGCGATCGCTGGTATCAGCGACTGCGACTGTCTCTTTCTGCTACGCAATGCCTTTTAGCAATGAAATTTTTAATAAAAAATTTCAAAGCAAAAGGCAAAGTTCCGCTAAAAAGAGACAGTCGCTTTTATCATTCCAATCTGTCTTGCACAA
>DYWZ01000013.1 GCA_020742395.1 Enterococcus columbae
ATTACCTTATAATTTTATCAGTTTCTTAAATAGAGTGCAAACAACGAATCAGTAGATGCTTGCTTATTATTTATATTTTTAGTGATTGTACATTTCTTAGAAAAATTATAGATTCATTTATAAGTCAAACATTAAAAACAGCCAGAGCAAAAGCGCTCTAGCTGTTTTTAAAATGATTATATAAAAATTGTACTATCAAACACCAAGTTTGTCTATTAAGGCTTCCGATAACGTCTTAGAAAAGTTGATATTTGCCTTTGTTGCGCGTATATTCAGCCAATGTGGCACTTTTACAGTTTTCTTATCTAAAACACTTTCTTTTAAATAATCCATCAAATCTACACTAATCAGCGTTTTGAATTGATACTCCTCTTGTATTACTATATCGTTAATATCTGTTGCTTCTGGTAAGGAAACGTTATTTTCAATTAAATATGCTAGCATAATTCCCAAGGCATCTGATGCATTTTCCATACCTTCGGCAATGTTACGACCTTGCGTTACTGCACCTTCAACATCTGGAAAATAGATACCATATCCAACTGGATCTTTTTCAAAAACTGCAACATATACCTTTTGCATAATCGTCCCTCCGATTCATTATTGGATTTAAAGGCAGAGGGTTATTGCTCCACTGCATTACGTACTGTCCGCTCAACCACCTGAGAAATTTCTTTATCATGACTGGTAATAATTACTGGCCGACATCCTGCTTTTTCAAACTTTCGATGAGACCCCTTACCACCTTTCACTTCAACAAAACCTGCTTCAAGCAATAAACGAACAGCTTCTCTAACTGTCATCGGCATGATTAAACCTCCTCCAGTCATCTATATTTTAATACGTCCTGTACGCCCTGTCAAGAAGTACTCTGTGATTAACTAAAAAAGCGAAGTGCAAAATGGGATCCCCAAACACACTTCACTCTTTTTGATAAATGATTCTATCGACTCAATTGCCAACAATGCTTTTTAACAAAGTGTTTTATTCTACAAATTCAAACTCAAAGTTACCAATGCGAACAATATCGCCATCTTTAGCGCCACGTGCACGTAAGGCTTCATCGACACCCATTGCACGTAATTGACGAGCAAAACGCATAATTGTTTCATCGTGATCAAAATTAGTCATCTTAAATAGTTTCTCTAATTTTTCACCTGATAATATCCAAGAAGCATCGTCATCGCGATTAATACTAAATTCAGGTTGTTCAGCATTGAAACCGTAATGAACTACTTCTTCTTCGATTTCTTCGTCATACAATAAGAATTCAGGTGTTACCTCTAGTAAATCTGCTGTTGCACTTAATAAGGCTTCAATGCCTTTTCTAGTAACTCCTGAAATTGGAAATACCGGAATATCTTCATCTAATGGATCTTCCTTTGCTGCGGCTAATTTTTCCTTGAAGACTTTTAAATTTTCTTGTGCATCAGGCATATCCATTTTATTTGCCACAATTAACTGAGGACGTTCCAATAAACGTAAGTTATGACTAGCTAATTCATGATTAATTGCTAAATAATCTTCGTATGGATCGCGCCCTTCCATTCCGCTCATATCAATAACATGCAAAATTACTCGAGTACGTTCAATATGACGTAAAAATTGTGTTCCTAAACCAACACCTTGACTAGCACCTTCAATTAATCCTGGTAAGTCCGCAACAACAAAACTACGGCCATCTTTGGTATTTACCATCCCTAAATTAGGAACTAAAGTAGTAAAGTGATAGGCACCAATCTTAGGTCTAGCAGCCGAAATAATAGATAATAAGGTAGATTTCCCAACGGATGGAAAACCAACTAAACCAACATCAGCTAAAACCTTTAATTCCAATTCAATTTTACGCTCTTGGCCTGGTTCACCATTTTCGGCAATTTCTGGTGCTGGATTGCGTGGAGATGCAAATCGAATGTTCCCACGACCACCACGACCACCTCTAGCAACGACTAACGTTTGACCATCTTCAATTAAATCGCCTAATAGTGCACCTGTCTGCGCATCTCTGACCGTTGTACCTTGAGGAACTTTAACATATAAATCCTCGGAACCACGACCATGCATCCCTTTACTCATGCCATTTTCACCAGCTTGGGCTTTAAAATGACGATTAAAACGAAAATCCATCAATGTACGTAAGCCTTCATCAACAATTAATACAACATTTCCGCCACGACCACCATCGCCACCGGCTGGTCCACCATCAGGTACATATTTCTCTCTGCGGAAGGCAACCATGCCGTCGCCACCTTTACCAGCCTTTACTTCGATTGTGACTTGATCTAAAAACATGGACATGTATATTGTCCTCCATTTCTTTATATTCGTAATCTAATTAATATAGATTGATCTATTGCAACTCTTTTTTATTTTACCCATCAAAAAATTTTTTGTCTATTCTTTCTACCTATTTTTTATTAATTTCTCAAAATAAACCTTAAACAAAAATATTAAGTAAATTTTTATTTACGAAAGAATTTTGTATTTTTTGATTAAAATCTGTTATCATAAAGAAAAACAAACGAAAGGATTTTAGTTAATGAAAAAAATAAATTTAATGATTGCATCCTTAGCCTGTGTCTTATTATTAGGCGCTTGTGGCCAAAAAGAAAAAACGACTACTTCAAGTAGCAAAGAAACAACTACTGAGAGTAGTAAAAAAGTAGATTTAAATAGTCTAGCTCTCCCACAATTAGACAGCACCATCAAAGAAAATGAAGATGTTGTCGAAATTGTAACCACCCAAGGAACTATTAAAGCCAAACTATTCCCAGAATATGCGCCAAAAGCCGTTGAAAATTTTATGACTCACGCTAAAGAAGGCTATTATAATGGAACACCCTTTCACCGAGTTATTGACGAATTCATGATTCAAGGCGGTGATCCTAAAGGTGATGGTACCGGTGGAGAAAGTATTTGGAAAAAAGGATTTAAAGTAGAAATTTCTAATCACCTTTATCATCTAAGAGGTGCACTAGCTATGGCCAGAAGTCAAGCACTAGATAGCCAAGGTAGTCAATTTTATATTGTGCAAAATGATCAAGATGTATCAGATGGTTTAGCTATTCAATATTATCCAGAAAAAATTATTGAAGCTTATAAAAATGGGGGTACTCCTCAATTAGATGGTAACTATACTGTATTCGGTCAAGTTATCGAAGGGATGGATGTAGTCGACAAAATCGCTAAAGCACAAGTAACGGATAGTGCATCTGGCGAAAAATCAACCCCTGTTGATCCCGTAAAAGTTGAAAAAATCAATATTATTCAAGAAGCAAAAACTAAGTAAGATAATAATAATAAAAAAGTGGAAGTTCTCTTTATTTAAAAGGACTTCCACTTTTTAAGTTCAGCTCATCAAAATCCAATTATCTTTGTTCGCCTACAATAAAGATGAATTCACATTGGGCTGCGACTTTTCCATCAACTGTAGCGATGGCATCAGCTGTTCCCACTGAGCCTTTTAGTTTGGTAATTTCAAATGATAATTTCATCGTATCTCCTGGTACTACTTTTTGTCGGAACTTAGCTTTATTAATGCCACCAATATAGGCTGTTCTGCCTTGGAATTGTTCAGATTTTAAAATCAAAATCGAACCCGCTTGAGCCAAAGTTTCAATAATTAATGCACCGGGCATTACCGGATTACCTGGGAAATGTCCTTGGAAAAAGTCTTCATTTATCGTAACATTTTTCGTTGCAATTATTTTCTTACCTGATTCGATTTCATCGACATAATCAATATAAATAATCGGATAACGGTTAGGAATTAATTCCATTACTTCAGTTTCATTTAATAGTTTTTTCATATGGTCAATCCTCACTTTAAAATTTTTATTAATACTTTGATTATCAAACTATCATATTTCTGAATATTTTGCAACTTAAACTTTCCTTAAGAAAAAATAGTTTGACAATCAAACAATTTTCTATAATAATAAAGAATCATAGCATTTATTATTATATTATTATCAAAATTGATGTTTAACTATCTAAGGAGTGGAATTATGAGTTTTCTAACTGGAAAAAAAATCGTTGTCATGGGTGTAGCCAATAAAAGAAGTATTGCTTGGGGCTGCGCCAATGCATTGAAAGAACAAGGTGCTGAAGTCATCTATACTTATCAAAATGAACGTATGGAAAAATCTTTACGTAAATTAGTTGATGAAAATGACTTTTTAGTAGAATGTGACGTAGCGAGCGATGCCTCTATTCAAACAGCTTTTGAAAAAATCAAAGCTTATGCTGGAGAAATTCATGGTGTTGTTCATGCGATTGCTTATGCCAATAAGGAAGATTTACAAGGTGAGATTACTGAAATTTCACGTGAAGGATATAATTTAGCTCAAGAAATCAGTAGTTACTCTTTAATTGCTGTAACACGTTATGCTAAACCTATTTTGGCTGAAAATAGTGCAGTCGTTACCTTATCTTATTTAGGTGCTGAACGTGCGGTTCCTAACTATAATATGATGGGAATTGCAAAAGCTGCTTTAGAATCTGCGGTACGTTATCTAGCTGCTGAATTAGCCCCTCAAGGTATTCGGGTAAATGCGATTTCTGCCGGCGCAATTAAAACTTTAGCCGTAACCGGTGTAAAAGATTATCAAAAACTATTACAATTATCTGAAGATCGCACACCTGGTAATGTCGGTGTGACAATTGAAGAAGTTGGTAATACTTGTGCCTTCTTAATTAGCCCATTATCAAGTGGTATTATCGGTGAAGTCATTTTCGTCGATAAAGGCGTTCATTTGTCTTAATTATTATTTTATTTATTTTTGTTATAAACCAATTACTCTCCCCCCTAACTAATTGAGTAATTGGTTTTATTTTTTTGAAAATATTTTAAAAAATAGTAGAATATTTCCGATTTCATTAAAATGCTGTTATGATAATATTATATAAAATATGAAGGATGATTATGTAATGAAGTTTTTTTTATTAACAACTACCCAAAGTGATGAATCAATCACGCAATCAACGGAGCAAAAATTAAATGCTTTACAACGCTGGTGGCATAATATTAATTGGGATGAAATTATTAATTTAATTATCCAAAAAACAATCAGTATCGTTTTACTGTCAATATTATTTTTAATCTTGTATCGCTTATCTTATTTTTTATTAGACCGAATTTATCATCAATACAGCAAACGATATGGCATGAATGAAACACGGCTAAAAACAATTAAAACGCTGATGCACAATATTATTCAGTACACACTAGGCTTTTTCTACATCTATTCCCTATTATCGATTTTAGGTTTTCCGATTGGTTCTTTACTAGCTGGTGCAGGAATTGCCGGTTTAGCAATTGGTCTTGGTGCACAAGGTTTTATGAATGATATCATTACCGGTGCCTTTATCATTATGGAACAACAAATCGATGTCGGTAACTATATTCGCTTACCAAATCTTTCAATTGAAGGAACAGTTATTTCAGTTGGTTTACGGACTTTGCAGTTAAAATCAGTAGATGGTACCATTCATTTTGTCCCTAATCGTAATATTACGGTAATTAGTAATACTTCAAGAGCCAACATGCAAGTTTTAGTAGATGTTCGGGTTGATCCAACTGAAGGAATCGATGAAATTAAGCAAGTCATTGAAACGGTTAATCAAAAAATTGCCGAACAATATCACGAGGTCATCGAAACACCACCAAGCATCTTTGGTCTAGTCGATCTTGGTAATAACAACTTCGCTATTCGCACCATTATGTACGTAGAAAACGGTCAACAATTTAAATTAAAACAAGCCTTTTTAACAGCTTCAATTGATGCTTTAACTGCAAATGGCTATACAATTCCTAATACGCCAATTATTTCGCCAAAATAAGAAAATATCCGAAAATGATTATCTTTTAAAATCATTTTCGGATATTTTTTGTTTATTGTGCTTTACGTTGTTCTTCTTTTTCTACTAGCCAATATCTTGATTCTAGTTCATGTACCATATGATTGACTGATTTTAAAATGGCTTTTCGAGTAAAGATTCCTAAAAAAACATTGTCTTTGTCTACATAAGGTAAAAATGGTTCATTAACCAAGCGCCGAAGTAGCGTTTCTAAATCATCTTTGGCGGTCATTTTTGGCACTTTCACTTCCATCACATCAGCAACGGTCAAGGTTTCTAATAATTTCATATCAAAACCGGTTAACCCACTAATTCCTTGCATAATATCAGCTAAACTAATCAGCCCAACTAAATGGTCTTCACTATCTAATACTGGAATTTTGGAATAACCTACGTTAGTTAGAATTAACATCGCATGTTCTAATGGATGATTATATAGTAAGGTTGCTACATTATCTGCTGGAATTAAGAATGTATCTTCAGTTTCAGTTAATAATGCCTGTATATGTTTGCCAATCATCAGATGGCCCTCCTAGTTATTTTGAAAAAGTAAAATGTAAATCTTTTATTGGTTGAAAATCACGAGTATAATATTGAACATCCCAAGAAGTATCCGTACTTTCAATAATTGCAAAACTTTGATAGTTTAATCTTCCTCTTGGAAAAGAAATACTCCCAGGATTTAAAAATAAACGTTGTCCAACCTTTTCGCAACCAATCTCGTGCGTATGCCCAAATAAAACAATGCTAGCATTTGCTTCTTGTGCTTGTAGTCCCAATTTTGTAATTCCCATACGAACGCCGCTTAAATGGCCATGAGTTACATAGATACAATCAAGCGGTGTGTGGATAATTTGGACTTCTTGATAGCCATTATCATAATCACAGTTACCCGTAACAACTACTACCTCTTGCCAAATTACTTCATTGCTAGGTAATTCTGAATCCCCACAATGAATGATGTAATCGACTTGATTTTTAAAATGCTCCGTTACACGATATACAATTTCTCTATCACCGTGACTATCACTCATTACTAAATATTTCATTTATTTTCCCTCCAACCAAGTTTGCCATTGGTTAGCTAATTTTTTCATTGCCAAACCACGATGGGAAATTTCATTTTTTTCATCAGCAGTCAATTCAGCCGCTGTTTTTTCCAAACCATCAACAATAAATAATGGATCATACCCAAAGCCATTTTCGCCTTTTGGAATGCGACCAATTCTACCTGGCCAATCGGCTTCAACCACTAACGATTCTTTTTTAGGAGCTGCAAAGACTAAAGTACAATGGAATTGTGCCGTTCTTTGTTCATCTGGCACATCAGTTAATTCATGCAATAATTTTGCATTGTTGGAAGCATCACTTTTATGTTCCCCAGCAAAACGAGCAGAATAGATTCCTGGCATCCCACCTAAAGCATCGACTTTTAATCCAGAATCATCTGCTAATACAGGACATTGTAATATATTAGCAATTGTTTCAGCTTTTAAACGAGCATTTTCTTCAAATGTTTGGCCGGTTTCAGCTACTTCTGGTAAATCTGGATAATCTTTTAAGGTTTTAATTTGATAACCAGCTTTAGCAAACATTTTTTCAAATTCTTTTGCTTTACCTAGATTACCAGTAGCAATCATAATTGTTTTATCTTCAAAAGTAAGACGCTCTTTCGTTGTTTGCCCAAATAAAGCTTCTTTTTGAAAAGCAATTAATGATTCAATCGCTTCTTTTCCGTAGTGTAATAAAGCATTTAATTGTTCACCATCAAAGGTCGCTTCTTCGCCGGTTCCTTGTATTTCAACAAATTTACCTGATTCTGTCATCACTAAATTCATATCTACTTGACAAGCTGAATCTTCAACATAGTCTAAATCAACTGCATAATCGTTATTATCTAAAATACCCACACTAATAGCCGCAATATGTTCTTTAATTGGATCTTTTGTTAAAAGATTGCGTTGTAATAGATAATCAATAGCTAGTCTTAACGCAACAAAAGCTCCCGTAATACTAGCGGTACGGGTTCCACCATCGGCTTGAATAACATCACAGTCGACAATAATACTGCGTTCACCTAAGGTTTCTAAATCCACTACTGCACGTAGGCTACGACCAATTAATCGCTGAATTTCCATTGTGCGTCCACTTAATTTTCCTTTAGCACTTTCACGACGATTTCTTGTATTGGTCGCACGAGGTAACATGCTATATTCTGCAGTAACCCATCCTGTACCGCTACCTTTTAAAAATGGTGGCACACTTTCTTCTATAGTAGCGGAACAAATTACTTGAGTATCGCCAAAAGATATTACCACTGAACCTTCTGGATGTTTAAATACATGAGTTTTTATCTCAATTTTTCTTAGATCATTGATATTTCTTCCATCGTGTCTCATATTCATGCTCCTTTGATTTTTATGTGTTTCGCATTAATTTCCGGTTTTTCTAGCCATGTTCTGGCGATTTGATTGAATGCATCGACTGAACCAGTCGTATAAAACTCACGAATTGGTTGATGATTGACTGGTAAATGAGCAATATCAAAGTAGTCTAATAGCATACTTACTTCGCCAATCGTTTCAACACCTGAATCAATTAAGGTGACTTTTTCTCCCATGACACTTTGAATTAACGGTCTTAATAAAGGATAGTGAGTACAACCTAAAATTAAAGTATCTACTTTAGCTCTTTGCATTGGTAAAAGCGTCTCGGCAACAATTTTTTTAGCAACCGATGAACGGACCTGGTTACTCTCAACAATCGGCACAAAACGCGGACAAGCTAAACTAAATGGTTGAATTTCTGGTACCTTTAAGCGTAAAGCTGTTTCATAACTAGCACTTTGAATCGTTCCTTGAGTCCCAATAATACCAATTTTATTGGTTTTTGTTGCTTTTACTGCTGCTCTTGCTCCAGGTAAAATGACTCCTACAACTGGAATAGGTAATTTTTCTTTTATTTCATCTAACGCTACTGCTGTTGCTGTATTACAAGCAATCACCAACATTTTTATATTTTTTTCAAGTAAAAATTTTGTTAATTGCCATGTGAACGCTAGTATTTGCTCTTTGGGTCTTGGTCCATAGGGGCATCTGGCATTGTCACCTAAATAAATGACGTTTTCATTTGGCAACTGTTTTAAGGCTTCTTTTAATACAGTCAATCCCCCTACACCTGAATCAATAAAGCCAATTGGCTGTTCATTTTTTGACATGTATATTCTTCCTTTAATTTAATCTATATCTTGTTTTATTTTCTACTTTTTCTAGCATTTTTTCAAGCATTTGATAACAATTAAATAAATAATTAATGATATATTCGAAAAACTCTCATCGAATATTTAACAATTTTTGTTTAGCTTTTTTGAGAAAAATCAAGGGATTATGATTGTTTCTTAATTAAAAACAAGGTATGATGGAAAATGTAATTAACTTTTAGAAAAAGGTGAAGGAATACATGAATACAATCTTAACCGGTGATCGTCCAACTGGTCAATTACATTTAGGACATTATGTCGGTTCATTAAAAAAACGCGTAGAAATGCAAGCTGATGAGAATAACGATATGTTTATCATGATTGCTGACGTACAAGCATTAACTGACAACGCTAAAAACCCTGAAAAAGTAGCTAAAAACGTATTAGAAGTTGCTCTTGACTATCTAGCGGTAGGGCTAGATCCTAAACGTTCAACACTATTTATTCAATCGCAAATTCCGCAATTAGCTGAATTAATGATGTATTATATGAATTTAGTGACCGTTTCTCGGGTTAAAAGAAATCCAACAGTAAAATCAGAAATTGAACAAAAGAAATTCGGTGAAAGCATTCCTACTGGTTTCTTTGTCTATCCAATTTCACAAGCAGCGGATATCACTGCTTTTAAAGCGAATCTCGTACCTGTTGGTGAAGACCAAAAACCAATGCTTGAACAAACACAAGAAATCGTCCATACCTTCAATAGCACTTATGCCGAAGTTCTAGTTGAACCAAAGGCAGTTTTACCACCTAAAGGAATGGGCCGCTTACCAGGAATTGATGGCAATGGCAAAATGAGTAAATCATTGAATAATGGTATTTATTTGGCAGATGATGCGGATACGATTAAGAAAAAGGTTATGTCCATGTATACCGATCCTAATCACATCCACGTTGAAGATCCAGGTCAGGTTGAAGGAAATATGGTCTTTACTTACCTTGATGTTTTCGGTACGGACAAAGCGCACATCCAAGAGTTAAAAGACCATTATCGTCGGGGTGGCTTGGGAGATGTTAAAATTAAACGTTATTTGATTGACGTTTTAGAAGCTGAATTAGCACCCATCCGCAAACGTCGAGAAATGTATGCCAACGACCCGCAAAGCGTTATGGATATGTTAAAACAAGGTAGCCAACATGCAGAAAGCATTGCTGCTAAAACTTTAGATGAAGTCAAACGTGCAATGGGCATTCAATATTTCGGCTAAATATTAAAAAAGCATCCTGTCGGTACCATATCGACAGGATGCTTTTTTACCTTTCGCTGAAAAAATCAGCTACATTTTCAATGGTTAATAATGAAACAAAGATAATAGTTGCGATTAATCCAATGCTAACTAAAGATACAAATTGCCAAAACAAAATAGCAAAAATGACGCTAAATAAAACAATTAGTAACCCTACAATGGCCATAAAACTTTGATGTAGTACCATTGGATAATGAATTTGACTCATTAAACGATTTTTTAGTGTATACAGACCCTTAACTATCTTTCCCATCATTTTATCCTCCCTTGTCACTTGTTTCTCCTACTTATAGTTTATAAACAAATGACTAAAAGAACATCCAACTTTGGTCTGAATAGTCAAATAAAGATTATTTTTTACTTGGATAATTTTTTAGACGATAGAAACTTAAAATCAAAGCTGTAAAGCAAAGTAAAAATGAACCTAAGAAAGTAATACGCATACCATAAATAAAGATTTCCGGATGTTTATCTAAATATGTAGTTACACGATAACCTGCATCAAAACTCATTGCCTGATATAAAATAGTTGTCGCTAAAGAGATTCCAATCACCATACCAATATTCCGCGCGAATGAATTAAGACTGCCAGCTACCCCTAAATATTCTCGACTAACACTACTCATCACCATGGTATTATTTGGCGATTGAAACAATGAATTACCTAGACCAACTAACGCAGCAATAATGACATATAACCAAATTGGTGTATCTAATTTTAAGAACATATAAAATATTTGAGTGATAGATAAAATCGTTAATCCAGATAATACAAGTAGTTTAGGACCAATTTTATCGGTTAAATAACCGCTTAATGGTGAAGCTATCACCATTACCATTGGAAAGACCATCATTAATAAACCAGCAACACTTGGACTTAAGTGACGTGCTCTTTGTAAATAAAATGGAACGACTACATTGATAAAGAAATTTGATGAAAAGATTAATGTAGCCGTAAGCAAACTCAAACTAAAAGTTTTATTCTTAAAAATCTCAAACGTTATAAGTGGTAATTGTACACGTTTTTCGATGAATAAAAAGATAATAAAAGCAAAAATAGACAATATGAAAAGGGCTAATGGTACTTGGTGCATAAAACCAGACTCTTGTCCAATAAAAATTGCGCCAAAAAAGCTCATAATAAATAATGCAAAAGCAATAAAACCAAATGTATCGACCTTTTGACGACTTTGATGTATATCTTTAGGTAAAACCTTACTACCTAAAATAAAAGTAATAATCCCTACTGGTACATTAATCCAAAAAATATAAGCCCAACTAAACTGACCTAAAATTAATCCACCTAGACCAGGTCCAGCAATAGAGCCTAACGAAACAAAGGCGCCAATTGACCCAAGGGCACGTCCTCTTTCATTCATGGGGAAAACTTCTGTAATAATTCCTGTATTAGATGCCATCGTCATACTAGCACCAATCGCTTGAATAGTACGCGCAAATAGTAAAAAGGCTAACGAATGATTAAACCCACATAAAAATGAACCTAAAATAAAAATAAACATTCCTAGTCGAAAAACTTTAATTTTTCCCCAGCTATCACCTAATTTACCAAATAAAAGCAAACACGAACAAACGACCATTAAATAAATCGATACAATCCATTCAGCTTGATTCATCGGTACATTTAAATCGCTTGAAATAGTTGGTAAAGCAATGTTAACAATACTACCATCCAAAGTTGACATAAATGTAAACATCGCTACGGCTACTAAAATTAACCAACGATTTTTTTGTACCTTGGGGTCATCTTGATAAGTATGAGCCATAAATTTTCCTCCTTTATAAATAATATCTGTTATACAATGTCATTAATCTTATTGATAAATATGACCTTAATGATTTTACAACAGTTTTTTATTATTTAAAAGCAATTCATTTTTGAAGACGCTTATTTATCGAATTATTTAGTAAACTATACTAAAATCACCTCTTTGCTAATAAAATAGCTAATTATACAAATATTTTTATTATGTAAACTAAAACTGTTTATCGATTTAAAAAAACTATCTTCTTTAGTGCATAGCACTAAAGAAGATAGTTTTTTCTTATTAATTAGCGAATAACGGCAGATAATTTATCTGTTAACGCACGAGTAACCTTGTCCATTGCTAGATTCACTTCTTCGTCGGTTAAAGTAGCTTCAGCATTCACAAAAGTTAAAGAGTAAGCAACTGATTTAAAGCCTTTTTCAATATTTTTACCTTGGTAAACATCAAAAATAGTAATGTCATTTAAGAAACGACCAGCGGAAGCTTTAATAGTGTCCATTACTTCTTGATGACTGATTGATTCTTTAACTAACATTGCAATATCACGAGACATTGATGGGAATTTTGAAACTGGTACAAAGACAAATTGATCAAATGATGCTTCAACAATTGCTTCAAGATTTAATTCAGCAACATAAGTTTCAGGAACATCATAAATTTTAGCAACACTTGGATGTACTTGACCAATAAAACCGATTTTTTCATCATCTAAGTAGACAAAGGCACTGCGACCTGGATGTAAATCGGTTAATTCACTCGCTCTTTCATAACGAATACGTTCAAAAAGAGATAGTTGGGTAAATAATTGATCTAAGATACCTTTAGCATAGAAATAATCGACTTTTTCTACAGAAGTTTGCCAATCTTTGCTTGACCATTCACCACAAAGAGCAAAAGCAATATGATTTTCTTCTAATGGCAATACTTTTTTAGGATCTTCATTTTGATAGAAAACTCGCCCTACTTCATATAATGCAACTTGGTTATTTCGACGCGCCACATTATAAGCGACATCATCTAATAAACCGCTAATCAAGTTCATACGTAAAACCGCACGTTCTTCAGTCATTGGCCAATCTAATTTTGTTACTTGACTGTCTTTAAAGGTAAATCGTTGCGCCTTTTCTTCTGTCGTTAAAGCATAGCTAATCGCCTCGTTTAGTCCATTGCCTTCTAATAAGCTACGAATTTTGCGAACCGCCTTTTGCTCAGCAGTCAGGCTACCAGCAACGGTTTGCCCACTTGGTAAGGTTGATGGTAAACGATTATAACCATAAATACGGGCCACTTCTTCAATTAAATCAGCGGCGATGCGAATATCCCAACGTCTTGGCGGAACACTAACTGTATAATTACCGTTTGCAAATTGGAAAGTAAAGCCTAGTGCAGTGAAAATCTCATCTACTTCTTGAGTAGATAAGTTTGTACCAAGATACTGATTAATTCTATCTAAGGTCACGCTAACAACCGCATCGTTTACTTCAACGCTAGAAGCAACTACTGCACCTTTTAAAACAGTACCTTGTGCTAAAGTAGCAATCATCGCAGCTGCAAAATCACAAGCTTCACTAACAGTTGCTTGGTTGATACCTTTTTCAAATCGTGCAGAAGATTCACTACGCAAGTTAAAGGCTTTGGAAGCTTTGCGAATGGCAATTGGGTCAAATAAAGCAGCTTCTAGTGCAACTGTGGTAGTCGTCTCAGTAATTTCTGAATCTAATCCACCCATTACACCAGCTAAAGCAACGGGTTCTTTACCGTTTGTGATAACAATATGTTCAGGTGACAATACGCGTGTTTCACCATCTAGGGTAACTAAACTTTCTCCTTGATTTGCTCGACGTACAACAATTTCTTGACTTGCTAAACGTTGATAATCAAAAGCATGTAATGGTTGTCCAAATAATAATAATACATAATTGGTTACGTCAACAACATTATTAATTGGACGAATACCCGCATTCATTAAACGATTTTGCAACCATTGTGGACTTGGTGCAATTTTAACATCTTCAATAATCCGAATTTGATAAGCAGGTGCATCGGTAGTATCTTCAACCGTTACCTTAATTTGGTCACTTGCAAGTTTGCTGCTTTCAATTAAAGGTAGTTCCTTAAATTGTGGCGTTTGACGATAAATTGCGCCAACCTCATGAGCAACGCCTCGCATGCTTAGTGCATCCGCACGGTTAGGTGTAATAGATAGTTCGATTAAGGAATCATCCATATCTAAGTATTGAAAAACTGGTTGGCCAACCACTGCTTCTGCTGGTAAATATTGAATCCCTTCAGCAAACTCTTTTGCAATAACGCCATCTGCATAACCAATTTCTTGTAAGGAACAAATCATCCCGTTTGAAACCTGACCGCGCATTTTTCCTTTTTTAATTTTCACATTACCTGCAATTCTTGATCCAGGTAAAGCCACAATTACCTTGATACCAGCTTTAACATTTGGTGCCCCACAAACAATTTGTGATAACTCCTCTTCACCGATGTCAACTTGGCAAATGGATAGGTGATCAGAATCAGGATGTGGAATACATTCCTTTACTTCACCAACGACGATTTTTTTCAAACCATCCGCCTTTACTTCGATTCCTTCTACTTCAATCCCTGTTAAAGACATTTGATCAGCCAACTCTTTTGCTGAAATATTCGATAAGTCTAAGTATTCATTTAACCATTTATAAGATACAATCATCTTTACTTATTCCCCCTTAAATTGACTAATGAAACGTAAATCATTTAGATAGAAGTTACGGATATCATTAACCCCATATCGTAGCATCGCAATACGGTCTGGTCCTAAGCCAAATGCAAAGCCCGAATAAACTTCAGGATCAATGCCAGACATTTTCAATACATTCGGATGGACCATACCTGCACCTAAGATTTCAATCCAACCAGTGTGTTTACATACAGAGCAGCCAGCTCCTCCACACTTAAAACAGCTGACATCTACTTCAACACTTGGCTCAGTAAATGGGAAATAGCTTGGACGTAAGCGAATTTGACGTTCAGAACCAAACATCTTTTGCATGACTACTTCAAGCGTTCCTTTTAAATCGCCCATGGTCACATTTTTATCAATCACCAAGCCTTCAATTTGGTGGAATTGGTGACTATGTGTCGCATCGTCAGTATCACGACGGAACACTTTACCAGGAGAAATCATGCGTAATGGGCCTTTTGAAAAATCATGTTTTTCCATGGTACGTGCCTGTACAGGTGATGTATGAGTTCGGATAAGAATTTCATCAGAGATATAGAAAGTATCTTGCATATCACGAGCAGGATGATCCTTTGGTAAATTCATTCGTTCAAAGTTATAATGGTCTTGCTCTACTTCATAGCCTTCAATCACTTGATACCCCATGCCGACAAAGATATCTTCAATCTCTTCAATGATTTGCGTTAACACATGACGAGTTCCTTGCTTCATTTGTTTACCAGGTAAAGTAATATCCAACGTTTCGGCTTCTAAGGCTGCTTGTAAGGCTGCTTGTTCTAAAATTGCCTTTTTTTCTTCGATTTTTTGAGAAATTAAATCACGAATTTCATTTGCAAAACTACCTACTTTTGGTCGTTCTTCGGCACTTAAATCTTTCATTCCTCGTAAAACTTCGGTAATTGGTCCTTTTTTCCCTAAGGTTTCTACGCGAATTTGATTTAAATGCGTTAATTCTTTAGTTGCTTCAATTTTAGCTAATGTCTCATGTTTTAGCGCTTCTAGCTTTTCCTGTAAAGACATGATATTCCTCCTCGATGATTCGTGCAATGAAATGAAAAAAACTCGTCCCTAAAAAAGGAACGAGTTGTCGTGTTACCATCCTCATTCGTGATCAAACAATCACGCACTTAATTACATAACGGTTGTGTACCGACCAGTGATACTGGTAAGCTCCGGAAGTGAACTTCATCTTAATTGTCTGACCCCTGCTTTCAGTCTATGACAGGTCTCCCTTTTTTCAGAAAATGTAAGACTACTCTTTTCCATCATTGCCATTTATTTATTCAAGTAATTTTAGTTTACAAAATTTTTTTGTAAAAAGCAATGAATTTTCTGTAATATCTAAAGAAAGTAAACGTTAAATTAAACCTTTTTGCTTACAATAGTAGTAAATACCGTCATCAGCAACACTACCACAAACTTCATCAGCTATTTTCTTAATCTCATCTAAGGCATTGCCCATGGCAACACCACAGCCTACAGCTTCAAGCATTTCAATATCATTGCCCCCGTCACCAAACGCCAAGGCATTCATCCGGTCAATGCCATAGTGTTCAAGCACTTTTTGAACACCGATGCCTTTACCTCCAGCTTTAGGAATGACATCAAATGCACGATCCCACCAAGCCGCAATAGTCGCCGCCTTGACATCTTTAAGCATTAATGGATATTCGTCTTTAATCCCACTAATCATCATTTGATAGACTTCTTCTTGTTCAATTGTTTGATCAAAATGCTCATTAACATCTACTTTAAAGCCACCCACACCATAATAGGCAATTAAATCATCATCAATACTATTGGCCATAGTTTGATCTTTAGTGGCAACGGATAATGCTCGGTTTAATTGCTGCGCATTATGAATGATTTGTTTAACATCACTCTTTAGTAAAGCATGTTTATGGATAACTTGATCTTTTGTGTAGCAAAATGAGCCATTAAAAGTTAAAAATGCATCAAATTCAATATCCGGAAAATTAGGTAATTGAATAGGTGGCCGTCCACTTGCTAAACAAATTTTTATTCCTTTTTCTTTTAAGCTTTTTAGTGTAAGTAACATTTTTTCAGTAATTTGTTTACGATTCATATCAATAATCGTACCATCAATATCAAAAAAAATAATTTTTATTTCAGACATATTTCCCTCAATCCCTTATACTTTTACTTTATCATCACATATTATAACATATTATTTTAATAGAGTAGGGTGAGTTCTTATGCCTCACCCTCTCATTGCACCGTACGTACGGGTCTCGTATACGGCGCTACATCATTATAGACTCAAGCGTTGTTTCTCATAGTACTTTAGTGGGTTGATTAGTGCGGG
>DYWZ01000014.1 GCA_020742395.1 Enterococcus columbae
TGAAATTCAGAAACTTTATTCAAATTATAATCATTGGTAACAACAATACCATCTAACATCTTCGCTAATTTAATTAGCTTGCTATCTACTTCTGAAATATCTTCAAAATCACCATCATACATCTCAACAGCAATACCTTCTTCTTTTTGTAAAGCATTTAAGATGTCTAATCCTCGGCGACCACGTACACGCTTAAGACTATCCCCAGAATCAGCAATATATTGTAATTCATACAATACAAAATTAGGAATTAAAATAACACCTTCTAAAAAACCTGACTTAGCAATATCATAAATACGTCCATCAATAATTACGCTTGTATCTAAAATTTTATACTTATGAAAATGATCTTCAATTCGACGTTCTAGCATCTGTTGCTCAACTTGTGGCTCTGTTTTTTTAGATTTAATACTAAATAATTTTTTCCACTCTTCAATCCGACTAGTACCAATTCTAAAACCAAAATAACCCAAAATGACCATTAAAATAATCGGCATAAAACCTTTTAAAAATGGAATATCCCAATTATAAAACGGAATCGCTAAAATCGCTCCTAAAACTAAGCCCAAAATCGTACCTATTGTTCCAAATAATAAATACATCAAACTAAATTCACTTAGTTTTTTCTCAATCTTAGTAATGGCTGCTGAAATATAATCGGCTAATAATAAAGAAAGTAAAAAGAAAATAATTGCACCAATCAAGCCGTTTGTCACATTATTATTCAACCACATACTATCTGCTTGCCCAATTGCTGTCCAAGCAATAGGCAATAATGAAATACCTAACGTCGTCCCTGCAAGGACAAACAAAATATTTATCACACGTCTCTGCATAATACCGCTCCTTTACAAAAGGCTATGAGGATAGCGTTTAGGTTTGAGCAATAAGACAAATCAGATAAAAAAGTGATTGTCTTTTTACACTTTTTTAGCTGATGATTTATTGCCGAAAACCTGCTAGACTCATGCCGATTCCAGAGGCTATCAAGCGAGTGTTTTGATACGAGTAAATAAGCAACAAGTGGATGAAAAAGTAGGTTAGTTTTAAAACTTTTTCAGCAACTTAACTTATTTATCGAGTATCAGCTCGATTGATGCCATTCATCAAAAATCATGTGTACCGAATACCCGTTTTAATGTCTCAGCAAGCGTAGCTACGCCAATAACTTCAATACCAGAAGGAACTTGCCAACCAGTTAAATTATTTTTAGGGACATACACCCGTTTAAAACCTAATTTTTGAACTTCTTTAATCCGTTGATCAATAAAATTCACGCGGCGAATTTCACCGGTCAAACCGATTTCACCAATAAAACAATCTGTTGCTTGCGTGCCTCTTTCTTTATAACTAGAAGCAATACTTACAGCAATAGCCAAATCAATAGCAGGCTCATTTAACTTTACACCGCCGGCCGCTTTTAAATAAGCATCTTGATTTTGTAATAATAATCCCGCTCTTTTTTCTAAAACTGCCATAATCAAAGAAACACGATTAAAGTCTAGCCCAGTTGTCGTACGTTTCGCATTACCAAACATTGTCGGTGTTACTAGAGCCTGGATTTCTACTAATAAAGGACGCGTTCCTTCCATCGTCACCACAATAGCAGAACCAGTTGCCCCTTGCAAACGTTCTTCTAAGAAGACTTGTGAAGGATTATTAACTTCTTGCAAACCTGTATCGTGCATTTCAAAAATACCAATTTCATTCGTTGAACCAAAACGATTTTTTACTGCTCGTAATATTCTAAAACTTTGATGGCGTTCACCTTCAAAATATAATACGGTATCTACCATGTGTTCTAACATTCTAGGACCGGCTAAGGCTCCTTCTTTAGTCACGTGACCAACGATAAAAATAGCAATTTGGTTAGTCTTGGCAATGCGCATTAATTCAGCAGTGGTTTCACGAACCTGACTGACACTGCCGGCAACACTACTGATACTTGGCTGAATCATTGTCTGAATAGAATCAATAATGACATATTCTGGTTGTAATTGCTCAATCGCCTGTTTAATAGCTTCCAAATCGGTTTCCGCATATAAATAAAAATCTTCTTGTAACACGCCTAAACGTTGGGCGCGCATCTTGATTTGCTCAGCACTTTCTTCTCCAGAAACATACAGCACTTTGCCTCCTGTTAAGGCTAGTTGCTGAGAAACCTGTAAAAGCAAGGTTGATTTGCCAATACCAGGATCCCCACCTAACAAGACTAATGAGCCTGGCACCACACCTCCACCTAATACCCGATTTAATTCATCCATTTTAGTCTCTACGCGCGGTGTCTTTTTAGGGATGACTTCAGTGATTTTAGTTGGTTGGTTACGTTTACCCGTAAATGAAATAGCTTGTCTACGATCAGTCGTCGTGGCAATTTTTTCCTCAACCATAGAGTTCCAACTGCCACAATTAGGACATTTACCTAAGTATCTAGGGGAAATATACCCACAATGTTGACATTCAAATTGGGTTTTTTCTTTTTTTGCCATAAAGTGACAACCTCTCTACGATTATTTTTCTACATTTGATGAACCAAAACCACCAGTACGCGTTGCTGAAGTTTTATCTTGATCGGCCTTTAAAAATTGTAAAAAAATGCCTTGTCCGATGCGTTCACCTTTTTTGATCACTACGTCTTTTAAACCAAAATTCGTAAATTGGAACATGATATGTCCTTCATTACTTTCATTATTATAATAATCGCTATCAATAACACCGATACCATTTGATAATACCAAAAAACGTTTTAACGGATTACTTGAACGATTAGCTAATTGTAAGTACTCATCTTCTTGCATATAGGCTTTGATTCCTGTTGGCACCAACGTTGGTTTAAGTAAACTTTCTAATTGACTACGGTCAGTGAATAACGATTGACCAATTGCTTTTAAATCTAAGCCCATTTTCCAAATACTTGGAATAACTACATCTTCTGCTGCTTGAAAATCATAGCCAGCTGCGTGATGTGTCGCACGTATAGGAATTTCAATTCCTGCATCTTGATATTTTTCGACAACTTCAAATCCTCTTTTAGCCATGTCTCCTCCTTACAATTCTATATTAAATATACGCTTATTTTAACATAAAGGCTTAAATTAATCGCCTGTCAAACTAGGAAATTAAGCACTTTTTATGTTTTTTTCCAATAAATCTATTTTATGTTAATTAACCAAAAAAATACATGACGAAATAGCATTTTGCGAGTACAATAGAATCAATATATTATAAAGGGATTTGAGATATGCGTGAAAAATTAAAAAATGCTAAAAGAATTGTCATTAAAATTGGGACAAGTTCATTAGTTTATCCTAATGGGAATATTAACTTATCTGGGATTGATGAACTTGCCTTTGTACTTGCTGATTTAAATAATCAAGGTAAAGAAGTCGTTTTAGTTTCATCAGGAGCCATTGGGGTTGGAATGAATCAATTAGGCTTAAAAATGCGGCCAACTACTATTCCCGAACAACAAGCAGTCGCCGCGTTAGGGCAAGCGACTTTGATGAATATTTATAGCCAACGTTTTGCTAGTTACGGTAAACAAGCAGGACAAGTGTTACTAACTAGAGATGTGATTGAATATCCTGAAAGTCGCAAAAATGTAACCAATACTCTAGAACAATTACTTAAGATGGGAATTATTCCGATCATCAATGAAAATGATACCGTCTCGGTAGATGAGTTAGATCATCTCACAAAATTTGGTGACAATGATCAACTTTCAGCTATTGTCAGCCAAATTATTCAGGCTGATTTATTAATTATGCTTTCAGATATCAACGGTTTTTATTCGGATAATCCTAATACCAATCCGCAAGCCATCTTACATTACCACATTACTAAAATCACCCCTGAAATTACCCAACAAGCTGGTGGCAAAGGGAGCATGTTTGGTACAGGTGGCATGAGCAGTAAACTAAAAGCGGCTAAACGAATTTTAGATTGTCAAAGTGCCATGATCTTAGCAAATGGCAAACAACCCAAAATCATTTTTGATATTTTAGCTGGTCAACAAATCGGTACACTATTTATGGAGGAATGATTATGACTGATATTCGCATACTAGGACAACAAGCCAAAGCTAGTTGTCAACAATTAGCCTTACTTTCAACACAAGAAAAAAATCAAGTTTTATTAAAAATGGCTGAAGCGCTGAAAGTCAATACGGATAAAATTTTACAAGCTAATGCGTTAGATTTAAGCCAAGCTGATGAACATGGCATCAAAGAAACCATGAAAGATCGTTTAAAATTGACTAAAGAACGAATTATTGAAATGGCCAACGGTATCGTGCAAGTAGCTAGTTTACCTGATCCAATTGGCGAAGTAGAAAAAATGTGGGTAAATGCAGACGGTTTAACTATCGGGAGAAAACGTGTCCCTTTAGGCGTAATAGGTATTATCTATGAATCTCGCCCAAATGTAACCACCGATGCAGCTAGTCTTTGCTTTAAAACCGGCAATGCCGTTATTTTACGCGGAGGAAAGGAAGCTTTTCATTCTAATCAAGCATTAGTTGAAATTTTACAAACCGTCCTCAAAGAAAATCAAATTACCCCATTTTCCATTCAATTTGTTGACGATCCTTCAAGAGAAGTCGCCAACCAAATGATGCGATTAAATGAGTATTTAGATGTTTTAATTCCACGTGGCGGTGCCGGATTAATTCAAAGTGTCAAAAACAATGCGACTGTGCCGGTAATTGAAACAGGTACTGGGAATAACCATGTCTACATTGATAAAGATGCCCAACTTGAAATGGCTTGTAACATTGTCATCAATGCCAAAGTGCAACGTCCTTCTGTCTGCAATGCAATTGAAACAATTTTAGTTCATAAAGATATTGCTCAAAGCTTTTTACCATTAATTGAAAAACAATTACAAGAGCATAAAGTCGAACTAAGAGCGGACCAAAAAGCCTTAGCTTACTTAAGTACAGCTACTTTAGCTAGTGAAGAAGATTGGTATACCGAATATTTAGATTACATTTTAGCTATCAAAGTTGTAGATTCTTTACAAGAAGCGATTGAACATATCAATAAATACAACACTAAGCACTCTGAAGCTATCGTTACAGACAATTATTTTTCCTCTCAGAAATTTTTAAATGAAGTTGATGCTGCCGCGGTTTATGTGAATGCCTCCACTCGTTTTACTGATGGTTTTGTCTTTGGTTTTGGTGCTGAAATTGGTATTTCAACTCAAAAACTACATGCTAGAGGACCAATGGGCTTACCAGAGCTTACCTCCATCAAATATATCATTTATGGAGAAGGTCAAGTACGAAAATAATAAATAATTGGTATCTTTATCCGCTAAGAAGGTAGATAAAGATACCAATTTTTAATGCCTATTACTTAACGCATATCTTCGCCATTTGTCGCAATAACTTTTTTATACCATTCAAAGGAATCTTTTTTATAGCGTTTTAAGCTACCATTTCCTCGATCATCTCGATCTACATAGACAAAACCATAGCGTTTCTTCATTTCACCGGTGCCATTTGAAACTAAATCCACTGCACTCCACATCGTATAACCTAATACTTCAACCCCATCAATTTCTACAGCCTCTTTCATAGATTGTAAATTCGCTCTAAGGTAGTTGATGCGATAATCATCATGAACTTTACCGTCGGCAGTTAATTCATCGCTCCAACCTAATCCATTTTCTACGATCCATAATGGTTTGTGATAGCGATCCCATAATGTATTTAATGTCAGACGCAAACAATAAGGATCAATCGTCCAACCCCAAGCATTGGTTTCTAGATAGGGATTTTTCACACCATTCATTCCTAGATTACCTTGAGCTTTAGCCGTGTTTTCATGGGTAGTTAATACATGAGAACCATAGCAAGAGAAACTTAGAAAATCAGCGGGATAATTAGCGATTAATTCATAATCTTGCGGACAATCATCTAGTACAATCCCTTCACGTTCATATTTTTTCAAACGATACTCAGGATAGCGCCCACCCGTTTGAACATCAGCAAAAAATAGTTCTTCTTGTTGAGCTTCCATCACTTTAATTGCATCTTTGGGATCACAAGTATAGGTATAAATAGCACTACATGCCAACATTTGACCAATCTTCATTTCAGGATCAATTTCATGAGCTAATCTTACTACTTTCGCACTAGCAACAAACTGATTATGGGCACCTTGCGCGCGATTTTGAGCTGAAGCATCTAACAGTCCACCACCCATATATGGCGCATGCTCCATCGCATTGATTTCATTAAACGTTAACCAATATTTCACGCGACCTTTAAAACGTTCCAATAACACTTTAGCATAGCGTTCAAAAATGTCTATTAAAGATCGATTGGACCAACCACCATAACGAATCATTAAACTAAGCGGCGTTTCATAATGTGATAATGTCACCAATGGAATCATGCCATGTTTTTCACACTCACTAATCAACCGATCATAAAAAGCCAGTCCCGCTTCATTAGGCTGCTCATCATCGCCATTAGGAAAAATACGAGTCCAGTTAATCGAAAACCGATACACTTTAAACCCCATCTCCGCCATCAAAGCTAAATCTTCTTCCATATGATGATAAAAATCAGTACCTGTATGGCTAGGATAATAAAAGCCATCTAAAATAGTTGGTGTAGCATCTTTAGGAAAAGTAAATTTTTGCCCCCAAACTAAAGGGGCGGTTCCTGTTTCTCCTGAAGATTTTTTCCAAGTAACCAAACGTGGCTCAGTGGCTGACCCATTTGTTAAGACATCAATAGCACTTAGGCCTTTGCCATCAGTTAAATATGCTCCTTCATATTGATTGGCTGCCGTAGCTCCACCCCATAAAAAATCTTTACTTAAAGCCATCTTTATTCCTCCTTACAAAAAAGTAATCGTTTTCTCAATTGTACTCTTTTATCTTACATTAAGTCAAGGGGTTAAATTCGATTTGTTGGAACAAGTTGCATTTCATGGTAGCTTTTTTTACAAAAAATTGATATAATTAAGAAAATTAAAACTAGAAAGGAGGGCTAGTGATGGCTTTAAAATATCAAGAGGTGGCTAAAGATCTAGTCAACAAAATCTATCAACACGTCTATACAGATAAGTTACCTAGTGAAGGAGAACTATTAGCTGAATATGAAGTAAGTCGTAATACCATTCGCAACGCTTTGGGTATTTTATATAATCAAGGCTTGATTAAACGTATCCAAGGTAGTGGTTATTTTGTTACTAAACCTTTACATAAAGAAACTAGCATCATGAATATGGCAAATAAAGCTGGATTAAATCAAATTGGCAATCCTCTGATTGTACATTCTAAAGTTTTAAAATTAGAGGTTATCCAAGCAGATGAGGAATTGGCACAATTTTTATGCTGTCCAGTTGGGGATAGTGTTTATTTTGTTCAACGTTTAAGATATACCGATAAAGAGCTGGTTTCTTTAGAAAATGCTTATTATCTAAAATCAATTGTGCCTTATCTTACCAAAGAGGTTTGTGAAAATTCCATCTTCCAGTTTATCTTTACGCATTATGATATCTCAATTCAACATGGAGATGAATACATATCCATCCACTACTTAAACGAAGAAGAAGCAAACTTAACCAACTATGCAGTCAATCATCCAACTATTCAGGTTGAAGAAGTGAATTATCAAAAAAATGAGCAACCTTTTAACTACTCGATTTCTTATTACTTCCAATCTGATTTAACGTTTTATTTTCACGTTAGTAATCACTTACACTAAACTACGAAAGCATGTCGCTTTCGTAGTTTTTTATTCAAAGAAAAAGAGCAAGTATACAACTTGCTCTTTTTTGTCAGCTAATGAGATTTGATTTAAGCGTTGGCTTGTTCTTCCTTATATAATTTATTGTCATAGAATTTGATGAATGGGAAGTAAATCAAGAACGCTGCAATTCCACAAATAAATGAAACAACTAAAGCTTTCCAATCTCCACCGGAACCGATGAAAGCACCGATACCGATTGGTGTTGGCCATGGCACTTGAGCAACTGGTGGTGCGATCATTTGTAATTTAATCGCAAAGTAACCAATTGTAGCCGCTGTCATTGGCGCTAAGAAAAATGGAATGGCTATAAATGGATTATAAACTATTGGTAAACCAAATAGAAGTGGTTCATTAATATTAAAAAATGATGGTACTAAGGCTGCTTTTCCTAATGCTCCTAATTGGGCTGATTTAGCAAAGAAAGCGATAAAGATACATAAACCTAAAGTTGAACCAGATCCTCCCATCATAACAAATGAGTTTTGGAATTCACCTGCAAAAGGAATATGCGCACCCGCTTGATTAGCTTCCATATTTGCTAAAACGATAGGAGTTAATAGTGAACTAATGATGGTTGCTCCATGAATCCCTACAATCCATAACGCATGGATTAAGAAGTAAATAACCATTAATCCTAACCAGCTATTAGTCAAATTAACTACAAAACCAAATGGAATGGATACAAGTTTAAAGATATCGGTATTTAAGAAAATAAAGATACCATTCATAATCATAATTACAAAAGCGATAAAGAAAGTTGGAATTAATGCAGTAAATGAACGTGATACACCTGGTGGCACAGTATCAGGCATTTTAACAACAATTTTTTTCTTCACACAAAAGACATAAATTTTTACTGCGATAATTGCTACTACGATTCCGGTAAAAATACCAGTAGATCCTAAGCGTGAAATGGTACTACCCATTGTTACCCCATTGATAGTAAAAGCATTGTTTTTAGTGTCAACAATTTGAACTAAAGTCATCATGCCGTCTTTAAACACAAGCTCTGGAATACACATGAAGAAAGCAAACATTGATAATAATGCACCCGTTAATGGGTTAACTTCAATCTTTTCTTCTTGAGCATGAATAGAAGTATATTCATAAGCAAATACTAAACAGAAATATAAAGCTAAAATGCCCATTGTAGCAGTATTTGCTAACATATATAACGAGCTAACCTTAAAGAATGTAGCTTCAAAAAAGCCTTTTAAAAAGGTCATTGTATCTGGCAAAATATTTAATACCAAAAACATTGATCCTACAATCGTAAATGGAATAGATGCCATCCCTGCCGCCATTACACCACGAACAATTCGCCATTGGGACATTTTACCCATTGGACCCATTAGATACTTTTCTAAAAATGCAAAAGCTTTGTTATCCATAATTTCTCTCCCCTACACTTTTTTATTTTATGATAGACTCATATTCTCGAATAATCTTTAAAGCACGATCCTGATTACTTTCAATTTGCGAAATGCGACGTTCTACAAGTACACAACCAAGTAGCCCTAAGATTAGATAAATCAGCATGACTACACTTCCGCTAGCTGACATAAACGGAAATAATTCATTGAAAAAAACAGTAAAATAGCTACCAATCCCTAGAAGATTGACTAAAGCTTGAGCAAAATAAAAATACTTGGCATACGTTAATCGACTGTCTCTTTGCCAATACTTTCTTACTTGTTCAATAACTACAAAAATACTTGCTATAAATAAGGTTAATGGGATAATAGCAGTTATTTTGTGATAGCCAATCAGTAAAAAAGCCCAATGCATATTACTGAAAACATAAAATGCACTCAAATAGCGAATTAGCAAATAACGATTAAAGTACAAAGTATTTAAACTAGTTGCCTGCTTTTGTTTTTTCAACGCAATTTTATCTGGTGTAACCATCTTCATTCTCCTTTCTTTTCATTCGCAATATGGAACGCTTTAAAAATTTGAGTATAGAGCTATCTTAAAATCACTCTTTTTTACTTTATGAAACGCTTTCTTATTACACCTATAAGTTTAATTCATTGGTACAATTTAGTCAAGTACCAATCTTATTTTTTTTAAAAAAGGTTTTTATCCAAAAATATTCCTTACATAATCCTACTTTCAGCAAAAAAAGACAGTTAACTGCCTTTTTACAGCTAACTGTCTGTCAATAGATTCGTTGCAACTAGAATAAATTTTCGCCATTTGAGGCAATGACTTCCTTATACCAATTGAATGATAATTTTGGCGTACGAGCATAACTACCGTTTCCTTCATCGTCTTTATCGACATAAATAAAACCATAACGTTTGCGCATTTCACCAGTTCCAGCTGATACTAAATCGATACACCCCCAAGGTGTATAACCCATTAAATCAACGCCATCTTCATCAACCGCTTTAATCATCTCTTTAATATGTGCACCAAGATAATCAATTCGATAATCATCATGAACCATACCGTCTTCACCCACCTGGTCAATCGCACCAAAACCGTTTTCAACGATAAATAAAGGTAAGTGATACATATCTGTAAACCAATTTAAACTATAACGTAATCCTTGTGGGTCAATTTGCCATTCCCATTCACTAGCTTTGACATAAGGATTTTTTACCAAGTCTTCAGTTTCAAGATAATCAAAATATGGATTATTTTCACGATGACTATCAATAGCAAAAGACATATAGTAACTAAATCCAATATAATCAACAGTACCTTCGCGTAAGATTTGGGCATCTTCTTCAGTAAAATCGACAGTAATGCCTTTGCGTTCCCAATATTTCAACATATGATTTGGATAAAAACCATGTACATGCACATCAGCAAAATAATAACGTTTTTCCATCGCTTTTTGGGCCATCAAAATATCAGCTGGTTTGCAAGTTGCAGGATAAATTGGACACATCGCAATCATACAACCAATCTTAAAATCAGGATTAATTGCTTTTCCTGCTTTCACCGCCAATGCAGAAGCTACTAACTCGTAGTGAGCGGCTTGATACATGATCGCTTCACGATTATCGCCTTCTTTATAAACAATTCCTGAATTAGTAAATGGTGCAAAATCTTCTTGATAATTGGCTTGATTATTAATTTCATTAAAAGTCATCCAGTATTTGACTTTATCTTTGTAACGTTCAAAACAAACCGTTGCAAAGCGTACAAAGAAATCAATTGTCTTACGATTAGTAAAGCCACCGTATTCTTTTACCAAATGAAAAGGTAACTCAAAATGGGAAAGCGTCACGACCGGCTCAATTCCATATTTTAAGCATTCGTCAAATAAATCATCATAAAATTGTAAACCAGCTTCATTGGGCTCTAGCTCATCCCCTTTAGGAAAAATTCTTGTCCAAGCAATTGAAGTGCGGAAACATTTGAAGCCCATTTGTGCAAATAAGGCAATATCTTCTTTATAACGATGATAAAAATCAATAGCTTCATGATTAGGATAGTATTTACCTGGTAAGACACCATCAGTAATTTCACGTGGAACACCATGACGGCCAGAGGTCATTACATCAGCTACACTGATTCCTTTACCCCCTTCTTGCCAAGCACCTTCTAATTGATGAGCAGCTACAGCGCCCCCCCATAAAAAATCTTTTGGTAATTTTGACATATCTTTTTCCTCCATTCATTGTTTTTGCTATCTATTTTATGACTAAATAAGCGCTTAACAATCCTTCAGCTAACAAATCCATACAGTATTTACAAAATTAATGCTGCTAATTTATCTTTTTTGTAAATACCTTTCAAATTCTAGTCCGTTAACCTTTTTATTACACTTGTCGTTTTAATTTAAATTTTGACCAAGCTTGGATATACGGTATCAAAATAAATTCTTCCGTTACAATCTTTCCTACTTTGTTCTTACGAGTATCTTCGTGGGGAGTTAAAACGATTTGTAACTCATTTTTATAACGCTCAAAATCGTCATTACCAACAACGACATCGCCGTAGACAAATCCTCCTTGGTTATCGTGTGGCAGATTATCTTGTTTAAATACTTCTCTTGGATTTGAAGAACGAATTGCCATTTCATTCAAATCACCTCGGCAAATATGCTGAGGATAATCAATAATTGATTGTTCAACTGATTGAATATTATCGAGGGTTTCAACTGTTAATTCTAGTTGATAACGATTGACCTTAGCTACCTGCATTAACTCCTCATCACTTGCATAGGCATTCCCAATAATGACTACATCAATGAGATTAGTTGCAAATAAATGTTTCGCCTGAACTTCAATAGGTAAATCACGGTGCATCTCTAAAGTAGGTAATCCGTCATTAACATTCCACGGCCCCAAATTTCCAACATGACTGCTAATAAAAGCAGCTGTTTTAATACCTTTTTGTTTATAGCGTTTTGAACAACTAATAAAGAAATCATAGCCTAAACCAGTGCCTCTTTGCGGATAAAAATTGTGACAACCATAAATAAATGGTTGATTAGCCTGATAAGCCAATAGATTCTCTAATTGATAAACGTTATTACTCATATTAAATTCAATATTTAATTGTTGCGGATTAAAAGTTAATAGCGCTTCGGTAGCGCTATCAAAACTTTCATCTAAACGAACAACATCTGCACCTAATTTAGCAAAAAAACTTAAATCATGATAGGAAATCCCTAATTGATTGAAAATAGCCGGCGAAACATCTAGACAAACTTCAAAGCCTAATTGTTTAGCATACTGAATAATGGATTGAAATTTTTCTCTAACTTTTTCTTTTCCTTCCCTAATTTCTAACATACTCATAAATAAACGAGTATAGCCTAATTTGGCTGCTTTTTGTAAATATTGTTGATCTTGATAACTATCACTATGATCTGGATAGATCGAAATACCGATCTCTCTTTTCATCTTTTTTCACCTTTCATAAAAAAGGAGTATCATCGATTAGGCTGATACTCCTTTTTAACTAAGATAATTTCGCTTTAATTTGAGCTAATTCTTCATGAATCGCTACTACTTCACCAGCTAAATCTCTAAAAGTAATTGCGTTCATCAGATGATCTTGTGAATGAACCGTTAATAAGCGAACTTCAATCGGATTGCCCGATGCTTCTTGCGTTAGCAT
>DYWZ01000015.1 GCA_020742395.1 Enterococcus columbae
TAAAAAGAAAACATTTTCATCTATAAACCCTTATTTCAATTAAGACAAATCATTCTTTTTGTAAAAAAAAAGATGGTTTGATAACCATCTTTAATCATCGCGATTATTGTTGCCAAATAATATAAATAAACGTAATAATTGTAACAAAGTACTTACAGTTGCTGCAACATAGGTAAGTGCTGCTGCTGTCAATACTTTACGTGCCATCGGTAATTCTTCTTCATCCAAAAGACCACCTTCGGCTAAGATTTTTAAGGCTCTTCTTGAAGCATCAAATTCAACTGGTAATGTTACCAATTGGAAAATAAATGCCAATGAAAAAGCAATCAAACCTAGATTAATTAAAAACTGTCCACGTAATAAAACACCAATTAAAATTAATGGAATGGATAACGTAGAACCGATATTTGCTAGCGGTACAATACTTGCACGCAAACGTAGCGGAAAATAATTTTTAGCATCTTGAACGGCATGACCACATTCGTGAGCTGCTACACCAATAGCGGCTACTGATGTAGATTGCGCAGTGGATTGCGAGAGACTTAACATTTTGTTATGTGAGTTATAATTATCAGTCAAATCCCCAGCAATTCCTTGAACACCTACATTATGAATCCCTTGACTTTGCAAAATATACTGAGCGGCTTGTGTACCGGTAACATGCTTTTTACTTAAAACTTGATCATATTTACGGAATGTACTATTGACATAGCCAGAAGCTACCATAGAAAGTACCATCCCGATAATCACCAAAATAAACGTTGGGTCAAAAAAGAACCCCATTGGATACATACCATACATGCAATTTTCACCCCTTTACTGATAAAAGTTTAGCAAAAAAACATGAAAAAATAATGACCAGATTGTAAATTAAGTTTAAAGTTTTTTAACAAACTCAGATTTTAGTTTCATTGGGCCAAAACCATCGACTTTACAATCAATATTATGATCACCTTCGACTAATCGAATATTTTTTACTTTGGTACCTTGTTTAATAGAACCACTGGCACCTTTTACTTTTAAATCTTTAATGACTGTAACAGCATCGCCATCTTGTAGAATATTGCCATTGGCATCCTTTACAATTAGACCGCTAACTTCCTCACTTACATCATTTGACCATTCATGACCGCATTCTGGGCAAACAAAAAGACCGCGATCTTCGTAAGTATAGCTTGATTGACAAATTGGACAATTCGGTAATGTTGACATTTTTTTCTCCTTTATACTTTGATATCTTTATCATACTGAATTCTTTGCATTTTGCAAAGTATAAACCTAAAAAAACATAAAAAACGAGTAACCAATATTTTGGCTACCCGTCTAATGATTATTTGCGTAAGTCATCTAAAAATTCAGTTTTAGCGATTGTTTTTTCATCTTTCATCTTGATGATCTTAGCTGGACTACCGGCAACCACGGCACCGGCTGGCACATCTTGAGTAACCACCGCACCGGCTGCCACGACTGCACCTTTACCAATACGCACTCCTTCTAAAACCACCGCATTTGCGCCTACTAAAACATCATCTTCTACAATAACAGGCGTTGCTGAAGGTGGTTCTAATACACCAGCTAACACCGCACCGGCACCAATATGCGCGCGTTTACCTACCGTTGCTCGTGCCCCTAAAATCGCGCCCATATCAATCATGGTTTCTTCACCGACCACCGCACCGATATTGATGACCGCTCCCATCATCACAACCGCATTTTTCTTAATAACTGCTTGATCACGAATAAACGCACCTGGCTCAATTCGAGCATCTACTTTGGTTAAATCAAGTAATGGCACCGCTGAATTACGACGGTCATTTTCTAAATAGCTATCGGTAATTTTATCTTGATGTTGTGCTAAAAACGCCTCAATTTTCTCAGCATCGCCGATAACAAAATGAAATTTACCTTCACCAAAAATTTTAACTTCTGTGCTTGTCACATCACTTAAATCACCTTGAACATAAGCTTTAACAGGTGTTTGTTTGGTTGCATCTTTAATGTATTTGGCTAAAGCATAAGGATCTGTAAATTGTAATTCTGACATCTCACCAATTTCCTTTCTTTAATAATTTGTTGTATTGACTAAATCAGCCATTTGATATTGACCAGCTGATTGTTTTGCTAAAAAGATTGCCGCTGTTAAAGCGCCTTTTGCAAAAATATTTCTAGATAAAGCTGTATGCTTAAATTCCAAAATTTCATCTTCACCGGCATATAAAACAATATGCTCACCAGCAATCGTTCCACCACGAATAACCGAAATGCCTAATTCATTCGTTGAGCGGGCTTCATCTTTTGGTGTACGATCATAGACATACGTCTTTTTCTCTTGACATACCTCATTAATACTATCAGCTAATAACAAAGCTGTCCCGCTTGGTGCATCCTTTTTTTGATTATGATGTTTTTCAATCATTTCAATATCAAAATCAGCTTCTAAAATAGGTGTTACAGCTTGCAAAGCCTTAATTAAAACATTGATTCCTAAAGACATATTCGCTGAATAAAAGATCGGAATCTGCTGACTAGCAAGTTTCATTTGCGCTTTTAAAGATTCATCTAAACCAGTTGTTGCGACAACTATCGGTAAATTTTTTTCGACACAATCAGTTAATAGTTGCCCAACTGCACTAAAATGAGAAAAATCAATGACAACATCAGCAACTTCTTTAACCTCAGATAAAGTTAGATAAACTGGGAAATCACTTGGTAATTCAGTATTTCTATCAACACCTGCTACTACCTGAATATCCTCTTTAGCTGCGATAAGTGCCTGTAAAACTTTACCCATTTTACCGTGGCAACCACTTAATATTACTCGTAACATCCTGTCAACCTCGTTTACTTTTTAGTTTTAATAGATATAAATGATTACTTATAGTTTATCACAATAAGCCATATTTTTTCATTTCTGACTGTAAACGTGCAATGGTTGTATCTTCTGGCTGATCTAAAGGCAAGCGATAATGTGTTTCATAACCTTTTAATAAACCAACAGCCGCTTTAATTGGGACTGGATTTACTTCACAAAAAATTGCATCAATCAATGGTTTTTGCGCCAATTGCGTAGCCAAAGCCTGTTTAAATGAACCAGCTAAATAATCATGAACCATTTGCGAAGTTTGTTTGGGAGCGATATTGCCAATAGTAGAAATAACTCCTGAACCACCGACTGAAAGCAATGGTAATACTTGATCATCATTTCCAGAATAAAGGGCAAAATCTTCATCGACTAAACGAGCGATTTCAACGATTTGTGAAATATCGCCACTTGCTTCTTTAATCCCAACAACATTTGGTATCTTCTTCAATTCACCAACAACCTCAGGCGTTAAATTCATTCCTGTACGCGAAGCTACCGAATATAAAATAACCGGAATTGTCACACTTTGACAAATCGCTTGATAATGTTTAATAATACTTTTTTTCGTTGCTTTATTGTAATAAGGCGTCACAACCAACAATGCATCTGCGCCCACCTTTTGGGCTGCTTGTGACAATTCAATCCCATGTTGGGTATTATTTGAACCAGTTCCACCAATTACGGGAATCCGGCCATTGACTTGTTGTACTACTGCTTCAATTACCGCAATGTGCTCTGCATCATCTAATGTTGAAGCTTCACCAGTCGTTCCGCAAGCAATTATGGCATCTGCGCCTTCTTGAACATGCCATTCGGCCAATTCCTTCAACTTGGCAAAATCCACCGTCCCATCTGCATGCATAGGGGTAATTAGCGCGATTCCTGCACCTTCAAAAATTGCCACTTTCGACACTTCCTTTCAAATTTTTCAACCTTTTTTCAAAAAAATGATAAAATCCTAATACTTTTGTATGGATTATTTGAATTATATTATATAATATTAATAATTATCAATGGTTTTTATCATTTTAATTAAAAAATTTATTGAAGTGAAAAAAGCAATCAATGAAAGGATGTTGTAAAATGAAAATTTCAACAGATGTGAAACGTTTATTACCTAAAGTCACTTCACATCGGCGCACACTCCATCAGATTCCTGAATTAGGCTTAGCTGAATATAAAACCAAAGCTTATTTAAAAGCACAACTTAGTAAATTAGCCCATGTAGAAATTCATGATATTTTAGAAACTGGTTTGATTGCTATTTTTAAAGGCAAACAACCTGGTAAAACTTTGGGCTTTCGAACTGATATCGATGCTTTACCAATTGCAGAAGAAACCAATGTGGATTTTCAAAGTACTCATCCCAATTGCATGCATGCTTGTGGTCATGATGGTCATATGGCAACGATGTTAGGTTTTGCTGAATATCTAGATACGCATCCTGAAGAAATTATCGGTACCATTGTTTTAGTTTTCCAACCAGCTGAAGAAGGTCCTGGTGGTGCCCAATTGTTAATTGATGCAGGTTTATTTGAAAAATATCCTATTGAACAAATGATTGGTTTGCATGTCTTCCCTGAATTTGCTGAAGGGATTGTTGCTTGTAAAGCCGGTGCAATGATGGCTCGTAATGGGGAAGTCACCATTGAAATTCAAGGAAAAAGCGCACATGGCGCACAACCCCAAATGGGCGCCGATGCCCTATTAGCTAGTGCAGCTATTATCCAAGGTTTACATAGTATTATTTCACGCAATCTTTCCCCTTTGGATTCAGCCGTACTCACATTTGGTAAGATTACTGGTGGCGATGCGATGAACATTATCGCCCAACAAGTTACCATTGAAGGAACCATGCGAGCCTTTAGTGATCAAGTTTATGAAGAAATGACTAGAAGAATTCAATTAATTGCCGAAGAAATTGCCAAAGGTTATGGCTGCCAAGCAAAAGTTACTTTTAATCATATGTATCGAGTTGTTGAAAACGATCCAACAATGGTAGCAGCCTTAGCTTCAATTGTAGGCGACAGCTATCAAACAACTCCACCTTATATGTTGGCAGAAGATTTTTCGATGTATCAACAAAAAGTACCAAGTTTATTTTTCTTTGTAGGGATTAGAAATGAAGAAAAGAATTATATTCATCCCCTACATAGCAGTAAAATGCAATTTAACGAGGAAAATCTGCTAGCTGGAATTGAATGCTATCGCCAACTTATCCAAAAATTAAATGAACCGACAAAATAAACATCTATGGAGGATACCAATGACAAAATCAATTCAAAATCATCATTTATATTGGGATGGCTGTGATACCGTTGCCTTAGCAAAAAAATACGGTACCCCCTTATATGTCTTTTCTGTGAATGAAATCGTGAAGGAATGTCAAAATATCAAAGCTGCCTTCACTGAAAAATATCCAAATACTAGAATCGCCTATGCTTCTAAAGCTTTTTCAACAATTTCGATGCTTCAACTCATCGAAAAAGAAGGCTTATGCTTAGATGTCGTCAGTGGAGGCGAGCTGTATACAGCAATCGCTGCGAACTTTCCAGCAGAGCGCATTGAGTTTAATGGGAACAATAAATCTATCGAAGAACTAACCCTAGCCCTTGATTATGGTGTCGGTCGGATTATCGTCGATGGGCTACAAGAAATTGATTTACTACAAAAAATTGCGCAAGAAAAAAATAAACAAGTCAAGATTCTATTTAGAATTACCCCTGAAGTCAAGGCGGCCACCCATGATTTTATTTCAACCGGCCAAAAGGATTCTAAATTTGGTATTCCATTAGACGAAGAGATTCTATGGCCAACGATTCAAAAGGCCATCGATGCACCAAATATTCACTTTTTAGGCTTTCACTTCCATGTAGGCAGTCAATTAGCTGACAATGCCGCTCATCTAGCAGCAGCCAAGATTGCCTTGGATTTAGTCTTAGCAGTCAAAGAAAGATGTCATTATGAAGTGCAAGAGCTTAATTATGGTGGGGGCTTTGGGGTCAAGTATCTTCCAAGCGATTTACGTCAGCCATATAGCTACTTTTTAACCCCGCTAATGGAATTAACTGAAGCTTTTTGTACTGCGCATCAATTAACACGCCCAACCATTGTCATCGAACCAGGAAGAAGCATTGTAGCTGAGGCTGGGATTAGCTTACATACAATTGGGGCGATTAAAGAACTACCAGGGATTCGTAAATATGCCTCCATTGATGGCGGGATGACCGATAATATTCGCCCTGGACTCTATCAAGCAAAATATATAGGCTTACTTGCCAATAAAGCAGATTTACCAAATGAAGAAGTCGTAACCATCTCTGGGAAGGCTTGTGAAAGTACAGATATTCTGACCAAAGATCTCGCTTTACCTAAAGTGGAAACTGGAGATATTTTTGCGACCTTTTCTACCGGTGCTTATGGTTATTCAATGGCTAGCAATTATAACAAACTTGCTATCCCAGCAGTTGTCTTTGTCAAAGATGGCCAAGATGCTTTAGTTGTTAAACGCCAAAGCTATGAACAAATGATTCAAAATGAATGTTCAGCGCTAGCTTTCATTTAATTAAGAAAGGATTGAACCGTGCATGATGATTCCATTTTTTAAAATGCAAGGAACGGGCAATGATTTTATTGTCATCAACAACCTACAATTACAATTGAGCAAACCCCAATTAAGTCAACTAGCCAAACAAATTTGTCAACGAAAAACCTCTGTTGGTGCCGATGCCTTAATGGCAGTTGATCAAGCGCAAGATGGGGGCGATTTTCGCATGATTTTTTTCAATGCGGATGGAACGGAAGCTGAAATGTGTGGAAATGGTGCCCGTTGTATCGCCCGTTACGCTTATGAAAATCAACTTGCTAAGGAAGAAATGGTCATTGAAACAGTGGCTGGTAAAGTCTATGCTCGAAGAATCGATCAACGCTGTTATGAGGTACAGCTAAATGAACCAACAAATGCTAAATTTGATCTAAGCTTTGAAAATTTTGCCGGTAAAATCAATTATGTCGAATTAGGTAATCCTGGCATTCCTCATTTAGTCGTCCATTATGAAAACCTGGCGAACACTGATTTGGCTACCATTAAGCCTTTAGCTGAAAAATTAAGACATTGGTCCCTCCTACCTAAAGGTGCAAATGTAAATTTTTATGATTTTTTAGATAATCAAGAAGTCATCGTGCGAACGTTTGAACGTGGAGTGGAAGATTTCACCCTAGCATGTGGAACGGGTAGCGGCTCAACGGCTTATTTATTAAAACAATTAAAGCAAGTGAGTGAGCCTAATGTTAAAATCAATGTATTAGGTGGGCAACTAACCATTCGAGTGGAAGAAAATCAGCTTTATCTAATCGGTGATACCAATATCATTGCTAAAGGAGAAATCTGGGACGAAGATTTAGCTGCAATATTTTCCAAATAATTAAATGACAACATAAAAAGCCAATTAGTCAACGAGTACTAACTAGTGTACTTCGCTACTAATTGGCTCTTTAATTAACTAAATAAATAAAGCTTGCATTTCCTGATAAATCTCTTTGGTTTCTTCTAGACTATACGCATTCGCTCCACTAGCTAATGGATGTCCGCCTCCATGGTGACGTTTGGCAATTTCATTGATTGGTCTTTCCTTTGAACGTAAACGCACACGATAATAGCCTTCTGGTTGCTCCACAAATAAAGCCCAAGTATTGACACAATCAATCTCACCTGGTAAAGGGACTAAACTTGCAGTCATCGCATCAGTAACTTGATACTCATTTAAAATTGCTAAAGGCAGATAAACATTAGCCACCCCATTTTCATCAATGGTGAGATGTTGATACACATACCCAACTAATTGCGCAACTGCTAAGCTAATTTGGCTTAATTGGCGATTTAGTTTTGCCATATCAAATGGATAGTTTAATAATTGACTGGCTAAAAATAAAGTCTGGCTAGAAGTAGCCGGATATAAAAAGCGCCCGGTATCACCAACAATCCCTGCATATAATAAACGCGCAGCTTGGCTATTTAAAACTAGCTGATCTTGATTTTCATACCAAAATTGCGTAATCATTTCACTACAACTACTAGCCTTGGTATCCACCCAAACCAAATCACCATACGGCTCATCATTAGGATGATGATCGATTTTTATTAAATAATCGCCCAATCCATAGCGTTCATCGCTAATTCTTGGGCTATTCGCGGTATCGGTAACGATGACTAATGAACCTTGATATAGTTGATCTTCAATTGTTTGCATCGAAGCTAAGAATTCTAAGCCTTCCGTACTTTTACCGACTTGATACACCTTTTTTTCAGGGAAATTCGCTCGAATGATTTCAGCCAATCCCACCTGTGAACCAATCGCATCTGGATCTGGTCGCATGTGACGGTGAATAATAATCGTATCATAGGCTTTTATTTTTGCTAAAATTTCTTGTTGAATGGTCATCTTTTTTTCCTCTCTATGCCCGTTCCATTATTTGACAGGTAATAATCGCTTTGGCAACAAGCATGTTTTCTAAAAACACCTCTAAATCAAGCTTTGCCGAACGACGGCCGAGCTCTAAAATCCGCGGCTTAATTAATAATTCACTTTCTAATTGAATTAATTTAAAATAATGTAAATTCACTTGCTCAATCCAAGTATTTTTCCGTTTATGTAGCATCATCGTTTGTTTGGCTGTATTCGCAATGAGCCCGCTCAATACCCCAAAAGAAATCGTCCCTAATTCATCGACCATTTGTGGAGTCACCGTAAATTGGAAATGTGGCAGTTCTAATGGATTACCTTCATAATCTTCTTCAATCATGTGAATTTGCGCATTCACCTGATCAGCAATCGTATCAGAAACCTGTGGCTGTCTTTGAACTAGATGCATGGCTTTCATAATATCTTGTCTAGTTACAATTCCTAGTAATGATAAATCATCAGCAACCACCGGCATTACTTCTAGACCATCCCAAATCATTTGATGGCTCACAGAAGCAATAGACATTTCCTTTTTGACTACGCGTGGTTCTTTAGTCATCACACGCTCAATGGATAAGTGATCGGCTTTTTCCAAAATATCCTTAGTCGTTACAATCCCCACCACACGCATATTTTTATTCACAACCGGAAAGCGCGAATGAGAAGTCTCTTCAGCCAAAGCTAGATAATCGCGAACAGTGTCGTTAATTGTTAGATAATTTGTTTTTTCTAATGGCATATAAATATCACCGATTAACATAATTTCTTTCTTAATTAATTGATCACTTAATGCACGGTTAATCATCGTAGCCACAGTAAAGGTATCATAAGTCGTGCGCAATATTGGTAATTCATATTTATCAGCTAAATCGGCAATTTCTTTGGTCGTATCAAAACCACCCGTAATAAGGACCGCCGCACCATTTTCTAAGGCTAATTTTTGCACGTTGACCCGGTTACCGACAATCATTAAAGAGCCAGGTGTCACATAGCGTTCAATTGCCGAAACTTCCATCGCCCCGATCACAAATTTATTTAAAACATGCGAAAGCCCACTAGCGCCACCTAATACATCGCCTTCAATAATCTCAACCACTTCAGCAAAAGTTAATTTTTCAATATTTTTCTTTAATTTTTTCTCAATCCGAATCGTACCCACCCGCTGAATCGTGGATACTAGCCCAATTGTTTCAGCTTCTTTAATCGCGCGATAAGCCGTTCCTTCACTTACCCCTAGCTCTTTGGCAATTCCCCGGACAGAAATTTTTTCGCCCACCGGTAATTGTTCGATATAAGATAAAATAATATCGTGTTTCGTCGCCATTTTCTCACTCCATTTTCTGTTACAAAAATTATAATACAGCCTTTTATTTTAACGTTTTTATTCTATTTAATTTACAACAAACTAATACAGATTATATTATTTATTGTAACAGATTTTTTTAATAAGTACCAACCATTTATAAATAAAAAATAAACTTATAGCCTATTAATAAAAAAATGCAGCAAAAAGCTCTGAATGAACTTTTCACTGCAAAAAATTGATTTAGCGATTTTTTCTATTTTTAGCACTTGCTTCCATAATCACCGGTAAAATAACTGGGCGACGTCTGGTTTGTTCAAATAAGAAGCGACTCAATTGGTCACGGATGTCTTGTTTTAAATTACCCCAGTCAAAGCCATCTTCTGCTAGATGAGTTTCTACAATTGATTGAACTAAATCGGCACTTTCTCTAATTAAATCACGACTAGCCTTCACATAGACAAAGCCTCTTGAAGTAATCTGTGGAGAAGCGATAATTTTCTTTTCACGACGACTAATCGTCACTACCGCTACAAAAATGCCATCTTCTGATAAGACTTTGCGATCACGTAAGACGATATTACCAATATCACCGACACCTTTACCATCGATCATTACGTTTTCAGCCGGTACAGCACCATTTAAAACTAGTGCCCCTTTTTGATAACTTAATACATCACCTTTACCGGCAATAATCACTTGGTTTGGCTGATAACCTAATTGTTCAGCTAAGCGTGCATGGGCAATTAATTGACGATATTCACCTTGTACCGGAATTAGGTATTTTGGTTGCATCAAATTAAGCATTAGTTGTAAATCATTGGCATTCGCATGACCAGAAACCACCATATTGTCTGAAATATTTTTGACAATCCCACCTGCACGATAAATGATATCTTCTGTCTTAGCCACTACTGTCTCCATAGCAATCGTTGGCGTAGTAGTAATATAAACCAAATCACCTTCTTGAATTTTCAATGTGCGATGCGTTCCTTTAGCCATTTTTTGTAGTGAACGAATCGGCTCACCCATTCGACCTGTTTCTAAAATAACCAGTTCTTCTGGGCGATATTTCTTCATTTCTTTTTGGGTAATGAATAAATCTTCATCAGGTAAAGTTAATTTACCTAATTTCATCGCTGTACGAATAATTTTACCGAAATCTTGGCCTGTTAAGACAATCTTGCGATTAGAACGATAGCTTGCATCGATAACTTGTTGAACTCGTTGAAGATTACTTGCGACACAAGCAACTACAATCCGACCTTCCCAATAAAAAATGGTATCATAAACTTCATCGGCAATTTGTAATTCAGATGCTACACTTTGTTGGTTTTCCGCATTGCTAGAAGTACTTAACAAAGCCAATACGCCTTCACGACCAATTTGAGCTAAACGGGCAAAGTCCGTCTTATAAGAAGCACTTGCTGACTGATCAAATTTGAAATCACCCGTATAAACAATGTTTCCTTGATCGGTTTTTAGACTAATCCCTACTGAATCAGGAATAGAATGGGTCGTTCTGAAGAAAGAAACAACGGTTGATTCAAAATCGATTTCTGTAAACTCATCGATGACATGGAATTCTTTAAACCGTTTCGTAGCTTCATAACGTTGAACATTTAATTTAGCTAACTCAATCGTTAACTTTGTCCCAAAAACAGGCGCTTCAATTGCTTCTAAAAAGTAAGGTAAAGCACCGATTGCATCGGGATGACCATGAGTTAAGAAAACTCCTGCTACACGATGAGCATTTTCTTTTAAATAAGTAAAATCAGGAATAATCGTATCAATTCCTAATAATTCGTTTTCTGGATAACGTAACCCACAATCCAACACAAAAATATCGTTGTCGACTTCGACAACAAATAAATTCTTACCACTTTCACGAATACCGCTTAGTGGAATAATATTTATTTTAGTCAAAAAATTCACCTCTAAATTCATTTATTTATCTATATATTTATAATATCTTCACATTTTCATTCTGATTAACGAATGCTCATCATCTCTATTATACATGAATTTTTGATAAAGCCAAAAGAATTAAGAAGTTTTTTTAGATAAATCATCGAATATAAAACAGATATAGTTACATTTACAACTTTTCGTATTTTTTTGCATCATTTTTGTAAATATCATTGCGACTTCACATGATTCGCTTATTTTTTTATAACTATTTGGTTAAACTAAAAATAAATAAAACAAGTAGTAATGGAGGTTATTATGAAAAAAATTGTTTTTTTAGATATCGATGGAACCTTAGTGAACTATGATAACACCTTGCCTGATTCAGCTAAACGAGCCATTCAAAAAGCTCGCAGGAACGGTCATTTAGTTTATGCTTGTACAGGTAGAAGTAAAGCTGAAATGCCTGATTATATTTTAGACATTGGCTTAGATGGCTTAATCGGTGGGAATGGCGCTTATGTAGAACATAATCATCAAGTTATTATGCATCAAATGCTTAGCGCAAAAGAGGTCCAACAAATTGTTGATTGGTTACATGAAAAAAAGCTAGAATTTTTCGTTGAAAGTAACAATGGCTTATTTGCTAGCGAACATTTTCGAGAAGTGGCTCGACCAGTTATGCAACAATATACGATTAAAAAAGGTAAGACTAAAGAAGAAGTTGAAAATCAAGAAGTCGAAGATGTCTTACATGGATTAGTTTTTGGTGGTAATCTGTATCGTGATGACGTCAATAAGATTAGTTTCATCTTAAATTCCATCGAAGATTATCAAGCAGCCAAACAAGCCTTTCCAAATCTTAAAGCAGGCACATGGGGTGGCGTTGGTGAAACTGCCCTTTTTGGTGATTTAGGAGTCAAAGATATTACCAAAGCACATGCTATTGAGATCTTATTAGACTTCCTTCAAGCCAAAAGAGAAGATACCATTGCTTTTGGCGATGCCAAAGTCGATATTCCGATGCTAGACTATTGTCAAATTGGCGTAGCCATGGGAAATGGCGGCGAGGAAATCAAAGCCATGGCCGATATGATTACTGATGCAGTAGAAAACGACGGTCTGGCTAAAGCCTTTGAAAAATTAGGTTTAATCTAATTTACCCTACAAAAAAGCCCTTAGTATTTTGTAAACAAACTGTTTATTGGTACAAAATACTAAGGGCTTTTTAATTAATCAAGTCTATTAATTACTTTGGTACGCGGACTAAATCCATTTCATGCAAGGTTTCAGCAATTTGTACGGAATTCCAAGCCGCTCCTTTTAATAAATTATCTGAAACAACCCATAGATGTAACCCGGTTTCGACATCTAAGTCTTTACGGATACGACCAACAAAGGTTTCCTTCTTACCCACTGCATTTAGCGCTTGAGGATAAATTTGTTGACTTGGATCGTCTTCTAAAACAACACCAGGTGCCTCTTTTAGTAAGCTACGAACTTCATCTACAGTTAATGGAGTCTTTGTTTCGATATAGACTGATTCAGAATGGCCACTTAAAACTGGCACACGCACGCAGGTTGCAGAAACCTTAATGCTACTATCAGACATAATCTTTTTCGTTTCGTTAACCATTTTCCATTCTTCATAAGTATAACCTTCATCAGCAAAAACATCGATTTGCGCTAAAGCATTGAAGGCTAATGGATAGTGCTTTTTATCGCCACCACAAGGTAAAATTTCGGCAGTCAATTCGTTTAATGGTGTGCCATTAGCGAAAGCCTTCACTTGATTGCTCAATTCTTCAATCGCACGAGCACCTGCACCAGATACCGCTTGATAAGTCGAAACAATCACGCGATCTAATCCAGCTTTTTGACGGATTGGCTCTAAAGCAACCATCATTTGAATCGTTGAACAGTTTGGATTTGCAATAATTCCTTTATGCTCCTTCAAGGCTTCTTTATTCACCTCAGGCACAACCAATGGAATTCCTTCATGCATTCTAAAATAGCTCGTATTATCGACAACTACAGCACCACGTTTCACCGCTTCAGGAGCAAAGGCCTTAGAAATACTACCACCTGCACTAAACAAGGCAATATCAACGCCTTCAAAAGATTCTGGCACCAATTCTTCAATGGTCAATTCTTCCTCTTTAAAATAAGCTTTTTTACCTGCTGAACGCTTTGAAGCTAATAATTTTACCGCCTTAATTGGTAAAGTCGATTGCTCCAACATTTCAATCATTTTTGTCCCTACCGCACCGGTTGCACCGACGACAGCTACTGTATAGGATTTTGCCAACATGAACACTCCTTTAATTCTTCATAATCAAATAACCAATCCTTCATTGATTATTTATTCGCACTCATCACTCGCCTTAATTAGACTAAAAGCAATGAGTAACTAAAGATTAAGATTTTTTAATCATTTTACAATATTTCTTGTTTTTTTCTAGTAGTAATCTTGATTTTTCGCAGATTTATTTGTTGATATAATTGCAACAATTCTCATTATTTGTTATAGTTGTCAATGCAAGGAGGCGAAAGCAATGGCAAAAGTTGAAAGCTTTAGTTTAGACCATAATAAGGTAAAAGCACCTTACGTACGTATGGCTGGATTGGAAACCAATGAAGGGGTTACTATTCAAAAATTTGATTTACGTTTCTTACAACCAAATCATGATGCCCTACCAACAGCTGCATTGCACACTTTAGAGCATTTATTAGCTGTGAATTTACGTGACTATATCGATGGTGTCATCGATTTATCACCAATGGGCTGCCGTACTGGCTTTTATTTAATCGTATGGGGCGAACATTCTACCGAAGAAATTCGTGATGCATTAAAAACGGTTTTAGAAAAACATGTGATCGGTACAGACTTTGTCCCAGCTGTCTCAGCTAAGGAATGTGGGAATTACCGTGATCATTCATTATTCGCTGCCAAAGAATATGCCAAACAAGTATTAGATCAAGGCATCAGTAGCGATCCGTTTGAAAGATTGGTATAGCTGTCTATCACCTTACCAATTGACTGATATTTGTACGAAATGAAAAATAAAAGAAGAAGCTAATAGACGTCATGCTAACTAGCTTCTTCTTTTTTTCATTACTTTTTTCAACACAATAGCCACCAGTAGACGTCAATGAAAATAAATATTTGTCGATTATAACTTTATTAATTTCCGAATACAGCGAATCAGAGCATTTTCGCTAATCTCATATTTAGCAACTATTTCGTAACTAACTCACCTAGATAATAATGCATCACGAATTTGTTTTCTTCTATTCGGTACCATATTTAAGGGTAATCTATTAATCGAAAACCACCTCAATTGACGGCTTTCGGCTGTTTCATTCACCGCATTACCATCCACAATTTGACTAAAGAACAGATGTTGACAATCTTTTCGTTGGTTATCAAAGTATTGTCCATACTCATAAAAAATTTCTACATGATAACCTGTTTCCTCATGCATTTCTCGAATAGCCGCTTGTTGTGGCGTTTCATAGTTCTCAATCTTGCCACCTGGTAAATCCCATAGTGGTAAATCACGGCGTTTTACCATTAAGACTTTGCTATTTTGAATGACCACGTTAAATGCACCATGTGTGAAAATCATTTTCTTCCCACTCTCTAAAAATAGGGATCCTTCTAATCAATAGAAAAATCCCTAAATGATCCTTATTTTTTATTCCTCAATTCAACTGGTAAATAAATGCAGCAAAAGGTTGTAGGTGCATCCTTTTTACCAAAGGCTGAGAACTTGTATTAGTTAAAAGAACTTTAGCCTCTGATTGAACTACACGATTAGGTAAATCAACTACCACCTCTTTATCACTTAAATTGACCAAGACCAACGCACTTTGATTGGTTGTGTTTCTAGTGTAAGCAATCACTTGTGGATGCTTTGGCAAATGTAGCTCATAATTTCCCTCTACAAACAGCTCCGTTTTTCTTAAGGCAATGGTCTGTTTATAGAAATTTAATAAGGAATCTGGGCGTTTTTCTTGCTCTGAAACATTGATTTCTTGATAATTTGGATGAACCGCTAACCAAGGCTTCGCTTGGCTAAAGCCTGCTGCATGACTTGCTTCCCATTGCATGGGGGTTCGTGAATGGTCTCTAGTCCAATGACAAATTTGTTGTAAAGCTTCAGCTGGTTCTACACCTTGTTTCAACAATTCTTGATAATGGCTATAACTATCTTTAGCATCTAATTGGTCCACCGAAGTAAAAGGAAAATTCGTCATACCAATTTCCTGACCTTGATAAATAAAAGGCGTTCCCTTCATAAACATGAAAGCAGTAGCAATGGCTTTAGCTGAATGTTCACTTTCGTTTCCTAAAATTGAATTGATTCGTGGATTATCGTGATTTTCAACGTATAAAGCATTCCAGCCATGTTGATTTAAATCTTTTTGCCAACGACTAACCACCTTTTTCCAACCTAAAACATTGATTCGTTCATGACCGGGTTTTCCTTCTCTAACCTGATGCTCTAGTTCAAAAATCATGTCTAAATAACCGTCACGATTGGTCCAATTCACGGCTTTTTTACTCGTTACACCACTTGCTTCACCCACGGTTACGATTGGATATTCAGCAAAAATTTCTTTCAAATCTTGCATGTACACGTCAATCCCAGCAACATTCATAAATGGCGTCCAAGGATTATCCGTAATTTTAAAATCCCAAGGTGCTTTTTGAATATGACTAATTGCATCTAAACGGAAGCCATCAATCCCTAAATCTAACCACCAACGAATCATTTGATAGATTTCTGCTCTTAGCTTTGGATTTTGCCAGTTTAAATCAGGCTGCTCAGGCGCAAAGATATGAAAATATGCTTGTTTTGATTTTTTGTCATATTGCCAAGTTGAGCCACCAAAAAAGCTTTGCCAATCATTAGGCATTCTCTCTGGTGTAGCATCCGCCCATAGATAATAATCACGATACGGATTATCCTTCCCCTTCAACGCCTCTTGAAACCAGGGATGTTGATCACTCGTATGATTGACCACCAAGTCCATAATTATTTTTAAATCTAAAGCATGAGCCTTGGCGAGTAATTCCTTAAAATCGGCCATCGTTCCAAAATCTGGATGAATGGCCTGATAATCAGAAATATCATACCCGTTATCCACATTTGGTGAAGCGTAAATCGGATTCAGCCAGATAAAATCTACGCCTAACGCTTTGATATAAGGCAATTTGGCGATGATGCCTTGAAGATCACCGATTCCATCATTGTTACTATCATAAAAGCTGCGTGGATAAATTTGATACCCAACTGCTGTTTCCCACCATTTTCTCTCCATGTTACTCTTCCAATTTCACCACAAAGGCTTGCCATGGTTTTAACTGTAAGTCAAGACTTTCACTTAATTCAATGGGCATGTTGGCAATCACTAACTCAGTTGCTTTAGCTTGTGGATTAGAATAATGAAATTCATGACAATCATCAGAAAAATTCGTTACCACTAACCAGGTTTCTCCTTGATATTTACGTAAATAGGCAAAAACGGCCTCTTTGGTATCAAGTAATTCGAAATCGCCCCAAATCATCAATGGATTTGCTTTTCGTAAAGCAATCAATTTTTGATAAGTGTAGAAAATGGAATCAGGATCCGCTAAAGCTTGTTCTACATTGATACTTGAATAATTTTCATTAACAGCAATCCATGGTTCTACAGTTGAAAAACCAGCATAGGCTTGATTACTCCATTGAACTGGCCGACGTGCATTATCACGCCCTTTGGCATTGATGGATTGAATAATTGCTTCTTTGGTAAACCCATTGGCTAAACGTTCCTGATACATATTGATACTTTCGATATCTTTGGCTTGTGAAATATCGGTAATCGCAGTATTGGTCATGCCGATTTCTTCTCCCTGATAGATATAAGGCGTACCTTTTTGCATATGTAAAAGGATAGCCAACATTTTCGCGCTTTCTACTCGATAGTTAGTGTCATTGCCCCAACGTGAAATCATTCGTGGCAGGTCATGATTATTCCAAAAAAGTGAATTCCAACCTTGATTATCCAATTCAGTCTGCCATTTTGCAAAAATCTGTTTCAATTGGCCTAAGTCAACAGGTGCCAAGTCCCATTTTTCACCACCAGCTTGTTGATCTAAGCCGATATGTTCAAATTGGAAAACCATCGAAAGTTCATGCCGGTCTGGATTAGAATATAATTTAGCAATTTCCGGGGTGGCTCCCCACGTTTCGCCAACCGTTAATAAATCATGCTTACCAAAAGTGGCTTGATTCATCTCTTGTAAAAATTCATGCAAACGTGGGCCATTCCCGGTAATTTCTTGTTCTGGTACCTTCCCGATTAAGTCAATCACGTCCATACGAAAACCGCCAATTCCTTTATCAATCCAGAAATTCATCATTTGATAGACAGCCTGACGGACTTTTTCATTTTGCCAATTTAAATCTGGCTGTTTCTTACTAAATAAGTGCAAGTAATATTGACCCGTTGTTTCATCTAATTGCCAAGCTGAACCTGAAAATGCAGAACGTAAACCATTAGGAACCCCGCCATCTGCGCTAGGATTGGCCCATACATAATAATCGCGATAAGGATTATCCTTGGACTTTTTTGCTTCCACAAACCAAGCATGTTCATCAGAGGTATGATTAACAACCAAATCCATCACAATCTTGATCTGTCGTTTATCCGCTTCTTGAATTAACCGCTCCATATCCTCCATTGTCCCGAACTCTGTCATAATTGCTTCATAATCTGAAATATCATAACCATTATCATCGTTTGGAGATTGATAAACCGGTGATAGCCAAATCGCACCGATTCCTAACTTTTCAAGATAATCTAGCTTTTCAATAATTCCTGGTAAATCGCCAATGCCATCATTATTACTGTCTTTAAAGCTTCTTGGATAAATTTGATACACAACCACTTCTTGCCACCAATATTTTTGACGCATTATTCAACACCCTCCCAATAGGTAATCACGAAGCCTTTAGGTAAAATTTGATTGGCTTGTGTCTTTTGGCTTAATACGATTCTTTCACTTACTGGCATCGTGATAGGCTGCTCACCAGTATTAAAGGTGGCAACTAATAACTTATCGCCTAATTGTCGAGCAAGCGAAAGAATTCCTGTATGGTCATCTACAGCTAACCATTCCACACTACCTTCACTTAAAATCGGTTGATAGTCTTTTCTAAAGGCCACCAATAATTTCATGAATGCATACATTTCTAAGTCTTGGTCTGCTTCATCCCAAACCATACATTTACGACAACCAGGGTCAAATTCACCCTCCATAGCATATTCCGTACCATAATAAATGCAAGGAACCCCCATTTGTAGATAAGTAAAGGCCATGATTTGACGAACTAAGTCCTTGTCACCTTTCACCTCAGTTAAAAGTCTTGGTGTATCATGTGAATCCAAAACATTAAATTGTACTTGGTTAGTCTGCATTCGATATAACATCAATTGTCGATTCATTTGAGCAACCATTTTGGATAATGAAATTTCATTTTTTACAAAATAGGCTTTAATTGCATCCGTGAAGGCATAGTTCATCACTGCATCGAACTCATCGCCTTGTAACCAACGTTGTGAAGAGTGCCAAATCTCACCTAATATGTAGAAATCTTTTTTTACCGAATCACATGCTTGTCTAAATTTTTTCCAAAATGCATGGTCTACTTCATTGGCAACATCCAAACGCCAAGCATCAATATCAAATTCTTCAATCCAGTATTTTGCAATCGAAAGTAAGTATTCTTGTACCTCCGGATTAGCAGTATTTAATTTGGGCATATGTGGCGTAAAAGCAAATGTATCAAAAGTTAAATCTTTGGCATCTTCAAAGTGTTCGCCTTCTGTATAGCTAACTGGAAATTCATGAATATGGAACCAATCAGCATATTTTGATTTTTCGCCATTTTTAATGACATCTTGCCATTGCGGAGAATTGTCGCCAATATGATTGAACACCGCATCTAACATCACTTTAATCCCACGTTCATGGCATTCTTGAACCAAAGCTTTAAAAGTTTCAGCCGTACCAAAAGCTGGATCAATCATAAAGTAATCTTCGGTATCGTACTTATGATTAGAAGTCGCCTTAAAAATAGGACAAAAATACAAACCGTTCACCCCTAAATCAACGAGATGATCTAGATGGTCACGTACGCCTTGTAAATCACCACCAAAGAAATTAAACGGGGTCGGTTCTTCACTCCCCCAAGCAAGCGTGCCTTTAGGATCATTAGTTTTATCACCATTTGCAAAGCGTTCTGGGAAAATTTGATACCATACAGTTTGTTTTACCCATTCTGGTACTGTTACAAGATCAGCTTCATGAAAATAGGGCAAACGATAATAGAGGTTAGGTGTAGCTAAGTATTCTTCGCTTGCTGGAAAAATTCCTTGATCACCATAAAACGCTACTGTTCCATCAATTCCTTCGACAATAAAACCATAGGCGATTCGGCGAAATTTTGCCCCCACACTAATTTGCCAATAATCATGTAATTGAGTGGTCAATAATTTTTGCATAGGGACTCTTTGTTGATACCATTCTTCCTTATTTACCAAATAAGGGTCCCCATGAATAAGATAGACAGCTAAAACATCTTCTCTAGCCGTTTGTAAGCGAATATGCATAGTTGTTTTATCATATAGATAAGCAAATTCGCTTTCAGGTCGATGATAGATTGCAGAAGTATTCATCAGTTACTCAACTCCTTTTTTCTTTGCCCCTATTATGACACATTTTGCAAACGCAATCAAGAACTCATCAGCAATCGGTTGCACTTTTAAAAAAACATTGATTTTGAACAATTTAAAATACCAGCCAACATCCATTGATATATCAACATTTATGAAATATACAGCAACTTAAAACATTTTATTTTATTTTGAACTAAAGAAAAATTTTCTTTTTTCACGAAAAAACATTTGACAAATGGCGCAAACGATTGCATAATGAACATGTAATTATTTTTCTCAAATAAAATTGGAGGTCTTGAGAATGAAAACAAATTTTAAAAAATTTGCTCTAGGGGCTGTAGTTATGGGAGCAAGCACACTATTACTTGCAGGTTGTGGTAATTCAAGTAAAAATGAAAGCGCTACAAAAGACAACTCTAGCGCTAAGGTATCTGGAAACATTAAATTATGGATTGATACTGAACAAAAGGATACCTTCACAAAAATTGTGAAAGACTTTGAAAAAGAATATCCAGATGTCAAGGTTGATGTTAAAGTTGGTCAATCAGCCGATGCGAAAAAAGACGTTTCAAAGGATCCAGAAAAAGCGGCCGATGTCTTTATGTTACCACACGATCAAGTTGGTCAAATGGCCGAAGCTGGACTGTTATATAAAAATACTAAATACGCCGATGAAGTGAAGAAAAACAATATTACTTCAGCCGTTGAAGGGGCTACTTGGAAAGGCGATTTATACGCTTATCCTTATGGAGTTGAAACCCAAATCCTTTACTACAATAAATCAGTTCTCTCTGAAGAAGATGTTAAATCTTGGACTGGTATTACAACTAAGGGCAAAATGGGAACCAACTTTGCTGAAGAAGGTGCCAACTACATCTTTGCCCCATTATTTATGAGTAATGGTGATGTGTTATTCGGTAAAAGCGGCGAAGATTTAAAAGGAACTGATTTTAACAATGAAAAAGGTATTCAAGTATTAGATTGGATTGCTAAGCAAAAATCAAATCCAGGAGTGGTACAATCCTCTAGCGCAACTGCTATTGCTAAATTAACTTCTGGTGAAACTAATGCTTTTCTTTCTGGTCCATGGTCTAAAAACGATGTGAAAAAAGCATTAGGCGACAATATGGGGGTAGCTGCTTACCCTACTGTTGACTTTGGTAACGGTGAAGTCCCAATGAAAGCATTCTTAGGGGTGAAATTATTTGGTGTAAACCAACAAACTAAACACCCGTTAGCTGCTATGGCTTTAGCCAACTATATTACTGGTGAAAAAGCACAATTAACATTATTTGAAAATCACGGAATCATCCCATCAAACAAAGCCGATCAAGAGGTGCAAGAAGTGCAAGATGATGCAGTTGCCAAAGCTGTTTTAGCTATGTCTGATGATGAACATTCAGTTGTAATGCCTAAATTACCTGAAATGGTATCATTCTGGCCAGCAATGGATGCATTAATTAATGATACTTATAAAGGAAGTATCAAAGCGGATCAATACCAAGCTAAATTAGATAAATTTGTTGCTGATATCTCTAAAGAAACAAACTAAATTGTTTAATATTTGTTATCTGTGGGAAAAATTTCCCACAGATAACCTTATATTATATGGAAATTTGACAATATTTTTCCGATTACTTTCTCTAAAGGTGTGAATATTATGGCTCAAAAAGCGAATACTCATCCTAACAAAATAACATTCCGTACATTGTTTGTTAAGGGTGACTTACCAACAAAATTATCGTTCTTCCTGATGGGAACAGCCAATCTATGCAACAAACAAATTCCAAAAGGACTCATCTTTTTATTATCCGAATTGCTTTTCTTCTTTTGGTTAATTCGTAATGGAGTGACGGCTCTTGCAATGCTACAAACTCTTGGTACAAAAAAACAAGGGTTGATGTTTGATGAAAAGCTTGGCATTGAGGTCCTACAAAAAGGTGACAATTCCATGCTCATCCTTCTTTTTGGTATCGCTGCAATCCTTACCTGTGCCTTGATGATTTATTTATACGTAATCAATTTAAAGAGCGCACGCAAGCTTTATGTGTTAAAACAAGAGAACAAACCAATTCCTACAACCCTTGACGATTTGAAATCCCTACTAAATGAACGTTTTCATGCAACATTGATGACCATTCCTTTACTTGGTGTGCTATTATTTACTATTTTACCGTTACTATACATGATTTCAATCGCCTTTACGAACTATGATCATAACCATTTACCTCCTAAGCAATTATTTACTTGGGTGGCGTTTAAAATTTTGGTAATGTAATTACTGGTGATATGGCATCAACCTTCTTCCCGGTCTTAATTTGGACCTTGATTTGGGCGGTGCTTGCTACGGTAACTTGTTTCATTTTTGGTGTCATCTTAGCTTTATTGATTAATACAAAAGGCATTAAAGGCAAAAAAATCTGGCGTACACTTTTTGTTTTAACTATGGCTGTGCCACAATTCGTTTCACTATTAATCATGCGTAATTTATTAAACGATGCAGGTCCAATCAACTCTACCTTATTAAATCTAGGTTGGATTCACTCAGCAATTCCATTTTTAACGGATCCTACCTGGGCGAAGGTCTCAATTATTTTTGTGAATATGTGGATTGGGATTCCGGTAACGATGATTATCACAACAGGTATCTTACAAAACCTACCAACTGATCAGATTGAAGCCGCTAGAATTGATGGTGCAAACAGCTTCCAAATCTTTAGAAGCATCACTTTCCCTCAAATTTTATTTGTAATGATGCCTTCTTTAATTCAACAATTGGTCGGCAATATTAATAACTTTAACGTTATCTATCTACTTACTGGTGGTGGCCCAACGAATTCTAACTTCTATGGTGCAGGTAATACAGACTTACTTGTTACTTGGTTGTATAAATTGACCGTTGATACAATGGATTATAACTTAGCTTCTGTCATCGGTATTTTAATCTTTATTCTTTCTGCTATCTTTAGTTTAGCAGCCTACACCAGAACCAATTCATTTAAGGAGGGCTAAACATCATGAATTATCGTACAAAACGCAAATTAAATTTAAGCTTAGTCTATGTAACGCTTACTATCTTAGCCTGTATTTGGGTCTTTCCGATTATTTGGATCGTCCTTACAAGCTTTCGTTCAGAAGGTGGTGCCTTTGTTCCTTACATCATTCCTAAGCAATTTACCTTAGAAAATTACACACGGTTATTAACCAATTCAAGTGACACTTATCCTTTCGTTCGTTGGTTTTTTAATACCTTAATCGTTGCGATTTGTAGCTGTCTTTTATCCACACTCATTACCATTGCAATGGCTTATGCATTATCAAGATTACGCTTCAAAATGCGCAAACCATTCTTAAAGGTAGCCTTAGTTTTAAATATGTTTCCTGGGTTTATGAGTATGATTGCCATCTACTATATCCTAAAAGCAATGAACCTAACTGAAAGTTTATTAGCCTTAATCATTGTCTATTCTTCAGGTGCTGCGCTTGGCTTTTATATCGCTAAAGGTTTCTTTGATACCATTCCAATGACTTTGGATGAATCAGCGATGATTGATGGTGCAAATAAATGGCAAATCTTTACCCAAATTACCTTGCCTTTATCCAAGCCAATCATTGTCTATACTTCTCTAATGGCCTTCATGGCTCCATGGATGGACTTTATCTTTGCTAAGGTCATCATGGGAGATAAGGTGGAAAATTACACCGTTGCGATTGGTCTTTACTCAATGATGACCAAGACAACCGCCAACTCATTATTTATGTCCTTTACAGCCGGCTGTGTAATGATTGCCATTCCAATTACACTTTTATTCATCTACATGCAAAAATTCTATGTCGAAGGAATTACAGCTGGATCGGTTAAAGGGTAAATTGACTAACTTAAGCTTGATGTCAAAAAAATTTGACATCAAGCTTTTTTTTATTAAAAAAACTGTTTTTTCACTTGAATTTTCGACAAAATAAGTGTACCATAAAATTAAATTTAGGCATACCTAAAAATTATATTCGAGGTGAGATGAATGAAGCAAAAAAGACAACATTCAGTAATCACTCCTACACATACAGCAAGCTTAGAAGAAATCAACGGAACGGTCGCTATACCCAAAACAAAAAGCTTTTGGCGAAATTTATTAGCTTTTTCAGGTCCAGGTGCATTGGTTGCCGTTGGTTATATGGATCCAGGTAACTGGATTACTTCAATTGGTGGTGGTGCAAAGTATGGCTATCTGCTCCTTTCAGTCGTATTTTTATCTAGCCTCATCGCCATGTTACTACAATATATGGCTGCTAAATTAGGAATTGTGACTCAGATGGACTTAGCCCAAGCAACACGTAAATTCACGAATAAGCCTATGGGCATTTGTTTATGGATCATCACCGAACTTGCGGTAATGGCAACGGATATTGCCGAGGTTATTGGGAGTGCTATCGCGCTAAACCTATTATTTGGTATCCCATTAGTTTATGGTGTCGTACTAACTGTTTTTGATGTATTCTTATTGTTGCTCTTGATGAAGTTAGGCTTTCGCAAAATCGAAGCGATTGTCATGACGTTAATCTTAGTCATTTTAGGAGTCTTTCTATATGAAGTCTTCCAAGCTGATCCAGTGATTCGCGATGTTTTTGGTGGTTTTATCCCGCAAAAACAAATCTTACATCATGGACAACTAACTATGGCTTTAGGAATTGTCGGAGCAACGGTCATGCCTCATAATTTATACTTAGGCTCTTCTATTTCGCAAACAAGAAAATATAGTCGCAAGGATCAAGAGGAAATTGCGCAAGCCGTTCGTTTTGCCACTTGGGATTCTAATTTACAGCTATCCATGGCCTTTTTAGTCAACTGCTTGTTGCTAATCTTAGGAAGCGCCCTATTCTTTGGCCATCAAGGAGATTTGGGAACCTTTACTGCTCTTTATGATGCGTTACAAGATCCAAACATTGCTGGCAAGGTTGCTAGTCCTGTATTAAGTGTCCTTTTCGCTGTTGCGTTATTGGCTTCTGGGCAAAATTCAACTATTACTGGTACATTAGCTGGACAAATTGTCATGGAAGGCTTTCTGCACATTAAACTCCCTTCTTGGGTGCGCCGTTTGCTGACAAGATTATTATCTGTTACACCGGTTATTATCTGTGCCTTGCTATTTGGCGATAATGAAACCACCTTAGATCAATTATTAATCTATTCACAGGTCTTTCTAAGTATCGCTTTACCTATTTCAATGATTCCATTGGTCTATTTTACTAGCTCTGAAAAAATCATGGGCAAACGCTTTAAAAATAAACCAATTATTACCTGGTTAGGCTGGATTAGTACCATCGTGTTAACTATTTTAAACATTCAATTAATTATCAGCACCATGCAAGAAATATTCTAAGTGATTTGATTTTAGCTTACTTTAACTGCTTTTAGGTTAGAGTAAGCTTTTTTATTTAGCTAATCCCTGATTTTTTTCATTTAATTTTTTACATTCTTTGTAAATACTTACCAGAACATTCGATTGGTTTAAAAAAATATATTCCCAAGTAAACGGAAATGATTTTAGTAACTGTAGCCACTGTTTAAAATTCACACTTTGTAAATAAAGCATACGTAAAATCAGCAAATCATGCCCAAATAAAACCTGATAGCAGCTTGCTTGATAACACCATGCCGGTAAATTAAGGAGATTTTGATGATGCAGGTAACAAAATTCTTGTAACGAAATAAAATAAGGTCGTTGATTCACTAATTGATGCTGCAAATAAAAACGATACTCTATCTCTTTCCAAGTAAATGGAGCTAGCTTCTTTGGACAAAACAGTTGAACAGTCGTCAAGCTACATGACTGAAGAGGAAATAAATAAGCCTGATAATAATATCCTTTACGATAATGCCAGCAAATATTACCATAATAAATAATGGCCTGTTGTTTTTCATCAAAGCCATAAAAATAAAAATCAGCTAACGGATGATAGCAAATCATACTCTTAACCAAAGAGCGAAATTGGTGCTTTTTTGGCTGTAGCTTGCTACCAATTAACCACCAAGGAAAATAATGATGGGACAAATAGCCCTGGTTTCTTTCTATAAAACGACTAATGGTAAGTGGTGAGCATTGCATTTCTATAGCTAAATGAGCAACTAATAAATCTGGTCGTTGCTTTAAATTCGGCAAATAAGCCTCTAATTCTACTGGATAATTTTGCTTTTTCAGCCAATTAAATAATAGCTCTTTTGCATGCAAATGTTCGAGAGTCTCACCTTCACTAAAGCTATCACAGGCTTGATTCTGTAAATGGGCAAAGTGAGCAATTTTATGTCGCCCACGCTTTAATTGAACACTTTGCTTACAAGCAGGACAATAAAATTTTTGGTTACGCGTTGCCTCTTTAGCATTAATCAGTTCATGCTGTTCATTCATCGCCAAAAACATCCGTCTCACCTCTGTTTTATAAATACGCAAAAAAAGAGAAAACCTTGTCGCTAAACAAAATTTATTATAGAGCCAAAAAAACGAATATACAGGCTAATGGTGATAGCTTGTATATTCGTTTTATTCATTATTTACTTCTTGTTTCTAAATCATGGATTAATAAGCCACTTAATAATTTAGGTTCAAACCAAGTTGATTTTGGTGGCATGATTTGTTTGGCATCAGCAACGGCTAATAAATCATGCATCGATGTTGGATACATCGCAATAGCTACCTGCCATTTTTGACTATCCACCAAACGAACAAGTTCTTCAGAGCCACGAATGCCGCCAACAAAATCAATCCGTGAATCAACTCGGACATCGGTAATACCAAAAATACCTTCAATCACATACTTTTGTAAAATAGCAACATCTAAGCCGTTGACTGCATCGTCAGGTCGTAAGGCTTCGTTAAAGGTTAAGGTATACCATTGCTGATTGTAATATAATTTAAACTCACCTTTTTGCTGTGCTTTTATTTGGGTGGTTGGTGTAACTGTAAAGTATTCAGCTAAGCGTTGGAAAAAATCAGCCGGCGGGACAATGTTAATCACTCGATTATACTCCAAAATATGCAATTCATTTTCTGGAAAAATAATCGATAAGAAATACTCACTTTCCGCACTCGCTGTTTGATTTTCTCGTTTTTCTAAGCCGACCTTCACGGCTGAGGCTGCCCGATGATGCCCATCAGCAATATATAATGCATTCACTTGCTCAAAAATAGCCGTAATTTGCTCAATGACTGCTAAATCGTCAATGACCCATAGACGATGGTGAACCTGATGATATTTTTCAAAATCATAGATTGGCGCATGCTGCATCTTCCACGCTTGAACAATTTGCTGCATCGCTTCTGGCTCACGATAGCTTAAGAAAATCGGTGAGGTATTGGCATCACAGTAACGGATATGATTCATCCGATCTTCCTCTTTAGCTGGTCGAGTAAACTCGTGCTTTTTAATTAAGTCGTTGACATAGTCCTCAATTGCTGTATTCGCAGCAATTCCTGTTTGAGTCCTTCCAGCCATCGTTAATTCATATAAATAAAAGCAAGGCTTGTTCTCTTTAACAAACCAACCTTCAGCTAAAAATTGTTGCAAAACCTCATTTGCCTTTTGATAAACTTCTTTTGCATAAGGATTCATCTGATCATCAAATGCAATCTCAGAGCGATCAATATGGAAATAGCTATATGGATTATCCTTGGCTAAATTGCGCGCCTCGTTTGTATCAATCACGTCATAAGGTAATTCCGCGATTTGACTAGCAAGATTGTTTTTAGGACGAATTGCTCGAAAAGGACGTACTTGAACCATTAATATGGCACCTCCGTATGCTGAATACTACGAACACGAATAATATTTTCCTGCTCTTGTAATTTTTCAACAATCTGCTGGATAACTGTTTGCTCTTTCTCGGATACATCCACTAGTGTATAAGCATAATCGCCACGTCCACGATTAACCATATTTTCAATATTTACGCCTAATGTAGCGATTGCTGAAGAAATCTGACCAAGCATATTAGGAATATTGCGATGAATTACAGTTATTCGATAAGGTGATTGAAAGGCCATCTCAACGGTTGGAAAATTCACCGAATATTTGATTGCACCGGTTTCTAGATAACGCTTCAAGGTACGAGCAGCCATTTTGGCACAATTAATCTCAGCTTCATCCGTAGAAGCGCCTAAATGTGGCAAGACCAAAATATTTTCTTGATTAAGTAATCGTGCATCTGCAAAATCAGTCGTGTACCCACTAATTTGTTGTGCTGAAATCGCTGCTAACAAGGCAGGAACATCAACAATTTCGCCACGTGAAAAATTAAATAGATGCGCATTTTTTTTCATCATAGCTAATTCTCTTGCGCCAATAAATCCTTTTGTCTTTTCATTTAATGGCATGTGAAGTGTAATAAAATCACAGGTTTGTAGAATTTCTTCTACTTGATTGGCACGTTTGACACGTCTTGAGATACTCCAAGCTGTATCAACCGAAACATACGGATCATAACCAATGACCTCCATTCCTAAACGATAGGCATCATTCGCTACCATCGCACCAATAGAGCCTAAACCGATGACTCCCAGTTTTTTTCCTTCTAGTTCATGACCAACAAATTGCTTTTTATTGGCTTCAACCTGTTCTTCTGTATTTTCACCCGTTAATTGCTGGACCCATTTGGCACCTTGCATAATTGGACGAACACTTAATAATAAGCTTGCTAAAACTAATTCTTTTACCGCATTGGCATTAGCTCCTGGTGTATTAAAAACAACTATTCCTTGTTCCGTACAGTGATCAATTGGAATATTATTCGTTCCCGCACCAGCTCTTGCTACAGCTAAAACTGATTTTGGAAAAGCATAGTCATGTAATTTTTGACTACGTAATAAAATCGCATCAGGTTGTTCACTTTCATTGATTGCATAATTTTCTTTTTCAAAACGCGCTAAGCCTTCTGGAGCAATTGCGTTAAATGTTTTAATTTGATACATCATTTTTCACCACCATATTTTTGTTCAAATGCTTGCATAAAGTCAACCAAAGCCTCCACACCTTCATAAGGGAAAGCATTATACAGGCTTGCTCGCATCCCACCTACACTACGATGTCCTTTTAGATTTTGAAATCCAGCTGCTAAAGCTTCTTTATTAAATAATTGATCTAGTTTTTCATCACCCGTAACAAATGGGATATTGGTAATTGAACGATTGTTAATTGCTACCGGATTTGAAAAGAGCTTAGAGCGATCAATTGCCTGATATAACAACTGGGCTTTAGCCTGATCTTTTTCAATCATTCCCTGAACGCCCCCTTGAGCTTTAACCCACTCTAAAACCAATTTCATCACATAAATCGCATAGGTTGGTGGTGTATTGTATAATGAGCGATTTTTCGCTTGTAAAGCAAAATCAAGCATTGGCGCAAAAATCGGTTCTTTATTTAATAAATCCTCTCGAATAATGACCAAAGTAACCCCAGATGGACCAAGATTTTTTTGTGCACCAGCATAAATTAAACCAAAATCAGTCACCTTAAAATCATTAGCTAAAATATTTGAAGACATATCGGCAACTAATGGCACCTTACCCGTTTGTGGTAATTTATCATAGCTCACACCACCAATTGTTTCATTAGTGGTAATATGCACATAGGCTGCTTCTTGATCAATTTGATCTAGCGACACTTCTGGCACATAAGTAAAGTTTTGATCCTCACTGGTAGCAATTACTTCTACCTCAACACATGGAACCTGCTTAGCTGCACTAATCGCTTTTTTGGACCAAGCACCGGTATTGATATAAAGTGCCTTCTTCCCTTGCGCTAAATTTAAAGGAATCATACTAAATTGCAAACTAGCACCACCTTGTAAAAATAGCACATGATAATTATCTGGAATCGCCATTAATTCTCTTAATAAATGCTCAGTTTCTTTGATAATTTGATCGTATAAGGAGGAGCGATGACTCAGCTCCATTACAGACATTTCACTACCTGCATAATTTAAAAATTCTGCTTGAGCTTTTTGTAATACTTCTTTTGGTAGCACGGCAGGACCGGCTGAAAAATTATAAACAGTCATCTATACTCTCTCCTTTATTTTAGAGGCTATGTGTTGAGCGCTTTGATACGAGTAAATAAGTTCCAAGTGGATGGAAAAGTCCTCCATATTTTAAGACTTTGACAGCAACTTGGCTTATTTACCGAGTATCAGCTCAACAACATGCCGTTTACTTTAGAGGCTATCAAGCGAGCGATTTGCTATGAGTAAATAAGTCTAACTAGCCACAAAAAGTGCACAACTTTTAATACTTTTTGGGGATAGTAGCTTATTTACCGAATAGCAGCTCGATTGATGCCGTTTTTAGAGGCTATGAGACAGCTCGCTCAGGCACGAGCAAATAAGCTTCGAAGGGATGGAAAAGTCCATTACTTTTAAGACTTTTACAGCACTTTGACTTATTTGACGGGTGACTAGCTGGCTCATGCCGTTTTTAGAGGCTATGAGACAAGCGCTCTGGTTTGAGCAATAAGTCGTAGCAGTAGAGAAAAGTGCGTATCTTTTAACACTTTTTCGACTGCAAGCTTATTGCCGAAAACCAGCTTGGCTCATACCGTTTTTAGAGGCTATGTGTTGAGCGCTTTGATACGAGTAAATAAGTTCCAAGTGGATGGAAAAGTCCTCCATATTTTAAGATTTTTCAGCAACTTGGCTTATTTACCGAGTATCAGCTCAACAACATGCCACCCCTGTTTTATGTGATTACAATTATATCAGATTAAAATTCATTAATAAAGTTTTAATTTAAATAATGTGAAAATTTCCTCAAACTTTTCAAAAAAAAGATTCGCTATCTAATTAGAGATAACGAATCCTTTAACGATCATCGACTATTTTAATAAATCTTTCGCCATAGCCAAACACCCAATTGTTGCTGCATTGTCAACTAATTTAGGGGTTACAATATACTCAGCTAAATCTGGTGTTTTCACATAGTTCTTTAATAATTCAGTGAAGTGACGATGCACTCGTTCCATTATATGTGCTTGTTTCATCACACCCCCACCAAAAATAATTACATCTGGTGAAAGCATTAGCGTTGTATTATATGCACATTGAGCAATATAATAAGCTTCTTGTTCCCAATATGGATGATCAGCAGGCACATCTTGGCCTTTCATTCCCAAACGTTTTTCCACAGCCGGTCCAGCTGCCATCCCTTCTAAGCAATTACCATGAAATGGACAAGCTCCTTCAAAATGATCGTCTTTATGAGGAACCACTAACATATGCCCCATTTCAGGATGACTAAAGCCTTCAATGAAATGACCGTTTTGAATAGCGCCACCACCTACACCAGTACCAATTGTATAGTAGACGACACTTCTTTTACCCTTACCATGACCATAATAATATTCACCGTAAGCTGCTGCATTCACATCTGTAGTCCATGCAACTGGTAAATCAAAGGCAGCTTTTAGCGCACCAACAAAATTATAGTTTTGCCATGCAAGCTTAGGGGTTGAGGTAATATAGCCATAGGTTGCTGAATCTGGATGAATATCAATTGGTCCAAATGAGCCAACGCCGATGCTAGCTAATTCTGCTTGATATTTTTTGAAAAAGTTAATGACATCCGTCATCGTTTCCTCTGGGGTAGTGGTAGGAAAGCTTTCGCGAGCTACGATATTTAATTCTTCATCACCGATAGCACAAACAAACTTAGTGCCTCCCGCTTCAATTGATCCAAAATACATACTAAGCACTCCTTTGATTTTGATGGTTTCGTTTTTAGCTTATTTTATAGAATCATAATTATTTAGTTACTTCTACGACAACTTCTTTATTATTAATTTGTCCTAAGTGTGTTGGTTTAACATCTTGATATTGATCGGTATTTGTAACAATTAACATAACAGTTGTATCATAGCCTGCCTTACTAATTGCTTGTCGATCAAAGGTACCTAACAGCTCACCAGCTTGGATTTTATCGCCTTGCTTTTTGTTCGTAGTGAAATGTTTACCTTCTAAATTCACAGTATCCACACCGATATGAATTAATAGCTCCATACCACTATCTGCTTGAATACCATAAGCATGACCAGTTGGATAGGCCACTGTTAAAGTACCAGAAACCGGTGCATAGACTTGATTAGCTTGTGGAATAATCCCAACGCCCTTTCCCATCATCTCACTTGAAAAAACTGGATCCTTTACTGTTTTTAATTCTACAGCTTCACCAGTTACTACTGCTGCTACTTGATTTTCAGCTAAATTAATAGCGCTTACAGATTCCGCATGAATTTCCGGTTTTTTACCAAATAATTTATCAAAAATCCCCATAATATTCGATTCTCCTTTACTTTCCACAAAATGTGGGAACGGTTCTACAGTTTTATCATACTAAATTTTCTGATTTTGTCAACCGGATTCATGACAAATATATTATAATCTATGTTTTTAGATTTGCGAATAAACTTTCTTTATTCCTTCTATATAGAATACAGATGTAAGCACTTCTTTTCCATCGTTAACAAAGATTTCAATACTCTGTTGATCAATGTAAACTGTCAAATGAGTGGCTTGGATTTGCACACCACGGTAGAAAACTGGATTCCTTTCTTCACCAATTAACTGATACTTCAAATTCTTTCTATCAATATAAACTTCTTTTCTAAAAGCATCGTATCCAAAGCATAAATAATCATCTTTTGTTCCTAGTCTCAGAGCGATACTTTCATTTATATCAATCTCAATTTTTGAAGGTTCCTTAATCTCTTCATTTAGATGAGATTCAATGAACTGGTTAGACAAACTTTCTGGTAATTTTTGCATTATTTGGTTGTCTTTTACTGTCAAGATTCGAGGTAAGCACATCGAACCAAACCAACCATGTTGTAATTGATCAGTAACTAGTGGACGTCCCCAAGTATGCATCCAAGCAATCATGATTCGTTCATTATTTGCATTTTTAGTTGTTTGAGCAGCATAAAAGTCATGACCATGGTCAATTTCTTTAAGGTTGTTAGGATAAAATTTTCCTGCTTTCCAGTCCACTCGACCTTCCATAATAATATTGGAATTTTGATTATTAAAATCCAAGTGTTCAGAATGATATTGCATCGGAGACACAATCAGATAACTTTGACCATGCATTTCAAAATAATCTGGACATTCCCAAACAATCCCTTGATTTTCCTCACCTTTTAGAAAAATCGACTTATAAGACCAATCAATCAAATTCTCAGATTCTATTAATACTACACAACCAACTTGATCCAAATGCTGAGTCGCAACCACTGCATAATACTTGCCATCTTTTTCAAACAATTTTGGATCACGAAAATCACTTCTACTAATTTCATTAGGTAATTGTTGACCTGTAATAACTGGATTTTCCTTAATTTTATGGAAAGTAATACCATCAGTAGAGTAAGCCATATTCTGCACTTGAGAAATTGAGCCATCTTCATTCACAATATGGCCGGTATACATTAACCAAAGTGTATCATCAACTACTAAAGCTGAACCTGAAAAACAACCATTTTTGTCATAATCTTGATCTGGTGCTAAGGCGATAGGTAAATATTCCCAATGCGCTAAATCCTTGCTTTTCGCATGCCCCCAATGCATTGTATCCCATTTACTATCATAAGGATTATACTGATAAAAAAGATGATATTCTCCTTTATAATATACGAAGCCATTAGGATCATTCATCCAACCAATTTCTGGAACAAAATGTAATTTTGGCTGATAGGTTGATTGTACATTATTCTTATTTGCTTCAATATATTTATTTGCACGTTCAATACTATACATGAATATCCTCCTATTGATTCTTTTGATTGATATCATAATATTTTTGCTTAATCTTCAACCAATCGTTTAAGCCATATTTATCTAGCTCTTTCAAATAACTATCCCATTCTTGATCAATTTTACCATTTACAATCCATTCTGCTCGTTTACGATAAATATAGTCATTCATATCTGCTTCTACTTGGCTAATCTTGTCTAAATCTTTTTCTTTCATGAATACTTTTGGATAGATATTTTCATTATCCATATAAGGAACATAGTATTCTTTCAACAAATCTATACGCCATTTTGCATCATCAGGCATTGTGGTTACTTTTCCATAATAACTATTTAGAATGGCTAATGGACCCCCAACTTCAGTCTTTTGACGCAATTCAGCTGGTGCAGTACCTTCTAATGGTAAATGTTTCAATGAATTGGTAGATTTATCAAATTCGAAAATATTTTGTTGTTTCTTATCGCCATAAGTTCCCCAGTTATTTTGGACGGATTGAAGTGGTCGATATTGATAATCAATCCATTTTGCTGTTAATTCAAGATTTTTATTCGCACTGGTAATAACCATACGATCACGTTGAAATCCCATACCATTCGTACGAGTAATATGTTTCTTACCACTTGGTCCAGCTAAAGCAGGTAATACATTATAAGAATCGTTCATGCCTGATACATTTGCCTTATCCCATGTAAAATAAACACCATAAAGTTTTTCAGCACCCTTGGCAATATAAGTATTCCAGTCTTGTTCAAAAGCTTCTTTATCAATTAATCCTTTTTCTTGTAGCTGGCGCATAAATTTAACGCCTTCTTTGTATTCTTCATTATCAGCAGTAAAATCAACTTTACCATCATTATTTACAACTAGATGATCATCATTATCCCCAATACCAAAGGCCCCAAACAACATTTTGAAATCTTCGTTCCCACCACCATTTATAAAGGACAATGGAATTTCATCTTGTTTACCATTCCCATTTGGATCTTGCGTTTTAAATGCTTCCAAAACCTTCACTAAATCATCTGTCGTTTGCGGCATTGGCAAGTTCAATTTTTTCAACCAATCAACATTAATCCAAGCCATATCATTCACACTATGAATAGACTCTTTGCCTTCACCTAATTCTTCAATCCAAGGGAAAGAATAGATATGTCCATCCGGTGCTGTAATCATTGATTTGTATTGAGGATTTTCATCAAGAATTTTTTTCAAGTTAGGCATATAATCTTTAATTAAATCTTCTACAGGAATGATGACTCCTTGTTTTGCCCAGTTCATTAACTCAACATCTGAAGCGCCATCATTATGAATGGCATCTGGTAGATCACCAGACGAAATATCTAAGTTTCGTTTTTCAGCAAAATCAGATTGATAATTTGTCCAATCAATATGCACATTCGTAGCTTTTTCCATCCGTTTTAAAATCAATTTTTGGTTTGGATTTTTTGGTGAAAGAGTGGAAGAAGAAGTCATAAATTTCAAAGTTACTTCATCTTTTAAAGGAAATTTCACTTTTTCTAATTTATAATCTGGGCTCGCTGCTTCATCTTTTTTGCTACAACCAGCTAATAAAAGTGCACTGCTTGCTACCACAATACTGCCTACTATCATCCATTTTTTCATGATATTTTTCTCCAATCTAAAATAATTTTTATCCTTTAAGTGAACCAACCATAATTCCTTTATCAAAGTATTTTTGGAAGAACGGATACATAACAATTAATGGTAAACTTGAAATAACAATGGTTGCATATTTAATCATTTCAGCCAATCGCTTCATCTCGTTCATTGCAGCTTGTGCCCCAATCATATCTTTGGCTGGTTGACTTTGAATTAATATTTTACGTAAAACTAATTGCAGTGGTTCTAAATTTGGATCCTTGATATAAATCATCGCATCAAAATAAGAATTCCATTGGCCAACAAAAGCATACAAGAATAATACAAACATAATCGGTTTCGCTAAAGGTAACATAATTTTCAAGAATATTTGCAAGTCGTTTGCCCCATCAATCACTGCTGCTTCAACCAATTCTTTTGGTAATCCTTGGAAATAAGTCCGCGCTAAAATAATATTCCATACATTCACTGCGCCAGGTAATACAATTGCCCACATTGTATTTAACATTCCTAATTGCTTAATTAAAAGGTAAGTAGGAACTAAACCACCGCTAAAAAACATCGTAATGATTAAAAAGATATTTACCCATTTGCGTCCAACTAACTCTTTATTTGCTAATGGATAAGCGGTTAATACAGAAATCGCAACTGTCAAAACCGAAAAAGTAAAGGAATATAATAGTGAGTTTAAAAATCCTCGAAGTATCGACTTGTCACTAAATACTCTAGCGTATCCTTCTGTCGTCCAATCTTTAGGGTTAAAACTAATTCCTTTGCTAACTAATACTTGCGGATCCATAAAAGAGGCAACAAGAATATAAACTAAAGGAACAAGCGTAATTAGCACTAAAAAAGCAATAATAATCTTATTTAATACCAACATTTGTTTATCAAATTTGGTATACATTTTCATATTCATATGATTTTCCCTCCTATAATCCTTGTCCGTCATTTACTTTAGAAACTAGTTTATTCACTGCAACAAGCAAGATTACATTAATTACCGTATTAAACAACCCAACCGCTGTCGAATAGGAGTAATCCCCAGAGACTAGCCCCACTTTATACACATAAGTCGCAATAATTTCAGAAGAAGTAAGGTTTAGTGAAGTTTGCATCAAATAAGCTTTTTCATACCCTATACTCATTATTCCACCAGCTGCTAAAATAAATTGAATCACCATAATTGGTTTTAACGTTGGAATATCAATATGCCAAATACGTTGAAAAATATTCGCGCCATCTAATTTTGCTGCTTCAACTAATGAGGTATCCACATTTACCAAAGTTGCGGTATACAAAGTCGAAGCCCAACCCATTCCTTGCCAAATCCCACTAAAGATGTATAACGGACGAAACCAATCAGGATCAGTCAAGAAGTTAGCTTTTATCCCAAAGAAACCAAGGATATGATTCACCGGACCGTCTACTGAGAAGAACAAGAAAATCATACCAACAATGACAACCACTGAAATAAAATTCGGTGCATATAATACCAATTGAATCCGTTTCTTTGCTTTTTCACTCAATAATTGATTTAACATAATAGCTAAAATAATTGGTGGCAAGAAGCCAAGTAATAAGCCATAAACACTTAATTTAAGAGTATTCATTAATATATTCATAAAATTAGGTGAAGAGAGGAATTTCTCAAACTCAGAAAAACCAACCCATGGGCTACCTAAAATTCCACGTAACGGATTATAGTCCTTAAATGCAATAAGCACACCATACATAGGGATATACTTAAAAATAAAAGTTAGTATTAAACCTGGCACTAGCATTACATGTAATAATTTTTGTTTTTTCACCTTTTGAAGGAATGAATCTCTCTTACTAGTTGATACTTTATTCATAGTCTCCTCCTTTTTGAAACGTTTCATTTTTGATGTAAAAATAAGAAGAGTCGCGCGTAATCTCTCCGATATTTTTGAAACGTTTCAATTTTAGATAAATAAAAAAATCATTTCTGACAAGTTGATACTAACATTGGTAACGCTTCCTGTCAATAGATTTTTTTAATTTTTTGTTGTTGGACCTTCTATGTAGGTTACTGGCAAGATATACTGTAACTTTTTAGGTGACTCTCCTCCAATTTTCTGTATAATTAATTCGACAGCTTTTTGAGCCATTGATTCCAATGGCTGACGAATGGTTGTAACTGGTGAATTGCGTTCAATAGCCATTTTTATACCATCAAAACCAATTACTTGAACATTTTCTGGTACTTTTTTACCGATTACCTTTAATTCTTCTATCACATCTAATGCAGTAAAGTCATTAATTGCAAATATGGCATCAGTGAATGGATTATCTAATAGAAATTGATGTAACTTTGCTTTAAAATCGGTAAATGGTTCTTCTAAATCAAAAGCAACAAATGGTAGTTCTGCATCTAATATGGTTTTTTCAAAATATTGTCGGCGTTTTTTCGTCTCATTGATTGTTTTGTTATAACTCCCCACAAAAGCAAAATGAGTGCCACCTTTTTCAATTAGCTTTTCTGCTGCAATTGTAGCACCTAAAGCATTATCAGCAGAAACACAAGCAATATGCTTGTCCGTATAAGTACGGTCAATACTTACAAATGGAATATCTGTAGATAAGTAGGATTCAATAGGACTATAGGTAATGGCAATAATACCATCTACTTTATTTTGTTCTAACATTTGGATAATTTCCACTTCTGAATTATACTGACCAATATTGCACAAAAGTGTTTTGTATCCTCTACTTGCTAACAATTGTCCAATATGTTGGGCAAATTCACTAAAAAAAGGATGCCAAATAGTTGGAACTATCAGCCCAATTGTTGAGGTTTGATTTTTTTTCATACCTCGAGCATAAGCATTTGGAATATAATTCAATTCTTTAATCGCAGCCTTCACTTTTTTTAGAGTAGATTGTTTAATACCACTTTCATTATTTACCACTCGAGAAACAGTTCCAACACTCACTCCTGCTAGCTGAGCCACATCTTTCATCGTGATTGATTCTTTTGACTTTGTCATTCTAATCACCTCCTTAATTGGATAGTACCATAATCAATAAAAAATGTCTTTAAAAAATGATTCCTTTTTTCTTTTCAAAGTAATTAGCTAATTTTATATCCACCAGCAAAAAAGAGTACTTTCATGTAATATTAACATCAACATTTACATATCTTTCTCGTCAATTATCTATCATACTAGCTAGAAATCTTTGTCCCAACTAATCATTCATAACTAAAAATGCCTATGGTCAGTATTAAGCCGAGATTAATAATGGTGAGAAATTTGTATCAAAACATCAAGAATTAGCTGATAAAAATTATAAATATTACAATTCAATTCATATATCTAGCTAAAATTATCTAGATTAAATGTATCAATACTATTAAGTAAAAATTACTCAAGCTTTTAAAACTACTTGAATATTCATCTAGATAAATCACTATATTATATTCTGAATGAATCTCTATACTTTATCTTGAGAGTGTAAAATATTTTGTGTAAATAGAAAAAAGGAAGTCCCTTCTGTAGAATAGAGTTACCACAACACATTCACAGAATTCCGCGCGACCGCAACGTCGAGTTCAAGCAACAGACTGTTCCTGCTTATAGACGGACGAATGATACCTTAGAGGAGACCGTCATTCACCTCTTCCGA
>DYWZ01000016.1 GCA_020742395.1 Enterococcus columbae
ACACTTGTTTTAATAAAGAATATAGACTACATCAAAATGTTTAGGCGTTTTGGTGTAGTTTTTTGTATTCAGCCAATATTTTCATGAAAATTTTAATTTATTTACATATTTGGTTAAAAAACCTTGTCAAAGTCTGAATTTATAATATATATTACTTAATAGTCATGATTGAAGGAAGGAATAAATTTGAAAATTGATTGGAAAAGAAATCTGTATATTTCGTGGATTGGCTGCTTTTTTACAGGTGCAAGTTTTAGTTTGGTGATGCCTTTTATTCCGCTTTATATTGAAGAATTAGGAACACCAAATAGTCAAGTGGAAATGTTCGCCGGTTTAGCTATTTCAGTAACGGCTTTGGCAGCAGCAATTGTTGCACCAATTTGGGGAAATTTGGCTGACCGTAAAGGGCGTCGTCTAATGATGATTCGTGCGGCAGCGGGGATGACATTTAGTATGGGCGCTTTAGCTTTTGTGCCAAATGTATATTGGTTATTATTCATGCGCTTTTTAACCGGAATACTATCAGGTTATATTCCCAATGCAACGGCTTTGATTGCTTCACAAGCGCCACGAGCTAAAAGTGGTTGGGCTTTGGGAACTTTAGCTACTGGGGCAATTGCTGGTAGTATGATTGGGCCTTCTTTAGGTGGTTTTTTGGCTGAGTTATTTGGAATGAAAAATGTGTTTATCATTACCGGAATTGTATTGTTTATTACCTTAATTTTAACGATTACCTTAGTTAAAGAAGATTTTCAACCAGTACATAAACAAGAAATGCTATCATTAAAAGAATTGTTAGCAAAAATGCATAATGTTCAATTACTATTTGGGTTATTTATCACTTCTTTAATTATTCAAATTGGGATTACTTCGATTAGTCCGATTTTAACTTTGTATATTCGACAATTAAGTGGTTCTAAAGGTAATATTTTGTTTGTCAGTGGCTTAATTGTATCTATTGCTGGGGTTTCGGCGATGCTTTCTTCACCTAGTTTAGGAAAATTAGGGGATAAAATTGGTAATCAGAAAGTATTGATTGGTGGTTTAATTTTTTCATTAATCTGTATTATTCCGATGTCTGTAGTTCATACTACTTGGCAACTCGGGATATTACGCTTTTTACTAGGATTTTCTACTGGCGCATTAATGCCTTCAGTAAATACGCTAATTAGTAAAATTACCCCACCAGAAGGCGTCAGTCGCATTTATAGCTTTAACCAAATGTTTTCTAATTTTGGTCAGGTTGTCGGACCTTTGATCGGTTCAACGGTTGCTCAAGGGATGGGTTATCGTGCGGTATTTTTAGTAACGGCAGTATGTATTTTTGTTAATTTATGTGTTTCATTGTTCAATTTTAGAAAACCAATTGTATATTATAGCTCTAAGTAAACAAAAAAACGAACGATAAGAATCGTTCGTTTTTTTGATTATGTGATGAAAAGTGCTTATTTAGCTTTTTTTGGTGAACTTACACTAGCAATTAAGATAACTATTACACCTAAAAGTAAAGACATTTCAGTTGTTACTAAGAAGTTATATTGGCCACCAGATAATGCACTACCTAAATATCCGACTACTTGGCCAAGTACAAATGCCCATAATAATGTAACAATATAACGCACAAAGAACCCTTCTTTCCAAGTCATTGTTGCTTTCAGTTTATCACAAATTTTCTGAAAGTAAAGTATTTCTTGCTCGAAACTAGTTGCAAGATAGGTTAAAATATAGATAAATAAATCAAATTGAGGTGAATAGTGATGAGCTATGTGCAGATTCATACCTTAAGTGCTTATTCTTTAATGAAAAGTACGATAAAAATTGCAGAATATGTACAACAAGCAGCGCAAATGGATTATCAAGTGCTAGGCTTAGTTGATGAAGGGGTATTATCTGGCAGCATTGAATTTTATCAAGCTTGTCTCAAACAAAATATTCGACCAATTATTGGCTTGACAGTCAATTACTATTCAGAAGTATTAGGCATGTCACAATCCATTACATTAATAGCTAAAAATTATCGAGGTTATCAATGCTTAATGCATCTATCTAGTCAATATCAAATAGCTGGAGAATTACGCACAGCTGATTTTATCCATTTAAAAGATGTTGTGTTTATTTTTAACAGCCAACATCAAATTTTGCTAAATTTTGAACAAGATAGTCGACAAAGCCAAGAATTAATTACTGAATTAAAGTTATTAGCTAATCAACAAGAAATTTATTTTGGGATAGGTTATCATCAAAGAATTGATTCGAGTGTTTTAGATCTTTTGCAAGCTAATGGTATTCAATTACTAGCTTTTAGTAAGGTGAATATTTTAAAGAAAGAAGAGGCTTTTGCATTAAAAGTATTAGATCATTTACAAAATGGCAGTCAACTTAAACATGATGAAATCCAAGTGTTGGATTGGTCGATGGCTCATGAGTTACAAAATGAAGCAGTCTATCAGGAATTTTATCAACAAAACTGTCCACAAGCTTTAGTGAATTTAGAAAATGTAGTTCAAATGATTGATTTACACATTCCACTGAACCAAAGGAAGTTACCTCAATATCCTTTGGAAGGGGAATCAGCTGAAGTTTATTTGAAAAAATTGTGTTACGAAAAACTATCCCATCGTGTGTCAGCTGTTGATCAGCGTTATTACCAACGATTAGACTATGAATTATCGATTATTAACCAAATGGGATTTGCTGATTATTTTTTGATTGTGTGGGATGTGATGGATTATGCCCATAAAAATCACATCGTAACAGGTGCTGGTCGTGGTTCAGCAGCCGGCTCATTAGTGGCTTATGTATTGGCTATTACCGATATTGATCCGATTCAATATGAGTTAATCTTTGAACGTTTTTTAAATCCTGAACGACAAACCATGCCAGATATTGATTTGGATATTCCTGATAATCGTCGTCAAGAAATCTTGCATTATGTGCATCAAAAATATGGTCAAAATCATGTGGTACAAATTGCCACTTTTGGTACATTAGCTGCCAAAATGGTCATACGAGATGTTAGCCGGGTATTTGGTTTGTCGCAAAGTGAGGCTAATCGTTGGTCTAAGGCGATTCCAAGTTTACTTAAAATTACTTTAAGTCAGGCTTACGAACAATCAAAAGCTTTACGACAAATCATTGAAGAAAATCCACGTAACCAGTTGATTTTTAATGTAGCTTTGATCCTTGAAGGTTTACCACGACATGTTTCTACGCATGCAGCTGGGGTTATTATTTCTGATGAAAATTTGCTTGATTTGATTCCTTTACAATTAGGTAGTGATGATATCTTACTCTCACAATTTACGATGAATGATGTGCAAGCAATCGGCCTATTAAAATTTGATTTTTTAGGCTTAAAAAATCTAGCGATTATCGATGATACCTTGCGTGGTATTCAATATATACAAAAAAAGATTTTTTTACAAAATCAAATTCCTTTAAATGATGCTCTAACATTAAAATTATTTCAAAAAGGAGATACTACAGGGGTCTTTCAATTTGAATCCGCTGGTATCCGTCAAGTATTAAGAAAAGTACAACCGCAAAATTTAGAAGACTTAGCTGCGGTTAATGCACTATATCGTCCAGGTCCTATGCAAAATATCGATGAATATGTAGCTCGTAAACATGGACGAAAGGCAGTTAGTTTTTTGGATGATAGTTTGCAACCTATTTTGTCAAACACGTATGGCATCATCGTATATCAAGAACAAGTGATGCAAATTGCGGCTAAAATGGCGGGCTTTACTTTAGCACAAGCTGACTTACTTAGAAGAGCTATCAGTAAAAAAGACCATCAAGGATTAGATGAACAACGAAAGTTTTTTGTTCAAGGGGCATTAAAAAATGGTTATAGCCAAGAAAAAGCCGAAAAAGTATATAGTTATATTGAGAGTTTTGGTGATTATGGTTTTAATCGCTCACATTCATTTGCTTATTCATTAATCGCTTATCAAATGGCATATTTAAAAGTTCATTTTCCAGCAGCTTTTTTTACAGCTTTACTCAATTCTGTGCAAAATAATGCTGAAAAATTAAAAGAATATGTTCATCAACTAAAGAAATATGATATTACTTTGCTGCCACCAGATATTAATGCTAGTACAAAAGCTACCCGAGCAATCTCTTTAAAAGCAATCCGTTTAGGTTTAGCAAACGTTAAAGGAATGAGAAGAGATTTTTTAAATGCAGTTATTAAAGAACGACAAGAAAACGGTAATTACACTAATTTTGATAATTTTTTAGTTCGACTATACCATCTAAATAGTCATTGGTTAAAAGAAGAATTGTTGATTCCATTGATTGCGACAGGTTGTTTTGATCAATTGGGAGAACATCGTAAACTTTTATTAGAACAATTAGAAGGGAAAATTCAAAATTTCAAAATTAGTGGTGGCAGTTTGGATTTATTAGCGGTGATGACACTGTCTGCAGCGAAAGTAATTGAACCATTTAGCCAGCAAGAAATTTTGGAACTAGAACAACAATATTTAGGTTTATATATATCTGGTCATCCATTAGATAGTTATCAATTCTATTATGATCAAAAATTAGTAAATGAAATTAGTCAATTACAAGTCAACCAAACAGCGAAGATTTTCTATTACTTAACTAATATCAAAGAAATTACCACCAAGCGTGGGGAAAAGATGGCTTTCTTAGAAGGGAACGATAGTAGCGGGGAAATAAGTGTAACTATTTTTCCTCAGTTATATCGTCAAATACGCAAAAATCTCATGGTTAATCATTGCTTTTTGCTGTTTGGAAAGGTTGAAAAAAGTAAGTATAATGGCGAATTACAAATGATTGCTGATAAAGTATTCATAGATGAAGAAATTCACAAACAACTAACCAATAAAACTTGTTTTTTACGTTTGGCTGAAGGATTTGATAATCAAGAAGTTGTTAATCAGGTAAAACAATTATTAGCATCTTCTCCAGGAAACATACCTGTTGTTATTTATGACCCTATATCTAAACAAAAAGTTCGTGTTGCTGAAGAATTATGGATTACCTTCTCTAACGACTTGTACAATAAGCTTAGACATCTTTTAGGCGCAGAAAATGTGGTTATGAAATAATTTACAGTGATTTTCAAATAATCTTTACATTTTTCGAATTTTTTCACGATATTTCAAGACATTTTGCTTAATTAATGGTAAAATACTGTTCGTGGCTAAGTTTAGCAAGGGAACACTAAGAAATTGTGTTAAAAAATTTTTTTATGAGGTGAAAATGAAATGAAACGCATTGGAATTTTAACCAGTGGTGGCGATGCACCGGGTATGAACGCAGCGATTCGTGCTGTTACTCGTAAAGCAATTTATGAAGGAATGGAAGTATACGGTATTAACTACGGTTTTGCTGGATTAGTTGCTGGCGATATTCGTCGTTTGGATGTTGCAGATGTTGGTGACAAAATTCAACGTGGAGGAACTTTCCTTTACTCTGCACGTTATCCTGAATTTGCAACTGTTGAAGGTCAATTAAAAGGTATCGAGCAATTAAAGAAATTCGGTATTGAAGGTTTAGTGGTTATCGGTGGGGATGGTTCTTACCATGGTGCAATGGCTTTAACAAGACATGGCTTCCCTGCAGTTGGTATTCCAGGAACTATTGACAATGATATTCCAGGAACAGATTACACAATCGGTTTTGATACTGCAATCAACACTGTATTAGATGCTCTAGACCGTATCCGTGATACAGCAACTTCTCACGTTCGTACTTTTGTTATCGAAGTAATGGGACGTGGTGCTGGTGATATTGCTTTATGGGCTGGTGTTGCAGGTGGTGCAGATGACATCATTATTCCAGAACATGATTTTGATATGGCAGAAGTTGCTCAACGCATTCAAGCTGGACGCGATCGCGGTAAAAAACACTGCTTAATCGTTTTAGCTGAAGGTGTAATGGGTGGTAACGAATTTGCTGAAAAATTAGCAAAATATGGTGACTTCCATACACGTGTATCAATCTTAGGACATATTGTACGTGGGGGTTCACCAAGTGCTCGTGACCGCGTATTAGCAAGTAAGTTTGGTGGTTATGCTGTTGACTTACTTAAAGAAAATAAAGGTGGTTTATGTATCGGTATCGAAAATGAACAAATCGTTGCTCGTGACATCATCGATACTTTAGAAAACAACAAACATAAACCAGACTTATCATTGTATCAATTAAACAGAGAATTATCTGTTTAATATATATTTTTTACATTGTGAATTAATAGGCGTACGTCTATTAAAATAAACGAATAGGAGCAAGTAGTAATGAAAAAAACAAAAATTGTTAGTACATTAGGACCAGCTAGTAATAGTGTCGAAACAATCGCAAAATTAATTGAAGCAGGAGCAAATGCTTTCCGTTTCAACTTCTCACATGGTGACCATGAAGAACAATTATCACGTATGAACATGGTTCGTGAAGCGGTTAAATTAACCGGTAAAGATGTAGCCATTTTATTAGATACAAAAGGTGCTGAAATCCGTACTACTGTTCAAGGAACTGAATCAGGTAAAATCGAATTTGAAATTGGCGACATCGTTCGTATCTCAATGGACGGCGAACATGTTGGTTCAAAAGAAAAAATTGCGGTAACTTACCCTGGTTTATTTGATGATGTTCATGTAGGTGGCCACGTATTATTTGACGATGGTTTAATTGACATGAAGATTTTAGAAAAAGATGAAGCAAATCGTGAATTAGTGACTGAAGTTCAAAATGCTGGTATTTTAGGTTCACGTAAAGGGGTTAATGCTCCTGGCGTATCTATCAGCTTACCTGGTATCACTGAAAAGGATGCTGCTGATATTCGTTTCGGTCTAGATAATGATATTAACTTTATTGCTGCAAGTTTTGTTCGTAAAGCACAAGACGTTTTAGAAATTCGTGAAATCTTAGAAGAAAAGAACATGACTCACGTTCAAATCTTCTCAAAAATTGAATCTCAAGAAGGTATCGACAATATCGATGAAATTCTAAAAGTTTCTGACGGTATTATGGTTGCTCGTGGTGACATGGGTGTTGAAATTCCAGCTGAAATGGTACCAATGGTTCAAAAAACAATCATCAAGAAATGTAACGCTGCTGGTAAAGCAGTAATTACTGCAACACAAATGTTAGAATCAATGCAACACAACCCACGTCCAACACGTGCGGAAGCTTCTGACGTTGCTAACGCAGTATTTGATGGTACAGATGCAACTATGTTATCTGGTGAATCTGCAAATGGTCAATATCCAGTTGAAGCAGTTTCAACAATGGCTCGTATCGATATGGAAGCTGAAAAACAATTATCAAAAGTTGGTACTTACAAAATTGATAACTTTGATAAAACTGACGTTACAGAAACAATTGGTATGGCTGTAGCTACAGCAGCTAAAAACTTAGGCGTTAAAACAATCGTTGCTGCAACTGAATCAGGTCATACTGCTAAAATGATTTCTAAATATCGTCCTGATGCTGACATTTTAGCTGTAACTTTTGACGAACGTACAAAACGTGGTTTAATGTTAAACTGGGGTGTTTATCCAACAGTTACTGAAAAACCAACAACAACTGATGAAATGTTTGAATTAGCTACTAAGAAAGCTGTAGAATTAGGCTTTGCTAAAGAAGGCGACTTAATCTTAATCACTGCTGGTGTACCAGTAGGTGAACGCGGAACTACAAACGTTATGAAGATCCAATTAATTGGTTCAAAATTAGTTGAAGGACAAGGCGTAGGTAGCCGTTCAGTTGTTGCCAATGCAGTTGTTGCTAAAACAGCTGAAGAAGCAATCGCTAATGCAAAAGATGGTATGGTATTAGTTGTTCCAACAACTGATAAAGAATTTATGCCAGCAATTGAAAAAGCTGCTGCTTTAGTTGTTGAAGACGGTGGTTTAACTTCACACGCTGCAGTTGTAGGTATTGCTAAAGACTTACCAGTAATCGTTGGTGCCAAAGGTGCAACAACTTCAATTAAAGATGGAGAAGTTGTAACAGTTGACTCACGTCGTGGTATTGTATACCGTGGAGAAACAACAACTATCTAATTGATGATTCGATAGATACTTTTGGTGGATAAATTATCGTAAGATAGTTTATCCACTTTTTTATAAAAATAAGCTTTAAAACAACATTTATCTTGGATTTTGATTAGGATTTTTAAGGTGTCAAGAAAATTTCATTGACAAAGCGAAAATCCAATTGTATAATTCTTTTTGTTGCTTAGAGGTGAGAAAAATGAAATGGTCATTAATGGAATTAAGAAAGTATCAAGAACAAAATATTGATTTTTCTGAAGTTCTTGATTTAAAAAAGGCATTATTAGAGCGTGATAGTACAATCATTGATTTATCTTTAGTTAAAGTAGATGGTTTCTTACGCGTTGAAGCAAATGATTATTTGACGCATTATCATGTTGAAACACTCATTACAGTCCCTTCGACTCGTTCATTGGAACCTGTTTGTTTGCCACTTAGTTTTGATGTTGATGAAATTTTTATGACACCTGAGCAATTTGCAAAACGCGATAATTTGATTCCAGAAGAGGAAATTTTGCTGTTAGAAAGTCAAACGTTGAATCTTGAAGAATCGATTATTGATAATATTTTATTAGCGATTCCGATGCAAGTATTCACAGAAGAAGAAAAAGACACCTATCCTGTTGGTAATGATTGGGTGGTCTTATCTGAAGATGATTATAATAAGCAAAAAGAATCTGCTCAAAAAGATCATTTAGATCCTCGTCTTGCAAAATTATCGGCATTATTTGAGAATGAAGATTCCTCAGCTGATAAGTAAGATTGGAATATAAAGCAGTAATTTTACTGTAGTGATTATAAGGAGGTGTAGCAAATGGCAGTACCAGCTAGAAGAACTTCTAAAGCTAAAAAAGCAAAACGCCGTACTCATTACAAATTAACAATCAACGGCTTAAACGAATGCCCAAACTGTGGTGAAATGAAGAAGAGCCACCACGTATGTGCAAATTGTGGACACTACGACGGTAAAGACGTAGTTTCTAAAGAAGCATAATTATCTTGAATGCTTAATAAACCCTGAGGCTAACCATGGAGCCTAGGGTTTATTTTGGCTCTTTGTCAACTAGTGTTGTTGGCAATTAAGTCGATAGGAGAGGAAGTTATTTTTTCGATGACTTTCTCTCCTGTTTTTATTTTCTTTTTCAATTGACGCTTTTTTTCAAACAGGCTGCTAAGCGTG
>DYWZ01000017.1 GCA_020742395.1 Enterococcus columbae
ATTGTTACACTCGCATCGTCACGAATGTCTTCAAGTCTTACAGTTTTACTTGTGGCGCTAACTCAATATCTTTCACTTGAGCGCCTTCACACTGGAATTGCACCATCATGCTTGGAATCAAACTAATTATAGCATTTATCTTTTCGATTTTCGAGTTATCAACGATAATCCTCATATCGAATGGCATTCATCACCCACCTATAGAGGATGGGCGACTTCTGCCTGAATTACGTTAAAATGTGTGGGATATTGTTTGAATTATGTTTAGGAATACAACCTTTATTTTACACTTTTATTTGTAAGCGTCAACAATTAACTATATTTCTTTTATTTTTTAGCGATATTATTAAAAAAATTAATTAAAGCTCACAACCAAGCCCTAGTTGATTGACAACTAGGGCTTGATTCAATTCTATTTAAACTTTCACTAAAAATTTTTCAATAGCTCATCTTGCTATATTTTTGCGTAATTGATTCTTTATTAATCTATGCTATTTCACAAACATTGCATCGCCAAAGCTAAAGAAGCGATAATGGTGCTCAATCGCATGCTGATAAGCTGCTAAGACTTTTTCACGGCCGGCAAAGGCACTTACTAGCATCACTAAAGTGGATTTTGGTAAGTGGAAGTTCGTTGAAAAAGCGTCCACTACTTTAAATTCATAACCTGGAGTGATAAAGATATTCGTCCAACCACTGTCGGCTTGAATTTTGCCATCAAATTTAGTACCAATGGTTTCCAAAGTACGAATAGAAGTCGTACCAACTGCCACAATGCGACCGCCATTGGCTTTAACCGTATTTAATTTTTGGGCAGCTTCTTCACTCAAGCGATAAAATTCACTATGCATTTCATGATCGGCAATATTTTCCACACTTACAGGTCGAAAAGTACCCAAACCAACATGCAAGGTTAGATAAACCAATTCAATGCCCTTTTCTTGAATTTTAGCTAGTAGTTCTTCGGTAAAATGTAAGCCGGCTGTTGGGGCAGCTGCTGAGCCATTTTCTTTGGCATAAACCGTTTGATAGCGGTCTGGATCTTCTAAACGTTCTTTGATATAAGGTGGTAGAGGCATCTCACCTAATGACTCGAGGATTTCAAGAAAAATGCCTTCATATTGAAATTCAATGATTCGGCCACCATGGTCTAGTTCTTCTTTGACCACGGCTTGTAAGCGACCGTCACCAAAACGAATGACTGTCCCAACTTTGGCACGTTTAGCTGGTTTAATGAGTGTTTCCCATTCATCATTTTGCGTATTTTTTAGCAAAAGCAATTCTAAATGAGCGCCAGTTTCTACTTTTTCACCATGCAATCTAGCAGGTAATACTCGAGTATCATTCATCACCAAAGCATCGCCTGGTTGCAATTCATCAATAATATCATAAAAATGTTTATCTTCTACTGCACCGGTTTTATGATCTAATACTAGTAATCTAGAACTTGTTCGGTCAGCTAAAGGGGTTTGCGCAATTAATTCTTCAGGTAAGTTAAAATCAAAATCTTCCGTTGTTAACATGGGTTCTCTCACTTTCTATCATTAAAAATCTGCCTTTTCATTGTAGCACATTTTCATATATTGTTCTAATCAACGAAATACCTAAGCACTTACTAATAAAAAAAGCTTGTACCAACTGACAAATATCAGTTAAGCACAAGCTCTTAAATATTTTAATGGAAGAAATGACTATTTTTAGTCCGTTCATTAAAATGTTTCACCCAAGCGGCATTTCTAGGGAAGAAATAAGCCCCAAGGATAATAAACAGACTAGCAACAACCATTAAGAATAAATAATCGATATGGGTATTTGGCCAATAAATTCCTCCGGTTGCTTCTCTTAAAAGATTGACTGCATAAGTAAATGGCAACCATGGATTAATCCATTGGAAAAAGGCACCTGACACTTGAATCGGATAGTTTCCGCCCCCACCGGAAATAGATAGCACCAGTAGCACAATGCCAATTCCTTTACCGATATTACCAAATAGACTAACCAATACATAAATGATCGACATAAACGATAGACCAATCAAAACGGTGAATAAGACATATAAAAATGGTTGCTTAACGGATACATGTAGTAAAAAGAGATTGCCCAATACGACAATTAGACTTTGGACTAAAGCAATCGTTAAAAACGTTAGCATCCGTGAAAAGAATTGTTCACGCAAAGTAAATTGTTGCTGTTGCTTATCTTTTAGATACACACTTGTCGTTGCTAAACTAGATAGCAATAAAGAACCTACCCATAAACATAGTGCAGTATAAAATGGTGCACTTGCAGAACCATTATTTTTAATTGGATAGAAAGCTTGCGTCTTTAACGTAACCGGTTCTTTGAAAAAGTCAGCTTCTTTTTGCGCATCTACTCTTAACAAGCGGATTAACTCAGTCAATGACAGCATTTGTTGGCCCTTTTGTAGCGATTGGGCAGATTCTTGAATCCCTTTACGCACAATTGGCCAATCATTTTGAATAAATTGGTTGATTTGGCTAAAGGCATTTTGAACCAGTGGCATTTTGGCATTTATTTGATTCAAGGTTTGTTGATAATCTTGTTCAAGTTTAGGTAAATCATTTTGAGCAAATTGGCTCACTAAAGCTAATTTTTGTTGGACTGTCGGCCATTGAGTTTGATAAAAGGCACTCGCTTGATTGAGTCCTTGAACAAATTCCTGGTAGTGTTGATCAATAAAAACGGTAACTTGATTGAACTTTTGCTGATAGCTTGGCAACTGCTCTTGTAAGCCTTCTAGCAATTGTAGTCCTTGCTGTAACACTCTTTGGGTTTGATTGACTAATTCAGTCCAATTCACTTGTTGTGCTTTGGATAATAAACTTTGGGCATTATCTAGCATTGGTACTAAACTACTTAAAGTCTGATTGATTTGATTGGCAATTTGTTGTGGATCAATCAGCTTTAATTGCGCCAATAATTGTTGGTTTAATTGTTGTAACTCGCTCAGTGCTTGTAGCATCGCCGGAATATTATTTTCTGCTGATTGGGCGATTTGAATGAATTGATTGCCTTTAGTCTGTAACGTATCAATAGCAGCTAATGCTTGATTTAACCGCGTAATTGTTGCTTGAAAATCTTTACCACTGATTTTTTGTAAAGATTCAAAATAAGCAATCTGCGTATTTAAATGCTCTTTTTGCTGATTGAGTTGCTGATTAACCTGATTCATTAATTGCGTTAGATTTTGCTTTTGTTCAGGAGTTAAGCCCGAGGTTTGTGCTAATTGCAGTGTTTGAATCATTTGTGCTAAAGCATGATCAAAACTATTACCAAAACTTTGAGCGGCTTGCAAATCGAGCACGACACTTTGCGTAATTGCCGGTAGAATGGTCTGAAATTCCTTAGCAAATTGACTTGTGCTTTGCAAAAATTCCTGCGCATTTTGATTGAATTGACCAATTTGTGGCAGTAGCGCTTGAATATTTTGCACAATTTGTACTGCCTGAGTTAGCGAATGAATGCCATTTTGCATTAACTGATTTACTTGAGTAAAATCTTGATTGACTTGAGCAAGTTTGTCTTGAACATTTTGCATTTCAGGTAATCGACGTTGTAACAGCAGTAACATTTCCCCGGCTTGATTAATTTGTCCTACTTTTTGATTGGCTAAAACTACTTTATCAGCCAATTGATTGACCTGCGGAAAATAAGTAGGTAAAGACTGCGCGATAGCAAATTTTGCTGAAAATTCAGGAACTCTGGCTTCTAATGCTTGTAATTGTGCAATATAACCATCCATTTCAGCTAAATGATCATTCGTATCTAAAACTAACTGACTCAAACGCTCAATTTCATTAAAATGTTTCTCCAAAGAAATTCCGGTTTGATCCATTGTTTCGGCTAAGATTTTACTTGATGTGCCGATAAAATTATCGGTAATCTCATTTTGCAAAGTCGAAGCCCCTTTATCGGTAATCTTAGGCGCAATCGCATTAATCTTCGCATTGTAATAATAATCGATTTGAGGCTTTTGAATTTTTCCATCAATAAAACTCACTAAATCCTTTGAAAAATCTACTGGCAAATAAATTCCTGCATAATACTTACCAGATTGCACCCCTTGTGTCAGCTGTGCTTTGGAATCGACAAAAACCCAACCAAGTCGATGATTATGATGAAGTTGTTTCATCACTTTTTTACCAATCGTTAATTTTTTGTGATTAATCTCAACCCCACTATCCGCACTATAAACTGCAATCGGCAAATCACTCGTATTTCCATAAGGATCCCACAAAGCCTTAATATTAAACCATGCATATAACGACGGTAAAATAAACATCGCAATTAACAACAACGTCGCAGTCGGCACCCGAAAAATCCGCCGCCAATCCAAAACATACAACGCCCAAACATTTAACAACCTCTTCATAAACTCACTTCCAATTCAAAAGGCTATGTTTTCGCTCGATTAGATTCGAGCAAATATGGGGTTACCCACTGAGAAGAAATACATCAATTTTAAAAGATTTCGACTCAGTGGGGCATATTTGCCGAGAGTCTAGCGAAAACATGCTGATTACAAAGGCTATGAGGCAAGCGGTTAGGTTTGAGCAATAAGACAATTCAGGCGATAAAAGTGATCAGTTTTTAACACTTTTTCGACTGAAGGCTTATTGCCGAAAACCTGCTTGACTCATGCTGATTATCCAAAGACTATGAGGCAGCTTAATCAGACGCGAGTAAATAAGTTCCAAGTGGATGGAAAAGTGCTCTGTTTTTAACACTTGACAGCAACTTGGCATATTTACCGAGCGACTAGCTGACTCATGCTGATTATCCAAAGGCTATGAGGCAAGCGGTTAGGTTTGAGCAATAAGACGATTCAGGCAATAAAAGTGATCAGTTTTTAACACTTTTTCGACTGAAGGCTTATTGCCGAAAAACTGCTTGACTCATGCTGATTATCCAAAGACTATGAGGCAGCTTGACTCCTGCCATTTAATCTATTATTCAAAGCCTATAAGGTAGCCAATCATACGCTATTTTGACTTTGATTTCTATTTCTATATTACCAAAATTTTTGAAAAAGTGCTTGTAATATCTACACCCTCAAACTTTTTTATAATAATTATAATTGAGAAAGTTTATCATTTGCATATACTAACGATTATCGTTATCAATTAGCTTATTTTATTATCAATTAGCTTATTTTGGTGCTATACTCTAGGTGAAAAGGAGATAGAAAATCATGTCTAACCAAAAGAAATTAATCATCACTTTAGCTATCGGCATTATTGCTTTAATTATCCAATTTATTTTTAATCAGCCACTTTATGCGCGTTGGTTGGTAAGTATTATCAGCAGTATTATCGCATTCAGTATGTTTATTGAAATGATTCAAACACTACGAAAAGGCAACTTTGGGGTTGATATTTTAGCTATCACCGCAATTGTATCTACTTTAATCGTTGGTGAATATTGGGCAAGTTTAGTTGTATTAATCATGTTAACTGGTGGTGAATCGCTAGAAGCCTATGCTAGCAAACAAGCCAATAAAGAATTACAAAGTCTACTTGACCAAACGCCTGAAATTGCCCATGTATTAATTGATGGCAAAATGATCGATACAAATCTTAATCAAGTGAAAATTGGACAAACCATTTTGGTAAAACCTAATGAAATGATTCCCATTGACGGCAATCTGCTTAGTCAGTTTGCAACTATTAACGAAGCTTCTTTAACGGGTGAATCCTTACCTGTTGAGAAAAAACAAGGTGAATTATTAATGTCGGGTGCAATTAATGGTGATCAAACGATTCAACTTACCGTGACTAAATTAGCTAGCGATAGTCAATATCAACGTTTGGTGCAATTAGTGGCACAATCTAGCGAAACGCCGGCAAGTTTTGTACGTCTTGCTGATCGCTACGCTTTACCTTTTACCTTAATTGCTTATCTTATTGGTGGAATTGCTTGGTATCTTTCAAAAGATCCTGTGCGTTTTGCAGAAGTTATGGTCGTGGCCTCTCCATGTCCGTTAATTTTAGCGGCACCAATTGCCTTTGTCGCAGGCATGAGTCGGGAAAGTCGTTATGGCGTTGTTGTTAAAAATGGTGGTGCGATTGAAAAATTAGCCGCCATCCAAAATATCGCTTTTGACAAAACCGGAACCTTGACTTCTGGGTTGTTGCTTGTTGACGAAATACAACATGTCCCAAGCATTAGTGATGAAGAATTCTTACAAATTGTCGCTAGTTTGGAACAAAATTCTACTCATATTTTGGCTAGAAGTATCGTTGAAGCCAGCAAACAAAGACAATTAGCCCTACTTGATGTGCAAACGATTAGCGAAATTAGCGGTCAAGGAATTGAAGGCGTCATTGATAATCAAAAATATGCAATTGGTAAAGCTAGCTTTATTAAAAAGGATTTACCTAGTCAATTGCCCCAACAAACGAGTGTCTTTGTGGCAAAAGATGGCGTATTTTTAGGCTATCTTACCTTTAAAGATACCTTGCGTAAAGAAGCACCGCAAACCATTCAGACCTTAAAACAAATGGGCTTTAAGCATTTAATCATGCTCACCGGTGATAAATGGACGGTTGCTAAAAATATTGCCAAACAAGTTGGCTTAGCAGAAAATGATGTTTATGCGGAATGCTTGCCAGAAACAAAAATCACCAAAATCAAAGAAACCATTGAACAGAATGGCTTAACTGCGATGGTCGGAGATGGGATCAATGATGCACCAGCTTTAGCAAGCGCTAGTGTTGGCATTGCCATGGGTGCTCATGGTGCAACAGCAGCAAGTGAAACAGCCGATGTGGTGATTTTACAAGATGATTTAACCAAAGTAAGTAAAAGTATTGAAATTGCTCGTCAAACAGTCAAAATTGCCAAAGAATCAGTCTGGATTGGCATGATTGTCTGTACGATTCTGATGTTTATTGCTTCAAGTGGGATTATTCCGGCATTTATCGGTGCGATGTTCCAAGAAGTCATTGATGTTGCGGCAATCGTCAGTGCATTGCGCGCACATAAAAATTAGCCTCACAAAACAAAAATACTGCATCAATCAAATTACTCAAAAAAGCTGTCTTAAAAACCTTAAATCTCGTGAATTTAGTCATGAGAGGTTTCAAGACAGCCTTTTATTTATTTTTTTGTTTTATCGGCAAATTGGGCTTCGACACGATAAATGCGTTGACCACGACTAGAGAATTTTTCTTCATATTCAGTCATGATATTACCTTCAAAATCACTATGATGTAAATCTAGCCAGACCTTTTGTAAAGTCATGCCATATTGTGAGAAACTCGCTAATGAATATTCAAATAAGCCTTGATTATCCGTCTTAAAGTGAATTTCCCCTTTTGGTTTTAAAATTTGCTCATCAACGGCTAGAAAAGTGCGATAGGTTAAGCGACGTTTTTCATGACGAGTCTTTGGCCAAGGATCTGAAAAATTCAAATAAATGCGATCAATCTCACTGTCGGCAAAATATTCCGTTAAACTAGAACCATCGACATGCAATAATTGCACATTTGGTAATTCTTCTGCCAAAAGTTTATCTAGGGCAAATGAAACGACACTCGTTTGAATTTCAACACCAATATAATTGATATTAGGATTGGCTTTAGCCATGCCAGTAATAAATTGCCCTTTTCCCATACCTATTTCGATGTGAATCGGATGGTCATTGCCAAAGCGTTCGTGCCAGCGTCCTTTAAAAGTGTGGGCTTCATTCACTACATATTCCGGATGACTAGCAATTAATTCTTCTGCACCTTTACGTTTTCTAACTCTCATCTGATTTCCTTTCTCAAGTCAAATAATTAGAGGGTAGAAACGATTTCTATCCTCTAAACGATACTTATTTTATTTTTTATGTACGATAAATTCGTTTTAATTGGATGATTTCACGATTGGTTTGAACAAAATCATTTTTCAAAACGTTTTTCTTCACTTCTTGTAAAATGCTCAATAAAGCATACCAATATAATTTTTCCATATAATCGCCATTAGGTTTAATGCCATAGCTTAACAGCCACTGACTCCAATTGCCTAAAGGTAGATAATGACCTAAAATCGTCGCAATATCAACTGCCGCATCCGCAAACATGATTGAATCCCAATCGACTAAATATAAATAATTTTGGCACACGAGCCAATTACGATAATTAACATCACCATGAACGACGGTCGCTTCTTTAGGATTAAAAGCCGGAATATTTTGACGCAAGTAATTTAATACCATTGTCAAAAAAGAATTTTGCGCAATTTCTTTTGGCAGATTTTCTTCATACTTCGCCAACATCTCATCTGGTGAACATATTTTTCCACCAATTTTAGCGAGCATATCATAAAGCGAAGATGAATGATGAAGATGGTATAATACATCAATCACATCATTTCGCTGACCAATCTCGTCTGCCTGCAAAAGTCGTCCTTCCAACCATTCCTGCGCCGTGAGGGTATCCCCATTACCTGTACGCTTGGTCCAAACTAGCTTTGGGGTAATGCCTTCTTTAGACAAAGCCGCTAGCATTGGTGTCGTATTTCGTTTGATAAAGACTTTTTCTTGTGCACGCAAACCAATAAATGCTTTACCGGTATCACCTTTTAATGGTTGCAACTGCCATTCGTTATCCAAACGAATCTGCATCTGGGTACCTTCCCTTCATTTTAACAGTAACTATAATTTTAGCTTCTTCCGGTTTAATCGTCAAGTAGCGAGAAAGAGAAAGCACGAAAATAAGGACAGTTAATTGCTAAAAATGAACCTGCGTTTGTTGCACAATTTCTGCATAACAATCGCAGCTAATCAAATGATCATTAATCATGCCAATTGCTTGTAAGTACGAATAAACTGTCACCGGACCGACAAATTTCAACCCACGCTTTTTCAAGTCTTTACTAATGATTTGCGAATACTTATCTTGTGTTGGGACTTGATCTAAACTAGTCCAATGATGATGAATAATCTTGCTATCTTTAAATTGCCATAGATACCGTGCAAAAGAGCCAAATTCTTGTTGAATCGCTATAAAACATTTGGCATTATGAATCACTGCTTGAATCTTTAAGCGATGACGGATAATTTTAGGATTTTGGACTAAAGTATCTACGTCTTTTTCAGTAAATTGGGCGATTTTTTGATAATCAAATTGCGCAAAGGCTTCAGCTAAAGCAGCCCGTTTATTTAAAACGATTGACCAACTTAACCCTGCTTGCATCATTTCTAATACTAAAAATTCAAATAAACGCTGATCATCTGTAACTACTCTACCCCATTCATGATCGTGATAAGCTTGCATTAATACACTACTCTCAGCCCACTGACAACGCGTCATTGTCATCGCTCCTTTCATATTTTTTAATTATAGCATTTCTTGGAGGAGGGACGAAATAAAACAGGATAAATACAAAGTAAAACCATTCACAACATACACAGAGTGAACTACTCTCCACTTAGCTAAACCTAACGGTTCTTAACGCTTGAAGTGGGAGCTTCTTGGGAATAGAGCATACTTGATAGCTT
>DYWZ01000018.1 GCA_020742395.1 Enterococcus columbae
ATTTACTCAAAGCAAATAGTGTGGTGGCGATAGCAAGAAGGATACACCTGTTCCCATGCCGAACACAGAAGTTAAGCTTCTTAGCGCCGAGTGTAGTTGGGGGTTTCCCCCTGCAAGATTAGGACGTCGCCACGCAAGGTAAGCTAGTTCATTATGAGCTAGCTTTTTTTGTATGAATTGGATAGAAAAATGTTGAATAAAAAATCGGAGCCGTGTCTTAATGGCTCCGATTTTTTCTATTCTAATGGATACTATAATGAGATAAATCAATTTGACGGGCTTCACACCAGTTTTTTGGAATACCTGTTAAAAAGATTGGCACTTTTTTTAATTCCTTAGTAGTAGTTTTTCCGGTCATTGTATAAAGCATCACCAATTCACGTTTCCATTGATAAATTAAATCGATGGTTTCTTCTACACCATAGGTTAATAATGAATGTAGAATGGTTCCTGAAATGCCGACTGCCTTAGCACCTAAGCATAAACATTTAAAGATATCATAGGCGTTGCGGATACCACCTGAAGCCACGATATCAAAAATACGTTTCATTTCATAAGCTTCTAATAGGGAAATAACGGTAGATTGACCATAGTGATCAAGATAAGCTAATTCGCGTTTTTTCCGGCGAGCATTTTCAATCTGAGTGAAACTTGTTCCACCATTTCCGCCAACATCGATGGTTTTAACACCTAAATCTAAAATTTGATGCATCGTTTCTCTGGTCATACCAAAGCCGACCTCTTTAACGATTACAGGAACTTCGACTTCTTTAACGATTGCTTCAATATTTGTTAACCAATTGGTAAAATCACGATCACCTTCAGGCATTACCAATTCTTGAGGTGCATTGACATGAATTTGTAAACCATCTGCTTGGAGTAAGTCAACTGCTCGTTTAGCTTGTTCAACGTTACTACCGGCACCAATATTAGCTAAGATTAAGCCATTAGGATTTTCTTTACGAACAATTGTAAAAGAATCGGCAACTGATGGATCTTTTAAAGCAGCTGAACAAGAACCAGTTGCTAACATAAGATCTGTTTCGCGTGCAATGATAGCTAATTGTTGATTGATTTCTTTGGTTTTTTCACTACCACCAGTCATTGCGTTAATGAAAAAAGGGGTGGCTAATTTTTTACCAATTAATTCACTACGAATCGAAACATCGGCCACTCGACACTCTGGAAAAGATTGATGAATAATTCTAATTGCATCAAAATCATTTTTATGTTCTTCAAAAAAGGCTTTAGCTAAAGAAATATGCTCGTCTTTACGATTCATGATTCTCCTCCTTGCATTGGTAAACATGTAGTGGTAAGGGGGTGATGTCAGCTTTTTCCCAAGCGCTCATCAACGGTAAAATGCCTGTTTTTTGATCAACAATGACAATTCCGCAATCACCGCCGCCAGCGCCTGATGATTTGGCTGCACAACCGTAGTTTTCAGCTAAGTCGCAAAGTAATTTTAAAGCGGGTGTTTCAATAATTACGCCCGTAACTGCCGTTAATTCATTCAATAGTTGACGATTAAGAGCAATCATTTGTTTAATTAGGGTAACATTATCCGTTTCAAAGCCTATGATCATCTTTTCTACACATTCCTTACTTTGAGCTAGAAAAGTTTGATAATCTTGCAAGCGTCCTTTTTTAGATTGATGAACTTGATCGACCAAATCAGAAGTAGAAGCCGGACTACCTGTCCAACCGATTAATAATCGTAGTTTTTCAGGTATTGGTAATGGGCGAATGTCAAGACCTGGCCACTGCATTTGGACTAATTCAGCAATCGATAATTTACCATAATTTTCAATTACCCACTGGTGATCAAAAGTTGAAAAAGCAATCCAACCACCAAAGCAACTAGCAGCAATATCTCCACAAGAACCATTACCTTGGACATCTAAATGAGCTAAAGCAGCTAGTTTAAATTGAGTCATTAAGTCTAGGTTTAATTGATAATATTCATTTAAAGCTTTAACTGTTGCTACAGTAACGGCCCCACTAGAACCTAAGCCATATTTTCGACCATTAGAATTATCTAACTCACTAGTTACTTTTAGATCATAAAAACGTAAAGTATGATTGGTTTCTTTGGCTAAGCGTTCGGTTAAGCGAATAGCCGCTAAAATATAGTGAAATGGATTCTCGCGGTGATCTAATACTAATTCACCATTTCTTCTCGACCATTTAATTGGTAAATCACTATATTGTTGAGATTGAATACTTCCTTTACTACCAATTGCGTGTTCAATTGTTACAGTAATAAATTGATCAACGGCTACAATAATAGCCGGATGTCCTGGTTCTACTACGGCATATTCACCGGCAATATATAATTTTCCAGGAGCTGAAACTTCTATCATGACTACACATCCATTTCTATTAATTCAATACCTTTACCAGCATAAGCAACAATTAATTGTTCAGGTGCAAAGTGTTCAGCTAATCTTTCTTTAATTTGGCTGACTTGTTCCTTTTGACAAAGGACTTTCACATTTGGGCCAGCATCCATTGTAAAGTAACAAGGCCGACCGTCTTTACGAATTTTTCGAATGACTTGCATGGCCTTAAGACTTTGATCAGACCAATAAGTAAATGGAGGTACCGCAGCCAAAGTGGTAGCATGCATCTTTAAGCCATTCGCCTCAGTGATTTCTCCTAAACGGATGAAATCTTTTTGGTGGATGGCTTCTTTTATAGCGACTAAGTCTTTTTGGGCTTCAGTTAACCATGTTGGATAAAAGCTAGAAGTTTCAACGGTTCGCTTCATTCCTTCACGGCTTGAGATTTCTTTTTGTTGATCATTCAATACGATAAAAATCATCGCTAAATCATCTTCAAAATGTTGACTATCCACTGAAATGGCATAAGAACTTTGGTCATCAGTTCCTTTTTGCCATTCAACAAACCCTCCATAAATACTTCGACAAGCAGAACCTGAGCCTTTACGCGCAAAACGTGATAAGTCTTGTTTGCTAAGATTTAATTGCAGAGCTTGATTACAAGCTGCCGCCAGGGCTGCTAATCCACTGGCTGAAGAAGCAAGGCCTGCAGCAGTAGGAACATGGTTAGTACTTTGAATCTTAGCAAAAAGCGAACAATTTGCTTGTTGACGAAACAAATCAATAAAGCGACTCACTTTTTGAGTGGCTTTTTCATCTTGAAGTTGGCCATCTAAATAAAAAATATCTGCTGTTAAAGCTTCATCAAAGTAAATTTCAGTTTCAGTATAAAAAGCATCTAATGTTAATGATAAGCTACTATTATTTGGAATAATTAATTGCTCATCTTCTTTGCCCCAATATTTTATTAGGGCAATATTGGTGTGTGCACGGGCTTTTCCTTTAAGCATTTTTATAAACTCCTAATCCTTGTAGCCAGGTTTTTTTAATCCCTAGTTTTGCTAATTGTTTTTGAATTTGTTGGGCAGTAGCAAGTGTATTTGTTAATATCAATAGACAACCACCGCGACCACCACCTGTTAATTTAGCACCAAGCGCTCCGTTGTTAACAGCAGTATTAACCGCTTCATCTAATAAATCACTGCTTACCGATAAATGTTTCAGTATGTAGTGACTTTCGGTCATGATTTTTCCTAATACATCTGGTTGGTTGTTGATAATTGCTTCTTGTGCTTGATGGGTACATTGACCTAAACGCATCAGCTTTTCATCAATTGCCTTTGGATTTTGTATTTTTAAATGGGCAACTGCTTTAACTGCTTCTCGCGTTTTACCTTTAATCCCAGTGTCAGCAACCAAAAGGTAAGCATCGATGTTTAAAGGAAAGTCTTGCAGCTCATGACCTTTTTTAAAGAGAATAGGGTTGGTACCACTAGTAGCTGCTGCATCGATCCCACTAGGGTTTTCATGAGCGATTTGTTCAGAATAATTAACATAATCTAACAATAATGTGTCAGTTAACGGCTGTTCTTGCCAATCAAAAAAAGCTCGCGTAATTGCTACAGCCACTGCAGCCGAAGACCCCATTCCGCGTTCGGCTGGGATGGTACTTTCGATATGTAATGCAAAATTTGGCACTTGTAAATCATTTCGCAGTTTTTCAACTAGCGAATAGACATTTTTCATGCTACTTGCTTGGGCTAACTGGTTAAGGGTACCGGTAAAATACTCAGAATCAATCGTTGACTTTGTATCTGCTTGAATCTTAGCGGTTACACCTACACCGGCAAAAGGAAAAGCGATGGCTGGTTTGCCATATACAACCGCATGCTCGCCAATTAAGATGATTTTTCCTGTTGCTTGACCAATCCCTCGTTCTTTCATATTATCCTCACAATCATTTTCCTTTTTACTAAAAAGCTTCCTTGCATATTATAAGGAAAAAAAGCAAAAGTTTAAACATTTCAACTTTATTTTTTAAGAAAAAACAATTTTTTAGCTTTTTGAATCTAAAAGTTGTCTTTTAAATGTTGACAGAAGATAAATATTACGATATGATGATTAAGTTGAGAAATGAAAGTAGGAGCACCCGCTTCTCGCCTAAGGGATTTTGTCGCTGGGCAGAATAAGACTAGATCGCTATTAATTTTAGTAGTAATCAGTATGTGCGGGTTCAAGAATGAACTCGTTTTTTTGTGTGTTTCACTTTTCTTCTTGCAAATAAACCTGGAGGTGAATGACCATAGCAAAGGATATGATGGTAAACGACGGCATTCGTGCACGTGAATTACGTTTAATTGATCAAGACGGAGAACAACTTGGAGTTAAAACAAAGGCAGAAGCTTTAAAAATTGCTGAGCAAGCCAATCTTGATGTGGTGTTAGTCGCACCAAATGCAAAACCACCAGTTGCCCGTATTATGGATTATGGAAAATTCCGTTTTGAGCAACAAAAGAAAGAACGCGAAGCTCGTAAAAAACAAAAAGTGATCAATGTCAAAGAAGTACGTTTGAGTCCAACAATTGATTTAAATGACTTCAATACAAAATTACGTAGTGCACGTAAGTTTCTTGAAAAAGGAGACAAAGTTAAAGCGTCAATTCGTTTTAAAGGCCGTGCCATTACTCACAAAGAAATTGGTCAGAAGGTTTTAGATCGCTTGGCTGAAGAAACGAAAGATATTGCTAGTGTTGAACAACAAGCGAAGATGGATGGCCGTAGCATGTTTCTAGTGCTTGCGCCAAAAAATGATAAATAATTCATTTTAAAGGCTCGCTGAAATATCAGTTGATAGTCAGATAGTAAAGATTTTTGAGGAGGAAATTAGACATGCCTAAACAAAAAACACACCGCGGATTAGCAAAACGTGTAAAACGTACTGGTAAAGGCGGATTAAAGAGATTCCGTGCTTTCACAAGCCACCGTTTCCACGGCAAAACTAAAAAACAACGCCGTCAATTACGTAAGGCTAGCATGGTACACAAGAGCGATTTCAAACGCATTCGTCAACAATTATCACAAATGCGTTAATTCGTTAGCATACTGAACTGAAATTTTCAAATTTAAAGATACATTCTAGGAGGAATTAAACATGGCACGTGTTAAAGGTGGAACTGTAACTCGTAAACGTCGTAAAAGAATGCTAAAATTAGCAAAAGGATACTACGGTTCAAAACATACATTATTTAAAACAGCTAAAGAACAAGTAATGAATTCATACAACTACGCATATCGCGATCGTCGTCAGAAAAAACGCGATTTCCGTAAATTATGGATTGCACGTATCAACGCTGCAGCTCGTATGAATGGCTTGAGCTACTCAAAATTAATGCACGGTTTGAAGGTTGCTGAAATCGACATCAACCGTAAAATGTTGGCTGACCTTGCAGTAAGCGATGCAGCTGCATTCACTGCTTTAGCAGAAGAAGCTAAAAAAGCTTTAGCTAAATAATTAATCTACGCAGAAGAAGCTAAAAAAGCTTTAGCTAAATAATTAATCTACAATGATACACTCCAGCGTTTCTGGAGTGTTTTTTGTTGGAAATGAAAATGGAGAAAGCATTATGTTAGAAACAATTGTCTTGGTGCGTCACGGTGAATCTACCTTAAATTATATCAATAAACAAAATATTGGTAGGATTTTTATAGGACAAACTGATACACCGTTAACTTACCAGGGAGTCCAACAGGCAATAGCTTGTACTTCATATTTTGACCATCAATCATTTGATGCCTATTATTCTTCTTGCTTAAGTCGAGCGAGAGATACGGCGAAGTATGCGACAGCTAATCGTGTACCAATCATTCAGGATGAACGCATTAATGAACGGAGTCTTGGTAAATTTGAAGGAAGCTTACTTGCAGATTTACGTTTGCAATATCCTGATTTTGATTTTAATCAGCCGTTTAATTTAGATGAACAATTAAAAGCGATCGACGGTGAAAATTTATGTGATGTGTACAAAAGAGTGCAGAATTTTTGGACAGAGATATTATCAAGTTATAATCGTGTAGCTGTGTTTTCACATAGTATTTGGATTAAAATGACTTTAGCTTTTTTATTAAAGCAACCGATTAGTAAGGCTAAGCGTTTATCAATTCCCAATGGTCAAATACTTGAATTGAAATATATAGACGACCATTGGCAATATAAGAGAAGCTAAAATGACTTTATCAGGAGGGAGAAATAATGGAATTTATTTTTAATTTGTTAGTGATACTTATTGCTTTGGAATTTTTGTATATTATGTATCTCGAAACTTTTGCAACGACTTCGGATAAGACGGCCCAAACATTTAAAATGACAATAAAAGAATTACAACATAAAAATGTGCAAACATTATTTAAAAACCAAGGAATCTATAATGGCTTGATAGGTGTCGGTTTGTTGTATGGGCAATTTATTGCAGCAAATAGCTTGGAGCTGGTACGCTTTTTGCTTATCTATATTCTTTTGGTTGCTGCTTATGGAGCATACTCAAGTGATCGATCGATTCTTTTTAAGCAAGGTGGATTAGCGTTTATTGCCTTACTGCTAAGTTTTTTCCTGAACTAGTCGATGAATTAGACTAGCCAAGGTGTGAGAACTTTGCTATACTAAGAGTTAGAATTGTCTATTCAAGAGAAAGTAGCTTATGAGGCGCTTAAAAGCGAGTCTGGGAGGGTGTAAGCCAGATAAGAGGCTATAAGCAAAACGCGCTTGTAAAAATTAGACACGGCAGCTACCGTTATAGCCTTGAGTAGGTGCTCTTAATAGAGTACAAGTAGAGTGGTACCGCGGAAATTGGCTTTCGTCTCTAGTGAATCTGTTTCACTAGGGGCTTTTTTTATGTAAAAGGTTCCATTACAGGTATAGAAAAAATGATAAAGAAAACACAAAAATTATTGGAGGGAATCAGATGAACAATCAAGCAATTGTTGCAAAAGTTTTATTTGACACATTGAACGAGCATTTAACGTATGAGCAAATCGAAAATTTATTAGAAAAACCGAAGCATGCTGATCATGGGGATGTGGCTTTTCCAGTCTTTTCATTGGCAAAGGTTTTTAGAAAGGCACCTCAACAAATCGCGCCAGAGGTTTTAGCTCAAATTGATACGACAGCGTTTGAAAAGGTAGAAGTAGTGGGGGCTTATTTGAACTTCTTTATGGATAAGGCCAAGGTTTCTAGTCAGGTGTTAGCCCAAGTAGCGAAAGAAAAGAACCATTACGGTGATCAAACAATCGGCGAAAATCGTCAAGTACCAATTGATATGTCTTCACCAAACATTGCTAAGCCAATGTCAATGGGGCATTTGCGTTCAACAGTTATCGGTAATTCGATTGGTTTCTTATTAGAAAAAGTTGGTTACAAGCCCGTGCGAATCAATCATTTAGGTGACTGGGGAACACAATTTGGTAAATTAATTGTTGCTTATAAGCTATGGGGTACGAAAGAAGCGGTTGAGCAAGATCCAATCGCTGAGCTGCTGCGTTTATATGTGGACTTCCATGAAAAAGCTGAAGAGCAGCCAGAGCTAGAAGATCAAGCCCGTGCTTGGTTTAAAAAGCTAGAAGATGGCGATGAAGAGGCGCTTGATTTATGGCGCTGGTTTAGAGAAGAATCGCTAAAAGAATTTACCGATATTTATGATTTATTAGAAGTGAAGTTTGATTCTTATAATGGCGAGGCTTTCTACAATGATAAAATGGCCGAAATCGTTACAATGTTAGAAGAAAAACATCTATTAAAAGAAGATAAAGGGGCTGAAATTGTTGATTTATCTGCTTACGACTTGAACCCAGCTTTAATTCGTAAATCAGATGGTGCAACACTATATATCACTCGTGACTTAGCGGCGGCTTTATATCGCAAGCGCACCTATGATTTTGCACAATCCATCTATGTAGTAGGTAACGAGCAAAGTAATCACTTCAAACAATTAAAGGCTGTCTTAAAAGAATTAGGCTTTGATTGGTCAGAAGATATGCACCATGTGCCATTTGGCTTGATTACCCAAGGTGGTAAAAAATTATCTACTCGTAAAGGAAAAATTATCCTATTAGCCGATGTTTTAAATGAAGCAATTGGTTTGGCTAAAGCGCAAATCGCTGAGAAAAATCCAACTTTACCTAACCAAGAAGAAGTAGCTCGTCAAGTTGGGGTTGGTGCGGTTGTTTTCCATGATTTGAAAAATGATCGTCTCAATAACTTTGACTTTACTTTAGAAGAAGTCGTTCGTTTTGAAGGGGAAACTGGTCCATATGTTCAATATACCCATGCGCGTTGTATGAGCTTATTAAATAAGGCTGACTTTTCTATTGAGCAAGTGACCAACTTTGATTTAAATGATGAAGCAAGCTGGGAAGTTATTAAGTTAATCCAAAGTTATCCAGAAGTCGTCATGCAAGCTGCTAAGTTATATGAACCATCAGTCATTGCTAAACATGCGATTAAATTAGCACAAGCCTTCAACAAATACTATGCGAATAGCAAAGTTTTACAAGAAGATGAACAACGTGACGCACGTTTAGCTTTAGTTTATGCAGTAGCAGTCTTATTAAAAGAAGATTTACGTTTATTAGGTTTACACGCTCCAGATCAAATGTAATTGTCGTTAGGTACTAGTCACTTTTAACTAGGAGGAATTCAATGAAAAAAGCCCAACGTCATGCGTTAATTAAAGAATTATTAACGCAAAACATGGTTCGTACACAAGAAGAATTATTGCAACTATTAAAGGAAAAAGGTGTGAATGCGACACAAGCCACTATTTCTAGAGATTTAAATGACTTACAAATTGTTAAAGTTACCAATGAAGAGGGTGAAAAACAATTTGCCTTATTCAATGAAGCCGATCCTCGCTTTGAAGATGAGGACAATAGTCATTTTCAACAAATGATTCACGAAATGGTGACTAAGGTTGAACGCGTACAATTTTTAACAATTGTTCATACTTTGGCAGACAATGCCCAGATGATTAGTGCATTAATCGATGATATGGACTTACCAGAAAAAGTTGCAACGTTAGCTGGATTTGATACTTTAGTAATCATTTCAAAAGATGCAGAAGATGCACAAAAAATTACTGATTTATTACAATCTTATCTCTTTTAATTAGTAATCAAAATCAAAGGAGTCGGTGTGAATAGCAAGTGCTAAACACGCTGATTCCTTTTATCTTCATAGCTGCTGATTTCATAAGAAAGCACAAAATTTCGTGAATTGAATGAATAGAGACTTTTCATTTTTTTAAAAGACTACTATAATGAAAAAGAATATTTCAGAAAAGAGAGAAGTAATGGAAAAACAAAGTAGAATAGAAAAAAGTAATGAAAGTCGTATCGACTACGGAGTCATTCTACCAGTATTTTTACTCTGCTTAATTGGTTTAGCTGCACTTTATGTTGCTTTATCTCAAGATCCAGCTAAGCCCAATGTGGTAAGAGGTGTAGGGTTTCAAGCCTTGTGGTATGGTGTCGGTGTGGTAGCAATTGCAATTATTATGCATATTAAATCCAAGGTTTTATGGAAATTGACGCCTGCAGTTTATTTAGGTGGCCTATTGGTAATGGCATTATTACTGAAATTTTATGACCGTTCGATTGCTGCGGTTACTGGTTCAAAAAACTGGTTTAGCTTTGGCTCATTTACCTTACAACCAGCCGAGTTGATGAAAATAGCCTTTATTTTAATGTTAGCTTTAGTTGTAACCAAACATAATAGTTTTACTAAAGAGCGCACTTTACGCACAGATGGTTTATTAATTGCTAAAATGTTAGCTGTCACCTTACCCGTCTTATTACTAATTATGCTACAAAAAGACTTTGGGACAATGTTGGTCTTTTTAGCTATTTTTGGCGGTATTTTTCTAATGTCGGGTATTTCGTGGCGGATTATTGTGCCGGTGTTTGCCGTATTTATCTTAATTGGTGCAACTTTGATTTTCCTTGTATTATCTGATACTGGTCGGGAGATTTTATATCATATTGGTTTTAAACCTTATCAATTTGCGCGGATTGATTCTTGGTTAGACCCGTTTCATGATTTACAAGGTTCTTCTAGACAAGTAGCCTCAGCGATTGCAGCGATTGCTTCAGGTGGGATGCTAGGTAAAGGCTTCAATGTAAGTGATGTCTATGTTTCTGTACGTGAATCCGATATGATTTTTTCCGTAATTGGTGAGAATTTTGGTTTTATCGGTAGTACTTTAGTGATTGTTTTGTACTTTATTTTAATCTATCAGATGATTCGAGTCTGTTTTGATACGAATAATGAGTTTTATGCTTATATTTCAACGGGAATTATCATGATGATTTTATTCCACGTGTTTGAAAATATCGGTGCTAATATTGGTTTATTACCACTTACCGGGATTCCATTGCCATTTATTAGTCAAGGGGGATCGGCATTACTTAGCAATTTAATTGGTATCGGCTTGATTTTATCTATGCGGTACCAATCAACGAATCATAATCAGTTAACGATTTAGGAGGTATGGTCGATGTATATAATGTATTGGTATCCCAAATGCAGTACTTGTCAAAAAGCTAAAAAGTATCTAGAAACTTTAGGAGTTGATGTAAAGACTATTGATATCAAAACAACCCCTCCATCAGCAGAGCAAATCAAACAATGGATGACAGATACAGATTTTCCAATTAAACGCTTTTTCAATACGAGTGGGCAGAAGTATCGCGAATTACAATTAAAAGATCAAGTCGATCAATTTGATAGCCAACAAGCGGCGAATTTGTTAGCTACTGATGGCATGTTAATTAAACGCCCCCTTTTGATTAAAGACGATACACTGTTGGCAATTGGCTTTAAGGAAGAAGAATACAAAAAGGTGTGTGAATAAGATGGGTAAAACTTATTTAAAACAAAAAAATGATTTATGGGTATTGTATAATGGTAAGGAATATTGCGTAGGTCTAACGAAAAAAGCGCAAGATGATTTAGGTAAGATTACTTTTGCTTCCTTACCAAAAGTCGGCGAAAAAGTGCAACAAGGCCAAGCTATTTTGGAAGTAGAAGCCGAAAAAGCAGTTTGCGAATTCCAAAGCCCAGTTTCGGGTGTGGTTTCTTCTATTAATGAACAACTTGCTGATTTAAATCATGAAGATGAAATGCAAGCGTGGGTTCTTAGCTTTAAAGAAGTTGACCCTGCTGAATTTGAAGCATTGGCTTAAAAATATAATCATTCAAGGAATGGAGAGATATTCTCTGTTCCTTTTTTTATGGTATAATGGGCAAGAATTCTTTTTTAGATTGGAGATTAAGTCATGGCTTATCAAATTTCACTTGCTGAAATCCATCAATTATTACTAGAGCATCAGTTACTAAAAGAACTAATTATCGATGGACAATGGCATTATCTTTATCCAACAAATCAAGCGCCTAAAAATTTTTATCGACTTTCTTATGATTCTAGACAAGTCGATGAGCAGACCTTATTTTTTTGCAAAGGTTTGAATTTTAAGGCTGAATTTTTACAACAAGCCACTGATTTAGGTGTCAGCGCCTATGTGGCAGAAACCTATTATGAAAATAATCCAGCAACTGCTATTGTCGTGACCGATATCCGTCAGGCGATGGCGATTTTAGCCCAACATTTTTATCAATATCCACAAGATAAATTAGTTAAAATAGCGATTACAGGTACTAAAGGGAAAACCACAACCGCTTATTTTACCCATCAATTATTAAGTGCTGCGTTAGGGAATAAGGTTGCGTTGTTTTCATCAGAAGAAACCATTTTAGATGGTCAGACAAGACAAGCTTCTAGTCTATCTACGCCAGAAGCTTTGGTTTTATATCAACAAATGGCTAAAGCGGTTGAAAACCAAGTCACCCACTTAGTGATGGAAGTTTCATCACAAGCTTATAAAACGCAACGGGTCTATGGTTTAACTTTTGAAGTGGGAATCTTTTTAAATATTGGTCATGATCATATTAGTCCAATTGAACATCCGACCTTTGAGGATTATTTATATTGTAAACGTCAATTAATCATGCATAGTAAGCAAATGATTATCCATCAAGAGATTCCGTACTTTGATTTACTGGCACAAACTTGTCGAAAAGCGCAAGTCCCATTGTTGACTTTTGGTGTTAAACAAGGCGATTATCGCATTACAGCACTTAGTCAGCATGAGTTTCAACTAAAAAGACAGCAAACGACTACCACTGAAAGCTTTGAACTAGCTTTATTAGGTACCTTTAATTTCGATAATGCCACTGCCGCCTTGCTAGCTGCACGTAGTGTTTGTGCATTGGATACATTAACTGCGCAAAACGCATTAAAACAAACCGTCGTTCCAGGTCGGATGAATCTATTTCATCTACCAAACGGAGCAGTAGTACTAGTAGATTACGCTCATAACTACTTGAGTCTACAAGCAGTGAGTCAATGTGCAAGACAATTGCGACCAACAGGGCAATTAATTATCGTAACAGGTAGTGCAGGCGGCAAAGCATTATCTCGGCGTCCTGATATTGGCAAAGCCTTGACGGAATTTGCCGATGTAGCGATTTTAACGGCAGATGATCCGAATTTTGAAGCAGTCAGTGAAATTATTGCTGAAATTAAAGCGGTCATTCCTAAAGAACAAATCGTTTATGAAATCGAAGATCGACATGCAGCTATCACCAAAGCATTGACGCTAGCAAATGGCGATGATGTAGTCATTTTAGCAGGCAAAGGCAATGAACAAACGATGAAAATCAAAGGCCAAGCGATTCCTTACCAAAGTGACATTCAATTTGTCCAACAATGGATACAAAAGGCTGAGATCTAACTGATCAGTTACGCAAAAATTCGCGTGTACTTGCTTGTCAAAAATCAAAGAATAAGTAGAAAAATGATTTTTGACAGAATGAGGCGAATTTTGGACGTAGCTAGTTGGTATTTACCGATAAAAAAGGCTGCAAACTAATTGATTCGTTACGCAAAAATAAATGTTACTGATTGAACAAGGTTTACTAAAACTTCGCAAAAAATTCCCAAACTGGCAATTGCTATTTAGCACATTTACGATTAAAATAATACGGTAAGACAAAAAAATTAGTGGATGGAGATTGTGAATGAGCGCAGAATATAAACAACCCTCAGCTCTAACAAATGAGGAAAAAATGGCGCGTGGCTCTGCCTGGATGACATTAGGCAATGTCGGTTCGCGTTTAATTGGTGTGATATATATTTTACCATGGTATGCTTGGATGGGTACGCATGGTAAAGAGGCAAACGCCTTATTTAATATGGGCTATAATGTGTATGCCTTATTTTTAATGATTTCAACGGCTGGAATTCCAGCTGCGATTGCTAAACAAGTGGCTTATTATAATTCCAAACAACAATATGCCCAAAGTCAACAATTATTCAAAAAAGCCTTACAATTCATGGGCTTGATTGGCTTAATTTGTGCCGCGATTATGTATCTAGCTTCTCCACTTTTGGCTAGATTATCAGGTGGGGGAGCAGAATTAATACCGGTCATGCATTCGCTGAGTGCGGCTATTTTGATTTTCCCATGTATGAGTGTCATTAGAGGTTACTTCCAAGGAAATCAAAATATGCAACCTTATGCGATGTCGCAATTAATCGAACAAGTGATTCGGGTCTTTTATATGTTGCTAGCGACATTTATTATCATTAAGGTTATGAATGGTAGCTATCTAACTGCGGTGGTACAATCCACCTTTGCAGCTTTTATCGGTGCTATTGCTTCATTGGCAACATTGATTTATTTCCTAAAAAAAGCTCAACTTCAATTTGAAGTGCAAAAAGAAATGAGCGTACCTGGGGAAGCCTTAGATACGAAAGTTTTAATCATTGATACGATTAAACAGGCAATTCCTTTTACCATTGTAGGTGCTGGAGTAACGATTTATAAATTAGTTGATCAAGGCACCTATGTACACATGATGCAAAGTTTCACTAGTTATAGTAAAAATGAATTAATTGCACAAATGGCGGTTTTTGGAGGCAATCCAGATAAGTTAACGATGGTGGTAATTGGGTTAGCTACTTCCATGGCTTTTACAAGTTTGCCATTAGTTACTGAAGCGATTACGCAAAAACGCTATCGAGATTTAGCGAAGTTAATCAATAATAATTTCCAATTATATGCTTTATTAATGTTTCCAGCGACTTTTGGGATGATTTTATTGGCCTATCCTTTAAATACTTTCTTTTACGAACCTGATGTTTTAGGTAGTAAAGTATTAGTAGTAGCCTGTTTATCTGGGTTATTTGTTGGGTTGTTCATGTTGACTTCTTCGACTTTACAAGGAATGTATTATAATCGCTCGGCGGTTCGTTTTTTTGCTGTAGGCTTAGTGGTGAAGATTATTTTACAATATCCATGTATTTTACTTTTTCAAGTCTATGGACCATTAGTCTCAACAACGATTGGTATGGGGATTTCATGCTATTTAAACATCCGAAAATTACAAAGAGTTTCGCGCTTTAATTGGAATCTAACTCTAAGAAGAATTTTATTGATTGCGATTTTAACTATTTGTATGTTAATCGTAGCCATGATAGCCAAAGCAATCGGCGGTCTGATCTTTAGTCCAGAACACAAGATTACAGCCTTTTTACTGTCAGCCTTTGTTGCCGGCTTTGGCGGAATCACTTATATTTACTTAATTTTAAAAACCCGAATTGCTGAAAAATTATTAGGATCTAGCATGGTGCGTTTACGTCAACGTTTAAAAATTAAATAGCTTTTGGCTATAGTAAATGGATGGGGGCTTTCTCCATCCATTTCACATATAAGGATGTGAAGTAGCTTGCCCAGACATGAGAAAATTCGAGTGTTACTCTCCATTGAGAAAAATAAAAGATGTTGAGTTTTTCCCAATGGAGAGGCGAATTTTCGTTATGTCTAGCTACTGAACACAGATTACACTAAGGATGTTTTGTAAGTCGCCAGCTACGAGCAAATAAGTTCCGTTCTGGCAATAAAATACATGTCTTTAAAGATTTTACTGACAGAACGGCTTATTTGATGAAGTAGCTACTTACAAAACACTGATTACAATAAGGATGTCTAGCAAGTTGGTTAACTACGAGCAAATGAGATTTAGTATGACAGACGCAATTACTAGAACATTTTATACTCTAGACAAAATTTAGGAGGGCGAAATATGCGGTTAGACAAATTTTTAGCAGATATGAATTTAGGCTCAAGAAAAGAAGTAAAAGCTTATATTAAAAAAGGGCTTGTTCGAGTAAACCAACAAATAATTAAACAAGATAAATATCAAGTTGATGAACAAAATGATCAAGTATATTTTGATGATGAATTAGTGGTTTATCAAAAATACTTTTACTATTTAATGAATAAACCTCAAGGGGTCATTTCAGCTACGGTCGATGATTTTGAAGAAACCGTTTTAGACTTATTTAGCGATGAAGATTATCGGGAAGATTTATTTCCAATTGGCCGCTTGGATAAGAATACGGAAGGTTTGTTAGTGATTAGTAATGATGGCGCATTGGCCCATCGATTATTATCGCCTAAAAAACATGTCCCAAAACAGTATTACGTAGAGGTTAGTGGCCTATTGACGAAACAAGATGAGCAGGCTTGTTTGAATCAATTAAAAATCGATGGGGGCGAGATTTGCTTACCAGCGCAATTACAGATACTTTCTACTGATGAGCAAACCTTAACTTCTAGTGCTTTGTTAACCTTACATGAGGGAAAATTCCATCAAGTTAAACGGATGATGCAGGCTTTGGGTAAAGAAGTAGCTTACCTTAAAAGAGTTCGGATGGGCCAATTATTTTTAGATGAACAATTACCACTAGGAGCCTATCGTCCATTAACAGCTGATGAATTAATGCTCTTACAACAAACAGAAGATTAAAGCTAACGAAAAAATGACAAATCTAGCAGTTAGATTACATTTTAGTAACAAACTAAAGAAAGCGTTCGCTATAAAAAAATCTATGTTATAATTATTTTTTGAAAGAAAGATAGATAGAAAAGAGGATTACTCATTGAAATATAAGCAACTACTCGCTTCCTTATTAATTGGGGGCGCGATTTTAGGTGCTGGCAGTAAGGTATATGCCAGTAGCGTTGACGAACAAATTAAACAAAATCAAACTCAACTCACTCAAGTGAAACAACAAGAGCAATCATTAACTGCGCAATTACAAGCAGTGATGAATAAAATTACTGAAGACAAAACAAAAGAAGAAAATTTTTCTAAAGCACTACTAAAAGAAAAAATAGACTATCAAACATTAAAAAATAAAATTAGTGCTTTGACTAAAAAATACGAGAAGAAAAAACAAGCCATTGAAGAGATTTCTAATCCACAAGAATATTTGAAAGAAACAAATCAAATTATTGATTTAAAAGATCAAATCAATGATTTAAAGGCGATTTTACCTAAATATACGTCGCAGATTCAATCTTTTGAAGTAAGTGTTGCCTATTATCAACAACAATGTTTAGCTAGTGAAAATCAACGGAATCAGCTAGCGACTCAATTACAACAAGTCAGCCAGCAAGATGCCAGTCTGCAAAGCACCTTGCAAAAGCTTAATCAACAAAAAGCAGAAGAAGAAAAGCAACAAGCCAAACAAGCCCAAACGCAAGCGACAGGCTTTGCTTCTCCTTTAGCTACTAATTTAGTTGTTTCAAGCGGCTTTGGTCAGCGTGAGGATCCAAACGGTGTATCTGGTACCCAGCATGATGGGATTGATTTGGTCGGTCAGCTTGATCAATCGGTCTTTGCTGCTCGTGATGGGAAGGTTGTTATGACTGGAACAGATAAGAGTGCGGGAAATTATATCATTATTCAGCATGATAATGGCTTTTACTCTTATTACTTACATTTAAATCATATTTTAGTGAAGACGAATGATTCGGTCTTAGTGGGCCAAGAAATTGGTAAAATGGGTACAACAGGGAATTCTACGGGTGTACATCTGCATTTTGGCTTAGCGCATACCGCTAATTGGAAGGAATTTGTCGATCCTGCGCCTTATTTAAAAATTAGCTAGTGTAAAGCAAAAAACATTGATGTCAAAATCGACATCAATGTTTTTTTTAGAACAACGCATGTTTAGACGTGATTTTTAGTGTTTCTTGGGTAAATGGATGCGTTAGATACATTTCTTGGGCGTGGAGCATTAACCGCTTGGCTGGAATTTTTTGATAAAGTGGATCACCGACAATCGGATGCTGAATACTTGCTAAATGCACCCGAATTTGATGGGTTCTTCCAGTATCTAAAACACAATAAAGCTTCGTCGTATTGGCTAAAACCTTCGCAACCTCGACATGGGTAATGGCTACTTGTCCACCTTTTGTATCAATAATGCGTTTGCGGCGATCGTGGCGATCACGACCGATTTTTTTAGTGATGGTTTGATTCTGTAATAATTTTCCATGAACAATAGCTTGATAACGACGGTAAATTTGCTTTTGCTCAAGTAACCGTCCTAAAATGGGTAATACCAGGGGATTTTTAGCGAATAAAATTACGCCACTGGTTTCCTTGTCTAAGCGATGGACGACATGAGGATAGCAGTCTTGCGCGCTCAGGTAGCTTGCGACATCATTCAGGAGCGTCGCTGTTTCATTGGGCTGGTTGGGATGTGTTTTTATTCCAGCTGGTTTATCGACTATGAGTAGATGTTCATCTTCGTATAGGACTTGGACATTTTCAGCCTTACCAGGCGCAATCGCTTGAAACTGATAATCCTCCTCTTGTAAAATCAACGTAATTTCATCTCCCGCATGAACCTCTTGATGAAACATGGCGGTCTGTTGATTTAATAAGACATTTTTGCGTACACGTAAGAAATGACGAACCTTACGTGGAACTAACCAGCGACTTTCTAGTAATTCACGAATCGTACAGCTAGTAAAGCTTTTAGGTAGAGTAATTGTATATTTCATAAGCACCTCGAATGAGCGAATTTATAGTATTTTTAAACTTTTTTTATCCTATTATTAATCGGGCAATGGTAAAATGACTAAGAGAATAGACTGGGTTCAATCTCCAGTGAACACATTGCAATGGAAAGGAATTAGCATGGATTTTAAACAAATTGTATCAAAAATTCAATCATTTTTACATACAAGCTATGAAAAAAGTCGTCCCTATCTTCAAAAACTTTCAGCTTGGCGCAAACGGATTTGGCGTAAGTATCATATCAATAAAATCTTAATTTTGGCTGTTTTGCTCTTAGTTTTAGTGACGAGCATTTATTTATTCTTTGTGGCTAAGAGTACCAAGGTGTCTGAATTAGAGGCAGGGCTGAAGGAGTCAACGATTATTTATGATTACAAGGGCGATGAGGCAGGCAGTCTGCACTCACAAAAGGGCAATTATGTTGAGCTGTCCGCTATCTCACCTTATGTGGTAGATGCCTTGATTTCTACAGAAGACCGTAGATTCTATGAGCATCACGGCTTTGATATTAAAGGAATCGGCCGTGCCTTTGTCAGAATGCTAATTAATCGCTCAACAGAAGGTGGGGGTGGGAGCACCATCACGCAACAATTAGCTAAAAATGCGTATCTTACGTTAGATCAAACCTTCAATCGAAAAGCAAAAGAGATATTTTTAGCAATCGAAATTGAAAAGAAATACAGTAAAGACGAAATTTTGACCATGTACTTGAATACCTCCTATTTTGGTAATGGGGTATGGGGGATTCAGGATGCTGCCAAAAAATATTTTGGTGTGGATGCCAAGGACTTAAATTTAGCTGAATCCGCTACTTTAGTCGGCATGCTAAAGGGACCGTCGATTTACAATCCGCTTGATCATCTAAAAAATGCGACTAATCGTCGAGATACTGTCTTACAGCTGATGGTAGATAATCAAAAAATTACGAAGGCAGCCGCACAACAAGCGCAACAAGTCAATTTGGCTGGATTATTAAATGATACGTATACCCAAGATGAATCCGATTATCAATATCCGTATTATTTTGATGCTGTAATCAATGAGGCAACGAGTAAGTATGGGCTTAAATTACAAGACATTATGAAAAACGGCTATAAAATTTATACCTATCTCGATCAAAATTATCAACGTCAAATGCAATCAGTCTATGATGAAAATAGCTATTTCCCAGAAAATGCGGAGGATGGCACGATGGTTCAATCGGCTTCAATCGCAGTAAATCCTAAAAATGGTGGCGTAGAGGCGGTAGTTGGTCGTAGAGGGGAATATACTTTCTTAGGCTATAATTTTGCCACCCAGATGAAACGTTCACCGGGCTCAACAATCAAACCGCTAAGTGTCTATGCAGCAGCTTTGGAATCAGGCTATCAGCCAAGCAGCCTGTTAAAAGACGAGCCGCTTAGCTTTTATGATGCGAAAAATTATGATGGCACCTATGCTGGCGAAGTCCCTCTTTATCAAGCAGTGGCTCAAAGCTTAAATCTGCCAGCAGTTTGGCTATTACATGAAATCGGCTTAGATAAAGGGTATAAAAAGGCAGAGGAATTTGGCTTATCCCTTGATGAAAAGGACCGATACTGGGGCTTAGCACTGGGCGGTTTACGTTACGGAGAAAGTCCTCAAACGATGGCGAATGCCTATGCTGTCTTTGCCAATGGAGGGACTTATTATGAAAGTCATTTTATCGCCAAAATTATAGATGCCACGGGAGCGGTTATTGTGGATAATACTGGAAAGAAAGGTACACGTATCTTATCAGAAAAAACCACTGATGAGATGAATAGTATTTTGCTAGGAACCTTTTCTAATGGAACAGCTGTCAATGCACAACCTTATGGCTATCAAGTCGCAGGCAAAACCGGAACTACCGAAACGAATTTTGATGCAAGTAAGGTCAATGATCAATGGATTGTCGGCTATACGCCAGATGTAGTGATTTCCACTTGGCTTGGTTATGAAGAAACGACCAATCAACATTATCTCACCTCAACAAGTGGCCAAGGAGTCGGGCAGATCTTTAAAGCCGAGGCACAGGGGATTTTACCTTATACGAAAAATACTAGCTTTAATGTGGTAGATGCCTATCAGACAGATGGTAAGGTGATGACTCCAGAACAAGCCAATAGCCAAAATCAAACCACTGAGCAAGAGGTCAAAGATAAGGTAAATGATTTCGCTCAAAAAGCGAAAGAAGGCTTGGACGACTTTGGACAGAAGGTAAAAAATGGCTTTGATCAATTAGTTGGTGGCTTAATCGATAAAATAAAGGGACAATAAATGCGTAAATATGTTAAAATAATAGTCAAATAGATCAATCTACGGAGGGACTAGTATGATTAACATTTATGACACAGCGAATCAATTAGAGCGTGAATTACGCCAAACAGAACAATTCAAAGCTTTAAAAGCTGCTTTTGAAGAATTAAAGCAAAACGAAGCTGCCTATGCTCTGTTCAAAGAATTCCAAGCTTTCCAACAAGCGATGCAACAAAAAATGATGGCTGGCGAAGAAATGAGTGATGAGGATGCGACTAAAGCGCAAAATCTAACAGAAAAAATTCAACAAGAAGCCTTAGTTTCAGCCTTAATGATGAAGGAACAGGCTTTCAGTCAACTAATTAATGAGCTAAACCGAATTGTTTTAGCTCCAGTTAACGAATTATATCAATAGCCGATAATTCATTTGTAAACGAACGAGAATCCCTACAAACAATGATTCAAAATGTTTGTGGGGATTTTTTCATACCGACCAATATTGATTCAGGAAGGATTTTTGCCATTTCAGGAAGTTTTTTCCTCCTTTCCTTAAGCATCTATTATGATAAGAGCATATCAATCATTGGAAGGATGAAGAAAATGAAAAAAATGGATTTAAAATGGAAAAAATACTCAGAGAAAGAATTAATAAGGGTTATTGGTGGGAAAAATGCGAAAGAAAAAGGAAAACCTGCTTCAAATTTAGCTCAATGTGTGTTTTCTTTTTTTAGAAAATGTGAATAGAGTCAATTTTTAAATAAAATTAGGGAGAGAACTTTAATTGTTAATAATTGATACTAAGGCTTATTTATTAAGAATGTTGCTAGGAGAATTTATTTTTGTTTATTTTTTTTATAAAATAAATAATAAAATACAAAATAAACTATACTGGTTTATGATTTTAATGGTACTAGTTGAATTTTTTACAGGTTTATTTGTTTGGATTACAGAGTATATACCGATTATTTTTGGATATTATATTTTAAAAAAATCAAAAATTGAAAAAACATTAGCTATAAATAAAGTTTTGGTATGTTCATTATTAACATCTGCTACATTTATAATTAGCTCTACTCTAATAGATAATTGGCCATCATCTTATCATAAAGTTGGTTTTAGCTTTGTTTTTCAAAATCTTGGGATAGATTATTTACTAGCATTTATATTTATTTATTTATATAAGAGATTTGATATAGAAAGAATAATAGAAAAATATAGTTCAACATTAACAGTATTTTTGGAAATATACATTGTTATTGTTATTGAATTTATTAGCTATACTGCTCATAAACGAGAGATTTTCGATCAATTTGTACTAGGTATTTTAATATTTTTGGTGCTTCAAACCCTTTTTGTTTCAGTTTTGGTTATTTGGTTGACTATAAAGCAAAAAGAAAAATATGAACAAAAGGTAAAAGATAAGGAACTGATTTATCTAAAAAAATATACCGATTCTTTAGAAAAAGATCAGGAACAATCAGCCAGATTTAGACATGATTATAAAAATTTACTTCTAAGCTTGAAGGAACGCGCTACCCTTCATCAAGATTTAGCATTGAAGGAACAAATAGAATCACTGGAACATTACTCCCAGCCTTATTTAACCGATAAATTTGCCTATCGTTATTTAAAAAATGTGAAAAATGAATATGTTAAAAGTTTATTACTATCAAAAATGTATGAGGCAAGCCAACAATATATTCACTGCACCTTTGAATGTCCTAATGTGATTCAAAACATACCGATGGATATCTTTGATTTTGTGAGGGTTCTAGGTATTTTAATTGATAATGCGCTAGAAGCTGCGGAAGAAAGTGAACAAAAAGAGCTAGCCATTGCCATTTATCAGGATAAAGAACAAATGGAAATCTCTATCATTAATAGCTGCAATCAAGCTAAAAAATCGATTAACCAATTAACACAAAAAGGGGTTACCACCAAAAAAGGGCATAGTGGCTTAGGTTTATCGAATATAGAAGAAATTAATAGAAAAAATGAAAATATGTTTGTCAATTATCAAATGGAAGCAGAACAATTCATTGCCCATGTTGTTCTTATAGCAAAAGAGGAGGACTTATGAAATACCCAATTATTTTATGCGAAGATGACCTTTTACAATTACATCAGTTAGAAAGAGTGATTGATAAATTTATACTTTTCCATGATGAAATCTTTGAAGTCGTGTTATCTGCGCAAAAACCTTCAGAAGTGGAGACTTATTTAAAACAATTTCATCCCAAGCAAGGCATTTATTTTTTAGATGTAGATTTAAAAGCAGAGATGGATGGAATGGAATTAGCGCAAATGATTCGAAAACATGATGTTCAGGCTAAAATTATTTTTGTAACTACTCATGATGAAGTACTACCGATTACCTTCAAAAGAAAACTAGAAGCATTAGGTTTTGTTCAAAAAGACCAAGATTATGATGAATACAAAAAAGAAATTGTCGAATTATTATTGTTAGCGCAAGAAAGAATTGATGCAGCGAAAGTTTCAAAAAATCAAGCCTTTGTATTTTCGATAGGTTCACAAACCTTTACTTTTGACATCAATGACATTTATTTTTTAGAAGCTTCTCCTATGCCGCATCGCTTATCTTTGATCACTAAAAATGGTCAGTATGAATTTTATGGTAAATTAACCGATTTTGAGGAGAAATACGAAGCGCTGACTAGAATTAATCGTTCATGTTTAGCCAATCTGAAAAATGTTCAAAAAACTGACTTTAAAGCAAAAGAAGTCTATTTCACTGAAGAGGTCCATCGAAGCTTTTCATCATCAAAAACCAAGTCGATTAAAGCGTTTCTGAATACCATGTTTTAGGATGCTTCCTTTATTCTTATACGTTAAAAGAATATTCAATGCTCATTTGTTTTGGCTTGACTATTCTTTTTTTATTCCCTAAAATATTTTTTATTTTTTTTGAGCGAATTTTGTCATTTTCCTCTAAACCCATAAAAAATCTCCCCAAAAATATTCCTGAACACCCACAAATCTATTCTTGAACGAAAAACTCAGAGAATGATATCTCTTAAAAGAAAGATTTTAAGCAGTTTAAGAACGATTTCCCCACTCGCTCAATGACTATGCAATAATATGATTGTCAAAGAGACAATACTATAGATAATGGAGGATTATATTATGAAAACAAGAGAATTATTAACAGAAAAACAAATGAAGAGAGTTGTAGGAGGAGGTCCTGCAAAGAATTTTATTTATGGAATGGGCTAAGGTGCGATGGGAGGTGCTGGTTTAGGAGCTGCAATATGTGCCCCGACAGGAGTAGCAGCTGGAGCTTGTGCTGTAGTAGGTGGCTTTTATGGTATGGCGTTAGGAGCATTAGCAGCAGGAATTGATACGTTTAAAAAGTAGAATCATTTAGAAGGAGAATAATGATGGTAACAGTAAAAAAATATAAAAAATTAGTAAATAAAGAATTATCAAATATAACAGCTAGTGGTAAAGCTATGAATACATTAGCGGGCGCTTTTACTGGAGCAACAACCGGAGTAAAGTACTGTACTCCTAGTGGACCATGGGCTATGGCTGGATGTGGTCTAGTAGGTGGTTTAGTAGGTGGTGTTATAGGATATAATGCTCCATAAGATAATAAAGTATTTACTTTTTTTAAAATTAGATAAATTAGATAAATTAGATATTTTTATAATTTCTTATACTTTAATCGTTTTACTAGGATTATATAATCCTTTTAGTAACAAAGAACATTTTTTAACGTATTTATTTTTTGATTTATCAATACCGTTATTAATAATGGTTGGGCTAATTCACAGTAAGAATAAATATAAATAATAAAGTCAAACTCCTTGCTACCATTCAAGGAGTTTGATTTTTATGGTGTACCAAGTATGGTGCACTTTCTTTCTGGTGTAAGTACAGACACGGGTATTTACTACCAAGTATAACGAATCACAAGCCGACAGCATTAGTGTCTAAGGGTAGAAAGCAGTATAGCAAAGTCTACAATCCTGCGAACAGAAAATGAAAACAGGCTAATGGTGGATGAGATTGCTTAATAAATCGAAGTCTTGAAGGTAAATATAAAAACAAGACAGGTCGTGTGACGAAAGAATTATATCTTACCTTGGGAGATTCAGATAGCATGAATAATTTTAAGTGCGTCTCTATCAGTAAAAATTTTTTAGAAATGATGTTTCAGGGATTTTGAGTGATAACATACAAAATTGTTCAAAGTGGAGTTATATTTTATTAGCTAATACAGCATTTTATAAAAAATTTTTTTGAGCGAATTTTGGCAATTTTCCTCTAAATCCATAAAAACCCCCAAAAAGTATTCCTGAACACCCACAAATCTATTCTTGAATGAAATTTTCAAAGGACAGCATATCTTAAAAGAAGGATTTTATGCATTTTAAGAATGATTTTCCCACTCGCTCAATAACTATACAATAATATGATTGTCAACGAGATAAATGTTTTGAAAGGAGAACCAAAATGGAAAAATATCAAAAATTAAATACCTATAAACTTGAAAGAGTTAATGGTGGAAACAATTTTTTACTAAATGCACTAAAAATCATACCTGTGCCAATTTTGTTTAGACCTAGAAAAAAATAAAGATTTTTGAAGGGAGTGATTACTATTTTTTATAAATTATTATCCATTATTAATCCTGGAATTAAATTTTGGTTTTAACAAATAAACTGTTTGAGGGAGACATGAAATGAAATTCACTAAGAAACATTATAGACCACAAGTGGATATGCGTGATTGTGGCGTAGCTTCTCTAGCAATGATTTTTGGCTACTATGGTTCCTATTATTCCTTGGCAACACTAAGAGAAAAAGCCAAAACAAACTTGGAGGGTACCACCGCTTTAGGCTTAGTGAAAGTTGCTGAAGAATTGGGCTTTGAAACACAAGTCATTCAAGCGGACATGACATTGTTTGATGAGCCTGATATTCCTTATCCCTTTATTGCTCATGTTTTAAAAGAAGGTAAGTTACTCCATTATTATGTAGTTACAGGAGCAGATCAGCAATATATTTATATTGCTGATCCGGATCCTTTAGTTAAGATGACCAAGCTAACTAGAGAAGCATTTGCTAAAGAGTGGTCAGGGGTTTCTTTATTTATGGCACCTACACCTGCATATCGACCACATAATGATAAAAAAGTAGGGCTTACGGCATTTATCCCTCTACTAACAAAACAAAAAGGATTAATTGCTAACATTGTACTGGCTACTTTACTTGTGACCATTATCAACATTACGGGTTCATATTATTTACAATCGATTATTGATACCTATGTGCCTGATCAGATGAAAAATACTTTAGGAATTATTTCAATTGGTCTGTTAGTTGTTTATGTATTGCAACAAATTCTATCTTATGGACAGGAATATTTGTTGATTATATTAGGACAGCGTTTATCTATTGATGTGATTTTATCCTATATCAAGCATGTTTTTCAATTACCTATGAATTTCTTTGCAACTAGAAGAACAGGAGAAATCATTTCTAGATTTAACGATGCAAATAATATTATTGATGCCTTAGCTAGTACGATTCTTTCTATCTTTTTAGATGTATCGATTGTTTTAATCATTTCAGTCGTTTTATTCTTCCAAAGTTCGACGCTATTTTTTATTAGCTTATTGGCTTTACCGATTTATTCTGTCATTATTTTTGCTTTTATGAAGCCATTTGAAAAGATGAATAATGAAATGATGGAAGCTAATGCAATCCTTTCATCATCTATTATTGAAGATATTAATGGCATTGAAACGATTAAATCTTTAACTAGTGAACATACTAGCTATCAAAAGGTAGATAGAGAATTTGTGTCATATCTAAAGAAGTCTTTCCGCTACGCTAAAACGGAAAGCATTCAAAAAGCATTGAAAAAGTTAGCGCAGCTACTCTTAAATGTTTTTGTATTATGGATGGGAGCTAGATTAGTGATGGATAATCAATTATCTATGGGGCAATTGATTACTTATAATACGCTACTTATCTATTTTACCAATCCATTAGAAAATATCATCAATTTACAAACCAAATTACAAACTGCTCACGTTGCCAATAATCGTTTGAATGAAGTTTATCTTGTTAATTCAGAATTTGAAGATGAAAAAGCGATTAAAGAATTACCGGATACACCGTCAACGATTAGCTTTGAAAATGTAAGCTATAAATATGGTTATGGGAGAGACATTTTATCTGGAATTAATTTAGAAATTCCAATCTATAGTAAAGTTGCGATTGTTGGCATTTCTGGTTCAGGCAAAACTACCTTGGCTAAGATGATGGTTAACTTCTATGAAGCAAATACTGGAGAAGTGCGCTTAAATAGCACGAATATGAATCAAATAGATAAGACTGCCTTACGTCGTCATGTTAATTACTTACCGCAACAGCCTTATGTTTTCAATGGAACAATTCTAGAAAACTTACTATTGGGGGCTAAAGAGGGAACAACACAAGAAGATATTTTAAGAGCGGTAGAGATTGCTGAAATTCGTACGGATATTGAGAATATGCCCTTAAACTATCAAACAGAACTAACTTCTGATGGTGCTGGAATTTCTGGTGGACAGAAACAGAGAATTGCCTTAGCAAGAGCTTTACTCACTGATGCACCGATATTAATTTTGGACGAAGCAACGAGTAGTTTGGATATTCTAACCGAGAAGAAAATTATTGATAATTTAATGAAACTAGACAAAACAATTATCTTTATTGCACATCGATTAACAATTGCAGAAAAATCAGAACAAGTGATTGTACTTGATCAAGGAAAATTAATTGAACAAGGCACACACGAAGAGTTATTAGCTCATCAAGGCTTTTATTATGATTTAGTGAATTATTAGGAGGAAAAATACTTGGATCCACGCTATTTTGAAAGTGCCGAATTTTATCATCGTCGGTATGATAATTTTGCTAGCAAAATTATTATCCCTACCTTTTGCCTCTTTTGCTTTCTAGTAGTTTTTGCAATCTTTGCCACAAAAGAAGTCGTGGTATCTTCTACTGGTAGCATTGAAGCCTATCGTACAATTACTAATATTCAATCAACTAGTAGTAACAAAATCATTCTTAATCATCTGAAAGAAAATAAGCAAGTTAAAAAAGGCGATTTATTATTAGAATATCAGGGAAAGGAAGGCGAAATTCAGCTTTCCACCTTACAATTGCAACAAAAACAAATAAAAGAACAAATCGATCAAATACAAATTTTATTAGATAGTTTGAATAAAGAAAAAAATTTATTTGAAGATAATGATGCATTTGGCTATAAGCAAACCTACTTAGATTATGTTCAGCAAGTAGAGACTATTAAAAAGAGTGTTCAGCAACAAAATGCTAATATTCAAGCACAAAATATCTCTGCAAGTCAGGCAAAGCAGGCTATTCAAAACGCTATGAATGAATTGCAAAACGAACTCAATGATTACCAGCAAGCTAAACAAGCGATACTTAATCAAACAGCGTTAAATAAGCAAAATGCTGCATATACTTTATATCAAAGTTATCATCAACAAATGGGACAAGAAAATGCTGATAGTATCAAACAGCAGGTATTATCACAACTTGATAGTCAAATTGCAAGTCTTGAGAATAGTTTATCAGGATATAAAATTCAATATGCTTCCTCAGGAGTTCAGCAAGCAGCGAGTGATACATTTGCTAATCAATCAGCTTCATTGAAAGCACAAACTATTGCAAAAACGGAGCAAGAAAAACAATCCTTACAAAAACAGTTAACCGAAGTAGAGAATAATCTACAATTACAACAGCAACAAGGAAAATTAAATCGGATTTACGCGCAGACTGGTGGAGTTTTACATATTGTGGATACTGATAATGAATTTGTATCACCGGGAACAGTCATTGCGCAATTATATCCTATTATTACAAAAGTGAAAAGGATTAAACTAGTGTCTTATATTTCTGCTAGAGATGTCACCCATATTCAAAAAGGAATGAAGATGCGCTTTACAGCCTATGATAGTGCTAAAGACAAATTAGTATTAGAAGCAAAGGTACAAAGTATAGATACTAGTGCTACTAGAACGAAACAAGGAAACTATTTTAAAGTAGAATCATTGGTTTCCGTCAATGAGTTACAAGCAAAACAGTTATCTTATGGTTTAGAGGGGAGAGTTACACTTATTACACATACAACCACCTATCTGAACTATTTTTTAGATAAAATATTTAATTTGTAGGAGGAAAGAAGTAATGAAGAAGAGAAAATTTGTAACAGCAGTAGTAGCGTTACTGTTGTCCTTAGCCTTTTCATCAATCGGTGTTCAGGCAGATGAAACACCCAACAATAATCCAGTAGAGGAAACAGCAGTTATTCCCAAAGTAAGTCAGAAAGAGTATTTGACTAATGTAGCTGACCTGTCTCCAATTACTACACAAGAATTCAGAAATAGTTTGCTAGAGAGTAGTATAAATGACGAATATATCTATATTGGTCGTGAAACATGTTACTATTGCAGACAATTCTCACCAGTGATTAAAGAATTTAACTTAATGATAAATCAACAATTGAAGTATTATAACACAGATTCGGATACTTTTGGAGAAGAAGATGCTGAGTTTATTTTTAATGAAATTGGTATTCCTGGAACACCAACAATCTTGCACATTATTAATGGAAAAATTGTAGCTGGTTGGATTGGTGGAGGAGTTGATGCTAATCAATTAAAAACATTTTTTGATGAACATTTAACATTGAATTAAATTGCTGTTTAAGTAATTAAAAAAATATACAAATAGAGAAAGCTACGGGGGTATAGTAAAAAAAGATTGTTTAAGTGATAATGGTTTTAATACATTAGAATATGCAATCATAGGAGAAATATCTGGCGCAACATTGGGAGTGGGGATTGGAAATCGTGCAGTAGCATTTACTGTTGTATCCCCCCTAGCTTATCTATTAGGGAAAATTCATTCATTTCTTTCCTTCCTGACTTTGAATGTAAGTTTTATTAGGAGTTATCGCTGAATAGAGCAGGGCTAAGATTCTATTTATAGTTTTATCACTGATAAGTTATATAATATTCGATTTTTTATTGCAATGTGGTCAAGTGATTATTAGTAATTTTGTAAGTAAGAAAATCGATTTAAATATAGGTGGTAATAGTATTTATTGAAATTTTTGAAAAACTTGTAAAGTGCTATTAGGTAATAATAAAACGATATTTTTAGAGGAGCGTTTTCTGTATGAAAAAATATCTACAATATGGTTGGGTGGCTATATTATTCTCTATGGGAATATATAATATTTTTAATCCATCGACATTTGATAAAAATATCTGTAATTTAATAGGGTTATTATTGATAATCTTTGCAGTAGGAATGAACTTAAGAAAAAGGAAAGGTGATTTTAATGAACATGGAGAATATTAAAATGTTAGATTCAAAAGAATTAGAAAGTATTTATGGAGGGACAAATTGGACAAAGTGCTATGCAGGAACAATTGGTTCAGCTATATTAGGTTTTGGTGCTATGGGTCCAATTGGATATTGGGCTGGTGCTGGTGTAGGATATGCTAGCTTTTGTTAATTTGTAAATTATTGTATAGAATCAAAGACGATTCTACATCTTAACAAATGCCTTGCAATTTTTAGCACTTTACAAGTTTTTCAAAAATTTCAAGTAAAAATTAGAATTCCACATTCTTTCTAATAGGATAATTTTTCAGCAGATTTGTATCTAAAAAATCATCCATTAGACTGATTTGGCTGGCTGTTGCAATCGATAACGATTACTTAAAGAAGGTGTCAAATATGAAAGCGATTTATAAAGATGGAGAAGTTGCAGAGGTTTGGGAAATTAGTCGAACCAGCGAACGACCTGATTGGGTGATTGAGGGCTTTAAAAAGAATTATCTAGTGTGGGTGGATAACAAGTTAAGAATTCTTTTAACTGGATTGAACCCATCAACTAAAGAAATGTTAAAGCTAGGCTCGATGGGTTCGGCTGGCGGTGGCGGATTCCTTGGCTATGCGATGTATTCAATAGGCTATGAAGGAGACATTATTGACTTCACACATCGCCGATTGATTTCAAAAAAGAGATTTTTAAAAGAATATACGGTAATTTCTTGAGATAAAGAACTGCTATCTGAATATTCGGGGGTAGCAGTTTATTTTCCCAATACAATCTGTGTTTCAGGAAGAAAAAATGACGGTTCAGGAATACTTTCACTACGATTAGTTGTTTTGTGGGATACTATTTTTAGTTAATATTGATTCAGAAGTGTTTTGGGAAAGGATAGTATTAGATGAAAAAGAGGAATGATTTTGCTCAGATGTCAAAAAAATTTCAATGGGCGGTACTAATCGTAGGGTTAATTGCGTTTTTTATATTGCAGCGTTGGTTAGTCAATGCAGTGGATCAATTAATAATGGATGCGGTAAATCATCTGGATCAAGTGGTAGCTGGTTTTGCTCAGGGGTGGGCGAATGGCTGATTATCAATAGCTAAATGAATTTTATTGAGAGTGAGTCAGGAAGTTATTTTCCTGGCTTTTTTAGTGTAGTCAGCTACCTTTGTTTAACGATGAGGTTATTTGATTATTACTTGCTGTAAAAAAATAAAATCAGTCAATTATTGCGTATTTTGATATTGAGCTAGACTAGTTGTGAGGATTCAGTTAAACTTAAGCCAAATTTTACAAAAAAGCGAACAAATTTTCGTATAAAAAATGCTATTTTAGCCATAACATGTTATGATAGAAGCAGTAGAAAAGTCAGATATATGTAAGACTTTCGCTAATTTCGTTCAGAGAGGGTAGATGATCGGTGCGATTTTTACATTGTGCAGATTTACATATTGATCGAGCTTTTGAAGGGTTACCAGAAAGCATTACGATGCAAAATCAGCTCATGCAGGCCAATGAGCAGACGTTACAAAATATTGTTGAGTTGGCTTTAGCTGAGCAGGTAGATGCTGTATTGCTGGTGGGCGATACCTTTCATCAAAATATTCCTAGTTTATATATTCAGCATCAATTCAATCAACAGATGCAAAGATTAGCGCAGGCAGAGATTCCAGTGTTTTTGAGCTTTGGTAATCATGATTATTATACACCAGAGCGATATTGGTTTACTTTTCCTGATAATGTATATGTGTTTACGAGTGAAGCGGTACAAACCTTTACGCTACAAACCAAAAGTGGCAAGACCTATGCGGTGAGCGGGTTTAGCTATGAGCATCCTTGGCTAGAAAAAGAGATGGTTGCAGCTTTTCCTACACGAATGGCGGTCGATTATCATATCGGTTTATATCATGGACAGCAAACAGGAAAACGTTATGCGCCTTTTCAGTTAACGAGTTTGAAACAAAAGGGCTATGATTATTGGGCGCTAGGGCATATTCATGTGCCTACTATATTATCGGAGCAAAAGCCAGTGATTCTCTACCCGGGTTGTCCACAGGGGCATACTAGAAAAGAGCAGCAGACCAGTGTAGTTTTGGCAGAACTAACTGCTCAAACTTGTCGATATGAAAAAAGGCAGGTCGCAAGTTTACCTTTTAAGCAAGTGACGCTTTCTTTAAAAGAGGTGCTAGAACAAAAGGAAGTGCCTCAGTTTTTAATGCAAGCTTTTGAGAGAGTAGCGGATGGTTTGTATCAGGTCGTTTTTACCGATACGCAAACCTTACCTAGCCAGTGGTTGCATACAGCTAATAAGGAAGATTTATTGCAACATTGTAATTGGCAATTTGCCCAACAAAAAAGAAAGGTTTATATCTATGATTGTTTAGAACAAGCGACTAACACGACGGTTTATCCGTTATTGGATCAAGCTAGTTATCAAGATTTAACAACTGCAAGTCATCAAGAAACTATGAGTCAGTTATTAGCCCAACGTTTAGGGACTTCTTTACATTTACATCAGTGGGCGATGGAAAATTTTGATGAGATTTATCAAGGGTATCTTGAGGAATTAAAAAAATATCTTAAATCAACCTAGATTCAATGATTCTCTGGGATTATCTGAATTACGATAAGAAAAGGAAATATATAATGAAAATAATTCGTGTCGAGATTGCGGGATTTGGTAAATATCGTGATTTTCAGTTTGCTTTCACAACCGGCAATCAATTACTCTATGGTGAAAATGAAGCCGGCAAATCTACGCTTTATCATTTTATTTTGGCGATGCTTTTTGGTTTTCCTAAAAAAAGTAAGCGCAAAAGAGACTACACGCCTAAAAATCATGGTCAATATGGGGGCAAACTAGTCATTGAACATCGTCAAAAAACGTTTTGTATTGAGCGCTACAAATCAGTCAATCGAGGAAAGGCGCAAATTTTATCAGAAGGTCAGTATTATACAGAAGCAGAATTTTATCAGTTTATTAGTCCGTTGAATGAAGCATTGTTTAGACAGGTCTTTACTTTTGATCAAGAACAATTAACCGATTTGGCTCATTTAGAGGCGAATGCTTTACAATCAGCCTTGATTTCTTTGGGGATTACTGGCAGTCAACAGCTTTTTCAACAGGTCGAAGCTTATGAAAAAGAAAACCAAAAAATTTATGCTGATCGCGCCCAAAAATTACCGATTAATCAGAAGTTAGTTGCTTATGATCAATTAAATCAAGAAATTTCACTTGCTGAACAAAAACAAGCTGCTTTAGCTAAAGAATATCAGCAATTAAAGCAATATAAAGCCAAGCAAGCTACTTTAGCTAGCGAACATCAAGCGTTGTTGGATACTAAGCAAAATTATCAACAGCAACAGTTACATTTTGCTTTGTATGAAGAATACCAAGCTTTACAAAAACAACCACTTTCAATGGTTGATCCGCATGATTTGCAGGATTTACAGCATTTTTATCAAGAATATAGTCAGTTACAAGAACAAATTCAACAGCATGAGGCTAAGTTATCTCAATTAGAGCAAAGTCAACGTTCACAGCGCTATCTGTTTTTCTTAGAACAAGAGGCAACTATTCACCAGTTGTTAAAAAATGAACCACTTGTTTATCAAGCTGCTAGTGAGTTACAGCGTTTAGAACAAATGCTTGAGAGCACACAACAATCTTTAGCAAAATGTTCAATGCTTACAGAAGATTTAGGGACAATTGATGCGGATGATTTAAGGCAATTACGTCAAAAAGAACAGGAATACAGTCTTTTAAATGAGAAAAAAGAGTATCTTTATCAGCAGCAAGTGAAGGCGGAAGCTACTTTGAATCAATTTGAAGCGGCCCATCCAGAAATTTTTCAATCTACACCGCCTAAAACGCCACTTTTCTTGGTAGTTGGTGCGTTAATTTTAGGAGTGTTGAGTTTTGCTTGTTTAGTCTTTCAACCTAAATGGGCGTGGCTATTCTTTCTGGCTACCATTGGGGATATTGCTTATTGGTATTATAAAGTAAAAAAAGTTCAGCCAACTGATTTAAAACCACTATGGCAACGATACTTACAAACTTTAGACGAAGCCAGCGATCAATATCAACAAATTATTGTCCAACTTGAAAGTTGTCAGCAAGAAACGAAACGCTTACGCCAACTTTTGCCAGCTAGTTGGCAAGAAAAAACAGTTGAAGAAATTACGGATTTATTACAAACAGCTAATCTTCAACAGCAACAAAAAACACAGTTGGTTGCACAACAAACCCAGCTACAAGCTGAGCTAAAAAAACAGCGCACACTTTTAGAACAGTGGCAGCAAGCCTGTCGTCCTTATTATGAGTGGCTTGCGATTGCACATTTACCGATTGTTGAGCAATATCAGCAAATTCGTGAGTTTTATGAACAAATGCAAGCTGAAAAGTTACAACGCTCTAAGCAGCCAGTGACGCAGATTGCTGAAGCATTAAATTTCACTAGACAAGAAGTGCAACGTTTGTTTAATCAACAAAAGCCTTTACTACAAAAATATCAGATTGAACAGATTAATGATTTGCCTTTATGGTTTCGTCAACAAGCCACTAATCAGCAAATGGCGCAACGTTTGTTAGAATTAAAACCGATAGTGACACCTTTGTTTAAACAACCGATTACTAAAACACAGTTAGAAGAACAAGTCGCAATTATTAATCAACAATTAGCGGATAATCAAGAAGCTACCACTAATCAAGTAAAAGCTATCGCCCAAATCGAATTAGCTATAAAACAACAAAGTAGCGATAATCATTTATTAACGCTATATCAAAAGCAAAGTCAGTTAAAAGCCGAAATTGTTCAATTGTTAGCTCAGTGGAGTATTAATTACTTAGTGAGCCAACAATTACAAAATTTTGCTAGTCAATTATCGACGGATCAATTTCCGCAATTACTCCGTTTAGCTAGTGAATATTTAGCTATTTTATCAAATCAAGTGCATAGTAAGCTTCATCTAAGGGATGATGAATTATTGGTTGATGAGCAATCCTTATATCAACTATCGACTGGAACTAAAGATCAATTGATTATGGCACTGCGTTTTGCGTATTTAGCCTTACAGTTACCGAATGTCCTTTGTCCGATTATTATTGATGATGGTTGGCTCCATTACGATTCAAAGCGTAAACAAGCCTTAGCCCAATTATTACAATTATTTGGTAAAGATTATCAAGTTATTTGTTTGTCTTCTGATAAAGAAATGGTAAGCTATTATCAGGAATTAAATCAATCAGTGCATAGACTGTAGGAAGGATGTGAAGTTGTTTACTTGTTTTTTACAGGTAACAATCCTTGTATGAAAAAAATTAAAGAATATCAAGTCGATGAAGAAATGCAATTATTTGCTTTACTCAAAAATGCGGACGTTCGGATGGCAAAAAATGGGAAAAAATTTATTGCTTTTACTTTCCAAGATACTTCCGGTACGATTGATGGCAAGTTTTGGGATGCTTCAGAAGAAGAAATTCAAAAGTTTGAAGCGGGTAAAGTGGTGTTTTTAAACGGAAAACGCGAAGTGTATCAAGGCAATCCACAAGTAAAAATTTTACATCTGCGTTTAGCCAAATTAGAAGAGCCAAACGATCCACAATTATATATGGAAAAAGCGCCTCTTAAAAGAGAAACGATGGAAGCTGAAATCCAACAGGTCATTTTTGAAATTACCAATCCTAATTGGAATCGAATTGTGCGCTATTTACTGAATAAATATCAAAAAGAATTCTTTGAATATCCCGCAGCCAAACGCAATCACCACGCCTTTGCTGGTGGTCTTGCTTTTCATACTTTATCTATGTTGCGCATCGGTAAAGCCTTAGTTGCGGAATATCCTGAATTAAATGCTTCACTCCTTTATGCGGGGATTATTTTACATGACTTAGGTAAAGTCTTAGAGCTAAGTGGTGCGATGACGACAGAATATACAATTGCCGGTAATTTGATTGGGCATTTAGTGTTAGTAGATGAAGAAATTACCCAAGCATGTCTAGCTTTAAAAATCGATCAAAGCAAAGAAGAAATTATTGTTTTAAAACACATGGTTTTAGCCCATCATGGATTATTAGAATATGGCTCACCTGTTCGACCAAGAATTATGGAAGCTGAAGTTTTACATCAAATTGATAATATTGATGCTTCTATGCAAATGATGTTAACTTCTATTCGCCAAACCACTCCTGGTGAGTACACTGATCGGATTTTTGGCATGGATAATCGGAGTTTTTATGTACCTAAAGAACGTTAAACGATTTAGCAAATAACGAAAATAGTTTATGAAATTTTTACGAATTATCCATTTTAATCACAACTTTTATCTAATTTGTGGTATAGTTATGGTTGTGAATGTGAAAAAAATTTAGGAGTGTAGAAATCCATGAAGAAAAAAGCTTTATTAGCTACTTTGGCGGCTGTTAGTGTTCTTGGTTTAGCAGCTTGTTCAAATAGTTCAAACCAAACTATTGCCTCAATGAAAGGGCAAACGATTACTGTTGAGGATTTTTATAATGAAATTAAATCTAATTCAACAAGCCAAAGTGTTGTACGTAGCATGATTATTTATGATGTATTTACAAAAGCTTATGGTGATAAAGTCACTGATAAAGAAGTAGATGCAAAATATAAAGAACAAGCGAAACAATACGGTGATACTTTTGAATCACAATTAAAAGCAGCTGGTTATACTAAGGCAAGCTTTAAGAAAACGATTCGTCAACAATTAGCTTTAGATGCTGGTTTACGTGCACATGTGAAATTAACCGATGCTGATTACAAGACTGCTTGGGAATCTTTCCATCCAGAAGTAACGGCTCAATTAATTCAAGTATCTACTGAAGACGAAGCTAAAACAGTGATTGCTGATGCTCAAAAAGATGGGGCAGATTTCAGTAAAATCGCTAAAGAAAAATCTTTAGCTAGCTCAGCGAAAAAAGGTGGCGAAGTGAAATTCGACTCTACTACTGCTGATGTACCTTCAGAAGTTAAAACTGCCGCTTTTGCCTTAAAAGACGGTGAAATTTCTTCTACCCCAATCGCTGTAACTGATAGTTCAACTTATCAAACCACTTACTATGTTGTGAAAATGGTGAAAAACCAAGCCAAAGGGAACGACATGGATAAGTACAAAAAAGATTTGAAGAAAATTGCGATTGATAATAAATTAAATGATTCAACATTCGTAACCAAAGTAATTGGTGAAGAATTGAAGAAAGCTAATGTGAAGATTAAAGATAAGACTTTTGCCGATGTATTAACTACTTACATGGATGCAACAAAGACTTCATCAAGTAAGAAATCTTCATCATCAAGCAAAGCTGAATCAAGTACTTCTTCAAAGGAATCAAGTACTTCAAGCACTGAATCATCTGAAAGTTCAACTGCTGAATCTAAATAATCAGTCATGCAATAGACAAGGGATCCTTCATGGGTATCCCTTGTTTTTTTATTGTTGTTAACACTTAATTCAAGTGGTAAATATTATATTTCCTTATTGTGTAACGAAGAAATCGTTGAGTTTCCTAAAACTAATTCCGCTATTGGAATTGATCTTGGTATAACTGATTTTGCGATACTTTCTAATGGTCAAAAAATCAATAACAATAGATTCACTTCAAAAATGGAGAAAAAGCTTAAACGTGAACAACGTAAACTGTCTAGGCGTGCATTATTAGCTAAAAAACGAGGTGTTAAACTCTATGAGGCTCGAAACTATCAGAAACAAAGACAAAAAGTGGCACGTCTCTACGAAAAAGTAAGTAATCAGCGTAACGACTTTCTAAATAAGTTGAGTACAGAAATAATCAAAAATCACGATATTATCTGTATAGAAGACTTAAATACAAAAGGTATGTTGCGTAATCATCAATTAGCGAAAAGTATTTCTGATGTGTCATGGTCTAGTTTTGTCGCAAAATTACAATATAAAGCTGACTGGTATGGACGTGAAATCATCAAGATAGATAAATGGTTTCCATCAAGTCAAATTTGTTCAGAATGTGGACACAAAGATGGCAAGAAACCACTCAAAATTAGAGAATGGACTTGTCCTATTTGTCATACCCATCATGACCGTGATATCAACGCTAGTATCAATATTCTAAACGAAGGCTTGCGAATAAAGCAATCCGCTTAAATACAATTAAGAACCGTAGGAACTACGGGGATAGCTTGGTAAATAAGAGACACCGCTGTTAGTGAAAAAATAAGCTATCAAGTATGCTCTATTCCCAAGAAGCTCCCACTTCAAGCGTTAAGAACCGATAGTTTTAGCTAAGTGGTGAGTAGTTCACATGGGATATTCAACAAGAGATAGCGCTCCTAACTAAAACAAAGAAAAAAGCCCGATTAATCAGTAATGCCCAATTAGATGATTTTGAACTGTCAGCTGAAGATACGGCATTAATTCATTCATTAAATCAAGATTTACGTGTAGGACCAAATCCAGACACCTTTGATTTTAAGTAAAAAAATAAATCTAGAAGTTAAGTTGTTACTTAACTTCTAGATTTAAATGTTTCTAAATGCTTTGAAAGTGTGGCAAGTTGCTGATTGATACGTTCAATGCGAGGTTTAGCCTGAAATTCAAATTTTTCCAAATCTTTTTCTAGACCTTCTTGAAATTTAGGGACAACGGTTTGAACGGTTTGCGCAAGTTTTTGTTGTTGCAATTGGACATTTTGATAGCTATCTTTGACATCAGCAATTTTTTGAGTGGTTTGCTTTACTTGTTGTTTAAGTGCTTGCCGTGTTTTGTTGCCAGGCTTTTGCGTTGTAAATAAGCTCACCAGTCCGCCAATTGTCGAACCGACAAGTAAACCTTTAATAAATCCCTTCATTTCTTTTGCCTCCTATGCTTCAAATTGAGTTTGAATACGTTTAGCGATGGCATTTAGTAATTCTGGATTATATTGATCCGTATGATTACCAAAATGCATAGAAAAATCGTCATGTTTACTATAACGAGGAATTAAATGAATATGTGAATGGAATACAGTTTGATAAGCAACCTCTTTATTATTATTGACGATGTTTAACCCTTGCATTTCTGGATAAGCAGCTTGTAAGGCTTTAGCAATTTTAGGAACACGTGCAAAAACTTGACTAGCTAGCTCTTCATCGTATTCAAAAATATCACTTGCATGATTTTTAGGGACAATTAAAGTATGTCCTGGTGTTACTTGACTAATATCTAAAAAAGCATAAACGACATCATCTTCATAGATTTTATAACTTGGAATTTCTTGGTTAATAATTTTACAAAAAATACAATCTTCCATAAATAAAACCCTCCTTTTATTTAATTCTACTTTAACATATTTTTGGCTGAATCGTTAGTAAATAAGTAGATTATTTCTAAATTTTCCTTTAGCGTTTTAGATTATTTATTTTTAAAAATTCTGCTTTAAATATAGCTGAATATGCACATGAAAATATATTTAATGATAACTAAATGGACTACTATATATGTGTTTTTTTATAATAGATATTTTTAAATAGTTGTATAAAAGAGAAGTGATTTAATCGAAAAAAATGAAAGACTTGTGATTAATTGATTTTTAACCTCATATTTCTTGCGATAATGATGATTTCTCAGTAAAATAATTTAGGATAATATAGGGAGGAATTGACAGTATGTCTTTATTTAGTTTTGATCCGTTAACACAATTAAGTGTGTTTGCTTTAAGGGTAAAAGATCGTGATGGAATGATTGATTTTTATTGTAAAATGTTAGGCTTTAAGTTAAAAACCCAAGAAAATGAATTGGCCATTTTATCAGCTGCCGATGCTAATAATGAGCGTATTTGGTTGGAAGAATCTCCAAGAGCTAAAGAGCATTTTGGTGAGGTAAAACGGTTAAATCATTATCATATCGAGGTGCCAACTTTAGCTGAATTAGCAGCAATTTATTCACGTTTAGTTCATGCTAACTATCCAATTATTGATGCTGATTTTACATCAGAAAATTGTATTTTTACGATTATCGACCCTGAGGAGAATCGTTTGGTTTTAAGCACGACAGAAGCGATTAAAATGGATGAGGCTTCCTTATTGACCGGTGCGAATCCTGAATTGCCACTTTCAAGTGGGGCTAGAATTAGTGGTTTGGGGCTACATGCATTAGATGTAAATGAAGAGTGTCAATTCTTAACAGAAATACTAGGTTTTACTTTTGATGAACAAAAATCAGCGACTCAACAATTAGCCGATGGCACATTTAGTTTAGCGGTAGTTGATAGTGATACTGAAAATGTGAAAGTACCAAGTCATCAAATTTTAGGCTTAGATTTCTTAAAGTTTATTTTAACTGATGAACAATTTGAAAGTTTGTTGGCTCATTTAATCAATCAACAGCAAGAATACTATTTAGATAGCAAAAAACGCATTTTAACCATCTACGATCCAGTAGGGGTTGAATGGTGGTTCTTACGTTAAAATAATGAAATCGAGTAGAGTATCAACTGTCTTTCTTATAGAATAGGTTGATTGTACTCGATTTTTTTGATTAGGAGCGAGGTACGTGTATAGCAAAACAAGACAAACAATCATCGATTATTTACATTCAGGTGTTTTTTCAGGTGTGAATTATTGGATGTTTGATCAAGGACAAATAATTAGCGAAAGTTTAGGACAATTAGCGACAATACCCGTAAGTGAACCAATGGTAGCCACAGCGCTATTTGATGTCGCTTCATTGACAAAAGTAATCTGTACGACCAGTGTTTTACTTAGACTTTATGAAAAAGGTAGGATTTCTTGGGAAGATGCTTTGCAAAAACATCTGCCTACATTTACTGATGCTAAGATTACGCTAAGACATTTATTAACGCATACCGCAGCGATTAAAACGTATATTCCAAATCGCGATCAACTTGATGCCCAACAATTACGAGCCGCTTATTTAACCTTGCAATCAGGAAAAAATTTAGGCAAAGAAGTTAAATATACTGATGCTGGAACAATTTTATTGGGCTTTATGTTAGAAGAGATTTTTCAAAAGGATGTAACGACTGTTTTTCAACAAGAGGTCTTAACACCTTTAGGTATGATAGCTAGTTGCTTTTTGCCTAAGAACAGTCCCTATCCAATTGTGCCTACTGAACAATTAGCCTCGGGTCAGGTTTTAAGAGGTATTACCCATGATCCTAAAGCGAGAGTATTGGCTAGTCATGCGGGCAATGCCGGTTTATTTGCCAATATGGCTGATTTAATTAAGTTTTGTCAAATGTATTTAGCTTATGGTGCAGATTATCTCCAAAAAGCAACTGTGCAAATGTTACTACAAGATCAAACACCGCTAGGAAGTGGTTTTCGCTCATTAGGCTGGGATTTAAAAGGCGAAATTTCACAGCCATTTTTATTTCATACTGGCTATACAGGCACATTTTTAAGTATTGATCCATTCCATCAACAAGCCTTTATTTTTCTATCTAGTCGTGTTCATCCTCGTGATGATCGACAAGCTTATATCGAAAAACGTGATCGATTATTAGCGATATACATGCAAGAAAAACAAAACCGTTTAAAATTTAAAAATTCATAAGAAAATGTCTAGTCATTTATGCTATAATGGAGACGATTAATTTGAAAGGGGCAATTAAATGATGCAAGAGCCTTTATTTATGCAACCAGTATTCCAAGAAAAAATTTGGGGAGGCAATCGTCTACACACCGTTTTTGGCTTTGATTTACCTAGTGATAAAATCGGTGAGGATTGGGCAATTAGTGCGCACCCACACGGTAGAAGTGTGATTTTAAATGGTACTTATCAAGGAATGACTTTAGATCAATTATGGGCTGAACATAAAGAGTTATTTGGTCAGCCAAGTGAAGAGGTTTTTCCATTATTGATTAAAATTTTAGATGCCGAAGATGATTTATCTGTGCAAGTTCATCCAGATGATGAATACGGGAAACAACACGCAGGAGAATTAGGAAAAACAGAATGTTGGTATATTATTGATGCCAATCCAGGCGCAGAAATTATTTATGGTCATCAGGCTAAAACCAAAGAAGAATTAACGCAAATGATTCAAGAAGGTCGCTGGGATGATTTATTAAAACGCGTGCCAGTTAAAAAAGGGGATTTCTTCTTTGTACCAAGCGGCACCATTCATGCTATTGGTAAAGGAATCATGATTTTAGAAACTCAACAAAGTTCCGATACCACTTACCGTGTTTATGACTATGATCGCAAAGATAATCAAGGAAATACACGTGAGTTACACATTCAACAATCTATTGATGTGACAACTGTACCTGCTAGTACGCCACAATTAGCTGTTAAAGAGATTCGTAAAGGAAACAGCGCGCTAACTACTTATTTAGAAACTGAATTTTTCAATGTTTATGAATGGCAAGTAAAAGGTGAATTAACGATTGACGCTAAAGGACCTTATACTTTAATGACAGTAATTGAAGGCTTTGGCTATTTAGTAGTTGATGGCAAAGAATATGAATTAAAGATGGGTACAAGCTGCATCATACCAAATGGCATCCAACAATGGCAAATTAAAGGTGATGTGAAAATCATCGCTTCTGATACAGCAAAGAAATAAAAGGCTACACCTAATCGTTTTGCAATGATTAGGTGTATTTTGTATAAAAAATTATTATTTTAAAAAGGGGTTTATCGATGGTTAAGACGGTTTATCTCATGCGACATGGCCAAACTTTGTTCAATGAATTAAAGAAGATTCAAGGTTGGTGCGACTCACCTTTGACCGATTTAGGCAAACAACAAGCGAGCCAAGCCAAAGGATATTTCAAAGAAGCTGGCATTCAGTTTGGGCAAGCTTTTTCTTCGCCACAAGAACGTGCCTGTGAAACATTAGAAATAATCTGCGATTTACCGTATCAGCGGATCAAAGGATTGAAGGAATGGAATTTTGGTCGTTTTGAAGGCAAACCAGAATTTTTAAATCCTCCGTTACCGTATGGTGATTTTTTCATAGCTTATGGTGAAAAAAGTCAAGAACAGCTCATGGCTAGAATCAATCAAACTATGCTAGAGATTATGGCAACAATTGATAATGACTTACCTACATTAATTGTTTCGCATGGTGCCGCATGTCGTAATTTTATGCGTGTTTGGGAACATTTGGCTAAAGTGGATTGCAATCAACGGTTAGGGAATTGCTCTATTTTGAAATTTAGCTATGAACAAGGTCAATTTTATCTAGAAGAAATTATCAATCCGAATTAAAAAAACAAAAAAATTTTAAAGTCAAGGCATTTTGTTGTTGAATTCAGCAACAATAGGTATAAAATAAAAGCATAAGAAAGAAGGGATGCACGATGACAGATTATCGTAGAATTTTAATACCAGTAGATGGTTCAATCTTAGCTGATTTAGCCTATCAAAAAGCCAAACGCTATGCGATGCAAACGAACGCTCGTCTAATCGTTTTATCTGTAGTTGATACATCAGGAATTGCGATGCATGACTACGGTGGTGGCTTTGAAATCGATCCATTAATGGTGACAGCAAAAGAATTTTTAGAAGATTATGCTGAAGATGCTGCTAAGGATCAAGTAAGTTGCGAAACGATTTTAGAAGTAGGTAGTGCTAAAAATGCCATTTTAGAAATTGCCAAAGATCAAAATATCGACTTAATTATGATGGGGGCAAGTGGTACAAACTCATTTACTCGTTTGTTTATCGGTTCAACTACTGACTTTATTGTTCAAAATGCTAATGTGGATGTCTTTGTAGTGAAAACACATATGGATAATACCACTCGACCAACGCACTAATTTGTTGTTTCCAATTTGTAATTGTTTACTTCAAAAAAGCCAAATTTTCTATTTATTAATAGATTTTTTGGCTTTTTTATCGCCTAATTTTTTGCTCATTTTCTTATTACACGCAGTACATAAAGCATCGCGAATGTCTATTTACGTTGTTTTACTTTGATTTGTGATTAAGATAAAATTTCGCTATAATGAACTCATGTGAAAAAAGGAGTCGATGTTATGATTATAGCAATTTGGGCACAAGATCGTAATGGATTAATCGGTAAAGATGGCTTGCTACCTTGGAAGTTGCCTAATGATTTGAATTTTTTTAAAAGTCAAACGATGAATGGTACGTTGGTTATGGGCCGAAAAACTTATGAAGGACTAGGTAAACGTTCTAAAGCCTATAAGCAAATTTATGTATGTACGCGTCAAAATAATTTGTCTTTATATGAAAATGCCGCGATTATTCATTCACCACAAGAAGTCTTATCTGTAGAAAATCTACATATTGGCGGCGGTGGCGATATTTTTCGCTTATTTTTACCTTATACCGATGTCATTTACCGTACGTTAATTGATGCAGAATTTACTGGTGATGCCTATATTGGTGAAATTGATTTTAGTGAGTTTGAATTAGTTGAAGAAATCCAAGGTGTGATGGATGAAGAGAATATCTATCCACACGTTTTTCAAAAATGGGTACGTAAAAAATAGAAAAATACAAAATTAATCTATGGCTTTAGCGTGGATTAATTTTGTATTTTTTTACTCTTATCATTTGTTTAATTGCTATGATTCGTGGTAAAATAAGTTATCCGGATAATTTAAAGAAAGTTAGTTTTAAACTGAATTTCTGTGACAATTGATGCACCAAGTTTTCCTCTCCTTTATCTTATATTTTTTGTCAATCTTAATCATATTTAGCTCTGTAGAAATGCATTTCTATTTTTGTAAACAACATTTGTGATAGGCATATTTAAATTTTTTAAAATGGAAAACTCAGTATACTGAATTTAATTTGACAAGAAAAATTAAATGATATGTTAGGAAGTTGAAAGTATGTTAGAACAAAATGTAATGATTCCTTTTTTGAAAAAATTTGATCAATATCCTTTTCGTGTGGTGATAAACGACAAAGAACATGTTATTGGTCAAGGAAAACCTGAATTTACGGTTCACTTTAATAAAAATATCCCCTTGAAATCATTATTAACCAGTACTTCTCTAGCTCTTGGTGAAGCCTATATGAATAAAGATTTGACAATTGATGGTGATTTATATTACGCTTTAGACCATTTTTTAGGTCAAATGGATAAATTTTCTACTGATCAATCAGCCTTAAAAAAATTGATTTATACTTCTGTAACTAAAAATAATCAGAAAAAAGAAGTTCAAAGTCACTATGATATTGGCAATGATTTTTACCAATTATGGTTAGATGATACGATGAGTTATTCTTGTGCATATTTTAAACATCCTGATGATAGCTTGTATCAAGCACAAGTGAATAAAGTCGATTATATTTTAGAAAAATTGGCTTTACAACCAGGAATGTCTTTATTAGATATTGGTTGTGGTTGGGGCTTTTTATTAATTGAAGCAGCTAAAAAATATGGTGTAAAAGGTACGGGTATTACGTTAAGTGAAGAACAATATCGTAAAGCCAATGCACGGATTAAAGAGCTACATTTAGAAGAGCTTGTACATATTGAATTGATGGATTATCGTGACTTACCAAGTTATCATCAAACCTTTGATCGTATAGTTAGCGTAGGAATGTTAGAACATGTCGGTCGAGATAATTATGCTTTATTTATAGAATGTGCCAAGAAGGTACTAAAACCAGGTGGTGTTTTCTTACTGCATTTTATCAGTGGCATGAAAGAAAATCCTGGGGATGCTTGGATTAAAAAATATATTTTCCCAGGTGGGGTCATTCCTTCATTAAGAGAAATGATTACTTGTGCGACTGATCAAAATTTCCATATTTTAGATGTAGAAAATTTACGGTTACACTATAATAAGACCTTACTTTGTTGGCAAGAAAACTTCAATCAACATAAAGATGAAATTTTAGAAATGTTTGACGAACGGTTTGTACGTATGTGGGAATTATACCTAGCCAGCTGTGCAGCAGGATTTCATAATGGCGTGGTGGAACTACATCAAATCCTAATGACCAATGGGATTAATAATGATTTACCAGTGGTGCGTTGGTATTAATTGTTAGGCATAGAAATTGTGTTATTGGTTGGAATCTGCTACTTTACTGAAACTCAAATTATTGAAAAATTTGAAGCAGAGCAACAAAATGATCCTGCTATGTAACAAGCTGGTTGGCAAGCAATTTTAGATAATTTCAAAAATTATGTAGAATCTTTCAAAGATTAATCAGACTTAAAAACGAGTGAGCTTATGAGGCTTACTCGTTTTTAGTTTGCTTGGTTTTATTTTGACAGAGTAAGCTTAAACGGCCGACCGCTGTTTTTTTGTCATTATCTAGATAGACACTTGCTTGCCAGACTTGTAGGGTTTTCCCAATTTTATCTGGGGTGGCGATTACGGTTAATGTTCCTGATTGCGTACTGCTTAAATGACTAACTTGTAAATCGACACCGACACAAAACTGTTGTTTATCTACGTGTAAATTAGCCCCAATACTACAAGCTGTTTCAATTAAGACGGCATTAATCCCCCCATGCACATAGCCAAAGGGCTGTTTATGTTTTTCAGAAATGGGCATCGTTAAAATGACTTTTTCAGGTGATTGTTCTTGAATTTGGATGGCTAAATGATTGAGTAAATTCATTGTTTTTCCTCACTTTAAGTAATGATTGATTTTAATTTAGATATTTAGTAGCAATATTCGCTTATCTTTACTATAAGTGAATGTGGCTACTTTGAAAAGTTAAGCGACGACTAGTTAAGGGAATTCTTAGGTAAATTTTAAGCGTTTTTTTCAAAAGTTGTGTATAATCTAGAATGTATGAAAAAAATAGACCGATAAAGGAGCAGTTTGAATGCGAGAATGGACTACAATCAAAACTTATGATGAGATTTTATTTGAACAACATGGCAAAGTGGCTAAAATTACTATCAATCGTCCACATGTGCACAATGCGTTTACACCCAAAACGGTAGCTGAAATGATTGAGGCTTTCACGATTTGTCGTGATCGTGCAGATATTGGGGTTATTATTTTAACAGGTGCTGGAGATTTAGCCTTTTGTTCTGGTGGCGATCAAAAAGTTCGCGGTCATGGTGGTTATGTAGGAGAAGACCAAATTCCACGTTTGAATGTATTAGATTTACAACGTTTAATTCGAGTGATTCCAAAGCCAGTAATTGCCATGGTTAAAGGTTGGTCAATTGGTGGTGGTAATGTGTTACAACTTGTTTGTGATATTACAATTGCCGCCGACAATGCTAAATTCGGTCAAACTGGACCAAATGTAGGTAGTTTTGATGGCGGTTATGGTTCAGGCTATCTAGCACGAGTGATTGGTCATAAAAAAGCCAAAGAAGTATGGTTTATGACTCGTCAATATACTGCCAAAGAAGCTTTGGAAATGAATTGGATCAATACGGTAGTTCCATTAGAACAAGTCGAAGACGAAACGATGGCTTGGGCAGAGGAAATGTTGAAGAAGAGTCCGCTTGCGTTACGAATGATTAAAGCGGCAATGAATGCTGATACCGATGGCTTAGCGGGTATTCAACAATTAGCCGGCGATGCGACATTATTGTATTATACAATGGATGAAGCAAAAGAAGGGCGCGATGCCTTCAAAGAAAAGAGAGAACCAAACTTTGATCAATTTCCAAAATTCCCATAAAGAGCTGCATAGTTGGCTACAAAAACAAGCACAAAAGCACCCCGAACAAGTAGCTCTGTATGCTGAAAACCAAACTTATACCTTTAATGAATTAAATCAACGTGTGCAAAAACTTGCACACGTTTGGTTTGATTATCTACCTAAATCCTTAGATCAGAATTATCTAGCAATTCTTGGCGAAAATAGCTTGGGTTATATCGAAAATACCTTGGCTTTTTGGGAGCTAGGTTGGGCGATTCAGTGCCTCAATCGGCGTTTAAGCGTTGAAGAAATGATTAGTCAATTAAAAAATAGTCAGTGTCAAGGGTTGTTAGATTTGACGTTGGATGTTCATCGTCGAGAAAAAATCGCCAAAGCCTTACCTGAATTAAAAATTTTTACGGCGATTCCTGAGGAAGTACTAGCTAAACAACACGTCATACAACCTATCGATTTAGGGTATCGTCTAGAGCAAGTAGCCTCTTTAATGTATACGTCAGGGACTACAGCTAATGCCAAAGGGGTGCCGCAAAAATTTAAACATCATTTAGCAAGTATTCAAGCGACCAAGGAAAGTTTACAAGTGGATGCTAGTGATTGTTGGCTATGTGCAGTTCCCTTATTTCATATCAGTGGCCTATCGATTGTGCTTAGAAGTTTAGTGATCGGACATAGCCTACGTTTATATGCTAAGTTTGAGGCAGCTAGGATTCATCAGGACTTATTAACTGGTCAAGGGACTATTTTTTCCGCAGTTACTAAAATGCTCCAAGATTTAGTTCCGATGGTTCCTGATGAAGGTTATCCAAAAAGTATGAAGGCGATTTTGCTTGGTGGCGGACCTGTTAGTTTGCAATTATTGCAAGAATGTCATAAAAAGCAATTACCTGTCATGCAATCTTACGGGATGACTGAAAGTTGTTCGCAAGTCTTTGCGTTACCTTTTGCTGATTCCTTAAGAAAAATCGGTTCAGCCGGCAAACCATTAGGAAAAATGCAATGCAAGATTGTACCGACTTTAAATGATTCAAAGATTGGTGAAATTTTGTTAAAAGGGCCCAATATTGTCGATAATTATCTTCATCAACAATTTAGTGAAAGATGGCGTGAAGATGGCTGGTTTCATACTGGTGATTTAGGTTATTTGGACGAGGAAGGGTATTTGTATTTAGTGAGCCGTTTGAGTGAATTAATTATTTCTGGTGGGGAAAATATTTACCCTAATGAAATTGAACAACACTTAATCAAACATCCCGATGTAAAAGAAGCCATAGTGGTTGGTGAAAATGATACGACTTGGGGCCAAGTGCCAATTGCTTTTTTACAATTACATACGCAAAAGGCTGATACTTTTGATTTAACTTCCATATACGATTATTTACAGCCGCTAGCTCGTTATAAGTGGCCTAAGGCGCTATATCTAGTAAAAGATTTTCCACGAACTGCTAGTGGGAAGATTCAAAAGAGAAAACTGTTAACGCAAGAAAGAGTGAATTTCCTTGAATAAGTCAGGTGAATATTTGACCAACGAAAATGTAAAAGAGACTTATTATTATAGTTTCAGCGAAGAAATAGCCAAGCTAGATTTTTTAGCTTTATTTGAACAAGCCGAACAAGCACAATGGTCGAAATTTTTTTGGCAAACGCCTAGTCAAGATGAACAATTTTTAGGCTTAGGCACATTGGCTAGTTATCAAGAAGTGAGCATTGCTGCTTTACAACAAATCAAGGCACAATTAGCTAGTCGTTGGCAAACGATTAATCCAATCAAAAATTTTGAAGAATCTAAACTACCGCAAGCGATTTTATTTGGTGGTTTAGCTTTTGATGAACAAGCCGGACAATCTACTATTTGGCAAGAATTAGCGCAAGGCTATTTTGTAGTGCCGGCTATTTTATTGCAAAAAACACCAAGTCATACTTATGTTCATTATAATGTCCAAGCAAAAGATTTAGACAGTGCAAAAGTAGCCTATGAGCAGTTAAAAAAAGCGTTTATTACCTTACAATCTGCTAGTTTGCAAGCTAAAGTTAAATTAGCACCGGCTTTAAAAGCACCGATTACTTGGCAATATGTTGAAGAAGAGGCTTGGTTACAATTAGCTAAAAAAACCATTGCACAGTTACGCCAAAGTAATACCACTTTAAAAAAAGTTGTCTTAGCTCGACGCTTACAATTTGAAGCAAGTCATTTTAAAGCGAGTTGTTGGTTGGCCAATTTAATTAGCCAACAACCTAATACCTATCGCTTTTTCCTTGAAGGAGCTAGTCGAATTTTTGCTGGAGCTACGCCAGAGCGTTTGTTAAAAGCGACGGCTACGCATTTTCAAACGGCAAGTGTGGCGGGTTCGATTCGTCGAGGCAAGACTATCAGTGAAGATGAACAGCTAGCTGAACAATTACTAAATGATCCTAAAAATAGCCACGAGCATCAAATCGTAGTCGCTAGAATTGAAAGACAGCTAGCTGATTATATTGAAGGCCGTTTAACGCTTGGCAAACGGACGATTTTAAAAAATCGCATGATTCAGCATATCTTTTTACCATTAGCAGGGAAACGTAAAGCTGAAGTAGACTTTTTAAGTGTAATCAAAGCCTTACATCCAACCCCTGCCCTAGGTGGAGAGCCTAAAAAGGACGCTATGGATTGGTTGCGCCAATATGAAGGCTTTCATCGAGGACTATATGGCGCGCCTATTGGCTGGCAGTCGATTTTAAGTGATGAAGGTGAGTTTGCTGTGGGGATTCGCTCAGCAGTCATTGCTAAAGATCAACCAGATTCTTATGGTCAATTATTTGCTGGTTGTGGTATTGTAGCTGATTCTAATGCTGAAGAAGAATTACAGGAAACGGCCTTAAAATTTGAACCAATGAAAAGGAGTTTGGCAATCAATGAACCATCAACAAGTGATGACTGAGTATCTTTTGGCTTTTATTGAAGGCTTGAAACAAGCTGAAATAAAAGAAGTAGTCATTAGTCCGGGTTCGCGTTCGACCCCATTGGCATTGTTATTACATCGAGATAAGGAACTTACTTGTTATGTCGATGTCGATGAACGTTCAGCGGCCTTTTTTGCGTTGGGTCTAGCTAAAGCTAAAAGAAAGGCAGTTGCTTTATTATGTACCTCTGGAACGGCAGCTGCTAATTTTTATCCGGCAATTTGTGAAGCCTATGAAGCTCAAGTGCCTTTGGTTGTTTTAACAACTGATCGTCCGCCTGAGCTACATCAGGTACAAGCACCGCAAACAATGTCACAAAATCAGCTGTATGCCGATCATGTGAAACAAAGTAATCAAATGGCTTTACCAGAAAATAGTCCTAATTTATTGCGCTATAGTTATTGGCAGGCTTACCAGCTGACTTTAACCGCCAATCGCCTACCACAAGGGCCAGTGCATGCAAATTTTCCCTTAAGAGAACCATTATTGCCAGATTTGACTTTAGCATTAACCAAAGAGCAACAACAAACCTTTACAACGCACTATTTACCGATGGTTGACGCTATGATTGCTCATTTACCGACTGAATGGCACCAATTTTTCTCGCAAAAAGGGATGATTGTAGTAGGGGGGGAATGCACCCTTCAAGAAGCTAGATATTTACATGAGCTTTCACAAAGTCTGGCTTGGCCTCTTATCGGGGATCCATTGACGCAATTAGCTAATGTGGGTATAGATAATCCTTACTATCTAAAACAAGCGGATGTCATTTTCCAAGAGACCAATGATTTACCGACACCTGAGATTGTTTTGCGCTTTGGCAAATTACCGGTAACTAAAAATGTCATGCTTTATTTACAAAAACTCTCTTCTTTGACAACTTGTCAAATTTTAATTGATGAAAGTCAAAGCTGGCCAGATCCGTTGCATATTTGCCAGTATTTATTACCCTGGTCGATTGCCGCTTTTACACAGGCTGCTAAAACATTAGTCGCTCAGTCAGTACATTCTTTGCAACAAACATGGGGAAATTTTTGGCAACAGCGCCAACTATTAGCGAATCAAGCAGTTTCTTATCATTTGGCTAAACAATCTTTTGACGATTCTAAAGCTAGTGTGTTATTAGCGGCATTTGTGAATGAAAACGAGCATTTGTTTGTATCCAATAGTAATGCGATTCGCTTAGTGGACCGACTAGCCGAAGTTGCCAAACAGTCTTATCAAACTTGGGGGAATCGAGGAGTCAATGGTATTGATGGAATTATTTCAACCGTAGCAGGCATTGCTAGTGCAACGCAACAACGACTTTATCTATTAGTAGGAGACTTGACCCTTTTCCATGATATGAATGGGTTACAAATGATTCAAAAATATCAACTTCCTGTAACGATTGTCTTATTAAATAATAATAGTGGTGGTATTTTTTCATTCTTATCTCAACGGCAGCTAGCACCTAGTGACTTTGATCCATTATTTGCGACTGCTTTAGATTTATCGTTTGAAAAAGTTGCTCAATTATATCAAATCCCTTATTATCAAGTAGCTAGTGAGCAAACATTTTTGACGGCCTTAGCCCAAAGTCGCGACAGTAGGCAAGCTACTTTCATTGAAGTCAAAAGTACTGCTGATTTACCGGTAGCACTTTGGCAAGATATCTTAGCGACTTATCAGCAAAATCTCCTAAAAGTAAAGGAATGAAACGATGAAAATAATCATTCGGAAAGCCGAATATGCGTATGAATGGCTCAATGGTTTTGAAGTGAATCGGCCCACAGTTATCTGTTTACACGGTTTTTTGGGGACGAGTCAGACATTTGCTTGCTTAAAAAATCAAAGCTTTGCGAATATTTTAGCGATTGATCTACTAGGGCATGGGCAATCTAGCATTTATCTTCCGGCTTATCGCTATGCCATGAGTGAATTAATTGCTGATTTATCGTCATTAACCCAACACTTAGAATTAGAAAACTATTATTTACTAGGCTATTCCATGGGCAGTCGAGTAGCTTTAGCTTGGAGTTTAACGTATCCTAACAAAGTTTTAGGTCTAGTGATGGAAGCAGGAATTCCTGGTATTAAGGGGGCAGAAGATCGAGTGAAACGTCGTAAGCATGATCAAAAATGGGTGAACGCTTTAAAAAGTCGCTCGATGGCAGAGTTTGTGACCAAATGGCAAGCGCAAGCTTTATTTAACAGTCAGCGCAATTTACCCCTAGACATACAACAAGCGAATTTTTTAAGTAAAGTTAGTCAATCAGCCTATGGGATGCAGATGAGTTTAATGCAGATGGGTAGCGGTGCCCAGCAAAATTATTGGCCTCAATTATCTCAAAAAGGCACATTTCCATTACTTTATCTAGCAGGCAACCTTGATAGCAAATATTGTTCAATTGGTAAGCAAGTAGTTGCTGCTTGGGCTCATCCTAAAGCAAGTCTTGAAGTGATTGCACAGGCCGGTCACTGTGTGCATTTAGAACAACCTGAAAGCTTTAAGCAAACAGTGATGCAATGGCTAAAAACAATCCATGAAAACCAACCGAGGTGAATAGATGAAAATTATAGCCGTTCAGTATTATCAATTAAAGATTCCTTTTAAGGCACCGATTCAAACGAGTTATGGCTGCTTAAATGATAAATATGTGGATATCCTTGTATTAGTTGATGAAGAGGGCCAAATCGGTCTAGGTGAGTTAACTGCTTTACAACATCCTGATTATATCGACGAATATTTAATCGGAGAGCGCCAAATTATACACAATTATTTAATCCCTTGGTTATTTCAGCAATCTTGGGCAACGGTTGAAGACTTTTGTTTACAAATGCAAAAAATTCGCGGACATCGGATGGCTAAAGCGGCCGTAGAAATGGCTCTAATGGATTTACAAGCAAAATTAGCTAAGAAAAGTTTGGCCGATTATTTGCCGGATAGTCAGCCTTTTTTACAGCCTGGGATTAGCTTAGGCATTGAAACAGATTTAGCTAAATTATTGGCAAAAGTTGATCAAGCTATTGCTCAAGGTTATCAACGGGTGAAATTAAAAATTCGTCCAGGCTATGATTATCAACCATTAGCGTATATTCGCCAAAAGTATCCTGATTTATGCTTGATGGCCGATGCGAATTCCGCTTATCAAGGGCAAGCGCAGGAGTTAAAAGCGTTAGATGAGTTAGCTTTAGCAATGATTGAACAACCTTTAGCCATTGATGATTTCACTGAGCATGCCCAATTACAAAGAGTTCTGAAAACGCCTTTATGCCTCGATGAAAATGTCCGCTCTTTAGCTGATTTACAAACCATCGTGGCCTTGGGGAGTGCGCAAGTGATTAATCTAAAAATTCCGCGTGTAGGTGGTTTATTAAATGCTCAGACTATGCTTAAATTTTGCCAAGAAAATGGCTTAAAAGTTTGGGTAGGGGGTATGTATGAAGCGGGTATTGCTCGAGCTTTTCACTTACATTTTGCTGCCCAAAACCATTTTAGTTATCCAACCGATTTAGCAGGTTTTGATCATTATTTTGCCGAAGATATTATCACTGAACCTATTCGTATGCAATCCGGTAAAATCCAAGTGCCTAGATCACTTGGCATTGGTGTACATTTAGATGAAGAGAAAATTGCTAAGTACTGTTATCAAAAACAAGAATTTTTAGCGGGAAAATCATAAAAAAGCGTATTCATAAAAGTGGAAAAGTGCTATGATTAATCTATTCGTGTAACTATACACAAATAAATATTATTTTAAGGTGGAAGATGAATGGATATTTTAGCTTATCAACCATTAAATTTGTATACCAATTATCAACAAGCCAGTCAACAATCTCCTGATGTACCTATTATTTTGGATGAAATGTTGCCGGCATTTCCAGAATTAGGCCTAGCTAGTACTTACCAAGCTAGCCATGAAGTCATTTTAAAACGTGCTTATCAATTAGCTGCTTTAGGGGTCAAAGCTAAAGATAAAGTGATCATGTATAAAAGTCCTAAATTTGATACTTATTTACTAGCAGTAGCAGCCTCTTATCTAGGGGCAGTTCCTGTAATGATTTCCTATCATTTTCCAACTGAAACCATGGAAGTCTTTGCCCAACGTTTAGAAAATCCTTTTATTATCTATGATGATGAGACCAAAGAACGTGTTTTGGCCATTAGTAATTTAGGGATTGATTGTAAAATTGCTGTTAGCCAACTTCTGGCAAGTCCTGCTACACCAGTTGAGCAGGTAACTTTAGGTCCTGATGAGATTGCCTATATGACCCATACCTCTGGCACAACAGGGATTCCTAAATTAATTTGTCATTCCTATCATTCAATGGGTTGGCGAACTACCTGGCAAAAGACCGTCTTTACCAAAATAGCTGAGAAAAAATTGGTGGCCTTTCATATTTCGCCGGTTCATTCTCGCTTTAATATCGGGGTGTCTTCATTGATGGCGATGGCTTTTCCAATGATGCCTTTAGCGACTGCTGATGGTGAAAAGGTTGCACAGCTTTTGGCTAAACATCAACCGATTGCTTTAGAAACGCATCCTAATAATTTTGTCCAATGGAGTTTTACTGCCCAAAAACAACCGGCAAGCTTTGCAAGCGTTCGTTACTATCACTCAACTTTTGATGCTATTAACAACAAGACCATGGAGACTTTCTTAAAAGCTAGTCAACAAGTTGATCCAATCTTTTTACAAGTTTACGGTCAAAGTGAATGTGGTCCAATGATTTTAAAAGCACATACACTTGAAAGTTTACCAACGGACAATGCTCGTGATATGGGCGTTGGTTTAGGTGATTTAACCAAAGCTAGAATTGCCGATGAAAAAGGCAATGTCTTACCACCCAATCAAGATGGTCATATTCATTTCTTATCTAAAGGTAGAGCTTTAACTTACTATAAAGAAGATCAACGTTTTAATGAAAATGTTTATGGTGCATGGTGGGATAGTGGCGACTATGGCTGCATGGACGAACAAGGCCATCTGTATTTAAAAGATCGTCAGGTTGATTTGATTGAAAACATCGATAGTAATCTAGCGTTAGAAGATTTCTTATTAGATCATTTAGATTTCTTATCAGAAGTCGTTTTAGTTCGCGATAAACAAGGTCACGCCCAACCAGTAATTGCCTTAGCTCCTGATTGTGAGATGGATTGGGAAGCTTGGTGGCGACAAGTAGAGGACTTGCCTCATTTAAATGCGCCAATTATCCGTGATTTTGAAGACATCCCGCGCACCGCTACGATGAAGGTTCGTCGTTTATACATTGAGGAATTATTCAAACAAGAGCAAAATTAAATCTATCAAATCAATACATCCGTTAATCAACGTATTTTTAGCGGGTGTATTTTGTTTACATCGTAAGCCTTGCACGTAGGTAAAAATATGCTAAAATGTTAAAACAATGACCTAAGGAAGTGAAGCAAATGAATATCTCACAAGTGGCTGAAAATTTAGATTTAACACCGGCGACCTTACGCTATTATGAAAAAATTGGCTTAATTCCTGATATCCAGCGCAAAAATGGCGTTCGTAATTATAATGCCCAGGATTTAGATTGGATTGAATTTATCAAGTGCATGCGCAGTGCAGGTCTATCGATAGAAAGCTTGATAGATTATACGCGTTTATATCACGAAGGTCCACAAACGGCTGATGAACGAATGAAAATATTGATTAAAGAACGTGAATTGCTGTTTGAACGTTATCAAGAATTAAAGGATACTTTAGAACGCTTAGATGAAAAAATCGACAAATACCGTCGTGGAGAATTTTCAAAATAAAAAAACAAAGCGCTGAACCACAGAGATGAAAGTGGTCTAGCGCTTTATTATTTCATAAAAAGGGTAAGTGGTATTTGCTAAAATCCAATTATAGTGGACAGTATACAATGGTTAAATTTGGCCAAATTTGCTGCCAATTCTTTTTCTTAACTCGCTGATTATAAAGCTTTCTACGATTAGTATCGGCCAAAAAGTAAGGAGTGGGTGCCACAACAAAATTAAAGAGGTCCTCTACACCATATGGAATGAATAGCTCCAAAGAATGGTTCGTATTTAGCCGTGCAGCAATTGCTGTACATTTTTCGGGAAATTTAGCGATGGCATCTGTTGCACTTAGATAGGCGTTTGTATTTGGACTATGAATATGCATATAGCATTGATTCTTAATCTCCCAATTATATTGTGGATATTGCTGTTTTATTTTTCTTTCTAAGGCTAGTGTTTGGTTATAACTGATTGTTGGATCGAAAAAAACCACATCAATGTCAGAATGCTGCAAGCTGGCAGTTTATTTATTGTCACTTAAATAATCCCAAATATAGTTACGAATACATCCTGCACATAGCCAACAATCAGGTAGCTGGAAAGAACGAATAATTTCTAATAATTCTAGTAATTCTTGATTGGCTTGCAGTATTTTTTCAATCGTCATTTAGATTCCTTCTTTTTTATAGTTCAGGTTTTAAATTAAAGCTAATCTCATTCTAGAGGTAGCTAATCAATAAAGCAATATCAAAAATGAATTGAATAAGAAGAGAGACTAAAAATAGTCAGTATGAATGGCTCAGTTTGCAATCATACTGGCTATTTTTTACTCTTTGATAGCAATCACTGTTTCTCGTTTGATTAATTGGTGTGGAACCACCATTCGCGCACTAGTCTGTTCATTGTTATTCAGCTTTTCAATCAGACTTTGAGTGGCCATTTTACCTAAGGCGGCTACATCGACATCGATACTGGTTAAATATGGATGAACCAAGGTAGCGAAGATGGAATTATTAAAGCTGATAACGGATAAATCCTCAGGTACTTGATAGTGGTAAAGATTGAGTAATTGGATAATCCGCATCGCAAATAAATCATCAATCACGACCAAAGCAGTAGGTTTTTTATCCTTTAGTAGCTGTTCAAAATTAACATAATCTTCAGGTCCTTGAAAGGTTACTGCTGGATGAACGGGTAGATTGGCCAGCATCAAGGCTTTTTGGTAACCAAAATAACGCTCAAAGTAAACATTTTCTTGAGTGGTATTGGTAACAAAAAAAATGTTTTGATGTCCGTGTTGCATTAGATATTCGGTTGCTTGCTTGCCTAACAGTTGATTATCATTATCGACATAGGTAATTTTTTCTTCGTGAGTATAAGGTTGACCAATTAAGGTGAAGGGCACTTTTTCTTTCATAAGATAATTAATAATTGGATCATGGTTATCTGAATAAGTCAAAATAAAGCCGTCGACTTGCTTTTGGCGATGCATTTGCTCCACATTGCTTAATAGGGTTTCAAAATCTAAGGCAGTTGCAATCGCGACGGTCATTCCAGCTTTACGTGCTTCTTCGTTAATCGTTTCAATCGTTTCTAAATAAAAAGGGTTGCCTAGTCGTTCTTTAGAATCTAAAGGGGGTAGAATAATGCCAATTGCATTAGAAATCTGTTTACCAAGATTTCGCGCAGTGAGATTAGGAATATAGCCCATTTCATCCATAATGGCTCGTACTTTTTTTTTCGTTTCTTCTGAAATACTAGGATGATCATTAATCACTCGAGAAACAGTTGAAGTAGCCACCCCAGCTTTTTTGGCAACGTCTTTAACAGTAATGCTCATTTATTTTCCTCCTTGGGATAATCGTATTTATCATAGCAAAAAACTGAATAATTGCCTAGTAGATAGAATAAGAAAAAGATTATAGCCAAAGTAGTAGGACCAACTTTAGCTATAATCTAAAAGGGTGTCTATTAAGCTAGGTCAATAGTGATTGTATCAACTAATTCATAAGGTTGATCGTATAGTTTGATAGTGATAGTATCTCCACTTAATTTTTTCACGGTGACTTGTTTTTGATCTACTTTAATGGCTAATAAGCGATTGCGATAATTAATATGGAAAGCATAGTCTTGCCAAGCTTTTGGTACAAATGGCGCAAAGCTTAGGGTTTCGTTTGCTGTCTTCATTTGGGCAAAGCCTTGTACAATCCCTAACCAGCTACCAGTCATTGAAGTGATATGCAAGCCGTCTTCAGTATCATTGTTGTAGTTATCAAGGTCAAGACGTGCGGTACGTTCATACATTTCTATCGCTTTTTCTTCCATCCCCAATTCAGCTGCTAAAATAGCATGTATACAAGCAGAAAGGGAAGATTCATGTACGGTCATTGGTTCATAGAAATCAAAGTTTTTACGTTTTTCTTCCAAAGTAAAGTGATCGCCGAAGAAATAAATTCCTTGTAAGACATCAGCTTGTTTAATAAAGCATGAACGTAAAATCTTATCCCATGACCAATTTTGATTTAATGGTAAATCACTGACAGCTAAACTAGCGACTGGACGTAAATCTTTATCTAAGAAAGTATCATGTTGAACAAAGACACCTAATTCTTCATCGTAAGAGAAGTACATTTTTTCAATGATTTCTTCCCATTTTGCTTGTTCTTCAGGTGTAATTTCAATAATCGCTTGATCGGCGAATTTACGATAGCTTTCTAGCGTATATTGTAATACCCAACGTGCGATATAGTTGGTATACCAGTTATTGTTGATATTATTTTCATATTCATTTGGTCCAGTTACCCCATGAATCATGTATTTATCTTTGCGTTTAGAATAATGCACACGATCAGCCCAGAAACGAGCAATACCAGTTAATACTTCTAACCCTTCTTTTGCTAGATAAGTGGTATCACCAGTGTAGTTAGTATAGTTGTAAATCGCATAAGCAATGGCACCATTACGATGGATTTCTTCAAAAGTAATTTCCCACTCGTTATGACATTCTACACCAGTAAAGGTAACCATTGGATATAATGCCCCGGCTAAACCTTGTTGACGCGCATTGTGATAAGCTTGAGGTAATTGGTTATGGCGATATTTTAACAAGCTTTTTGTGACACTTGGATCAGCTAATGATAAGTATAGTGGCACTGCATAGGCTTCAGTATCCCAATAAGTCGCACCGCCATATTTTTCACCAGTAAAGCCTTTTGGCCCAATATTTAAGCGTTCGTCTTCTCCGTAATAAGTTGAGAATAATTGGAATAGGTTAAAACGAATACCTTGTTGAGCAGCTTCGTCACCATTAATTACGACATCGGCTAATTCCCAACGTTTTTGCCAAGCGTTTTGATGTTCAGCTTTTAAGCTAGCATAATCGCTGCCATAATTGTCAAATAGTTCAGCTACCTTAGTAATTTGTTGTTCAGGTGCAATATCGCGACTAGTTACAATAATCACTTCTTTTTCAAAAGTAACACTTTCATTTGTTTGTAACTCAAAACTAAATTGATTTGCCACCATTAAAGGCATTTCTAATAAAGCTTCACTTTCAAAATTGTGCTTCATTGCAGCAGTAACTGTAAACTGTGGCACACCAAATGGATTAGCGATTGTTTGCGCAGTCACATAACTAAAGTTATTGCTTTCTCCTTGAGCAACTTCTTGCCAGAAGTGTTCATCATAGTTACTATCTTCGTTGGTTACATTGTTGTCTAGCATTGAATTAATTTGAATGGTTGCCTGACCTTTTAAAACAGTAGCTTTCACTTGAATAAATGCTAATTCTTTTTTTGTAATACTTAAGAAACGTTCAAATTCAAAACGAACAGTGCAGTCATCTACATCAACGACAAAAGAACGACTTAAAATACCATTTTGCATATCTAATTCTAATAAGAAATCTTTTGGCTCAAGGGTAGCTAAATCTAAGACGGTACCATTGATTAAAATTTCCATTGCTAGAAAGTCAATAGCATTAATTACTTTCCCAAAGTATTCAGGATAGCCGTTTTTCCACCAACCAACACGAGTCTTATCAGGGAACCAAACACCAGCTAAATAAGTTCCTTTATGATGATCGCTACTATAAGTTTCTTCAAAATTACCTCGCATCCCCATATAGCCATTACCAATACTTGTTAATGATTCTTGTAAACGACGATGTGTACGATCCAATTTAGTTGTACTTACTTTCCAAGGATCTACATCGAATAAGCGCATAATTTGTTTCATATCTTTTTCCTCCAATTGAATTAACTCACCTATATTTTAAACGCAAACGGTTGCGTTAGTCAAGCGAAAGTTAGAAAAAAATAAAAAGAATAATTTTGAAACGAAAACTAGCTATAAATTAGCTGTTTGTTGTTGCGTAAACAAAGGAATCGATTGCGTTAGGTAAGTAATTTTATAAGAATTTAAGTCGTAAAGGTAATGGGATGAAGTAGAACAATTACAGAAAGATTGGTATAATAAGTATAAGTCTGAAAATTTGAAGGGTTTGAATTAGATGCAAACAGTAATTTTTGATATGGATGGTGTATTGGTGGATTCTGAATATACCTTTTTTAAAAGTAAGTCAGATATGCTAAAAGAAGCAGGACATCCAGTAGCAACGAGCTATCATTATCAATTTATGGGCACCACTTTTACTTATATGTGGGAGCAGATGAAAGCAGAATTCGCTTTACCTCAATCAGTTGAGGAATATATCGCAGAGATGAATCAAAGACGAAAAGCAATTTTCCAAGAAACAGGGGTTCGAGCAATCAAAGGTGCAGTAGAGCTGGTTCGAGCGTTACACCAAGCTAATTTTACATTAGCAGTAGCTTCAGCTTCTCCTAAAAATGAAATTGAGCAATATTTGACAGAGCTAGGGATTATTGATTGCTTTAGTGCCTATGTCAGTGCTGATGAAGTCGAACATGGCAAGCCGGCTCCAGACGTGTTTTTAGAGGCCGCTAAGCGAATTCATCGCAAGCCAAGCGAATGTATTGTTTTTGAGGATACGAAAAACGGCAGTCGTGCAGCGAAAAATGCGGGGATGTATACGATTGGCTTTGCAAATCCAGACTATCCTAAGCAGGATTTATCAGCAGCCGATGAAATTGTCAGTGATTATCAGCAGGTTGATATTGAACGTTTATTAGCTATGTAGGTGTAGCAAAGCTTTGATTAAGATATTTAGTGTGGTTACTCAAACAAGAGAACGATGCTAGATATCTTTTTTTTATCCTTTATCTGGCGGTGTTTTAATCGTTAAACCTCTCATCAAGTATAAATAGAAAATACATTGCTCGTTCACTTGAATAACTGTTCAAGTATCTATTGACTTCTTTTTATCGCAGTAGTAAAATTAACATATGAACAATTGTTCAAGTATACAATTGAAATAATATCGGAGGTGATAATGTGGCAAGGAAAATTCAACCAACTGAAAGATGTGACTGTGATGTTATACATGAGGATACTGTTAACCAAGTTCGAGAAAAAATGCCTCAAGAAGAAACCTTATATGATCTTGCGGAGCTATTTAAGGTCTTTGGGGATTCAACAAGAATTAAGATACTCTGGGCGTTAGATGAATCCGAGATGTGCGTTTGCGATATTGCATTCTTATTGAATATGACCCAATCAGCAATTTCTCATCAGCTAAGAGTCTTAAAGCAGGCTGAACTAGTAAAGAGCAGAAGAGAAGGAAAGATTGTATTCTACTCCCTTGAAGATGAACATGTAAAGCAAATATTTGACCAAGGATTAATTCATATTTCAGAAGAAAGTAAGTAAAGGTGGGTAGTGATGTTAAAGAAGGAAATAATTTTAGAAGGATTAGATTGTGCAAATTGTGCAGCTAAAATGGAAAAAGAAATAAGCGGTTTAGAAGGAGTGGAGTTTGCTGCAGTAGATTTTATTTCAAAGAAACTAACAATGGAAATAAGTCCGAAAGTCAACCGTACTGAATTAAATGAGAAGATTGAAGGCATTGTAAAAAAAATCGAACCGGATGTAAAGATTGTTTTTGAGAAAGATACATCTAAGGCCAACATAAAAGAAAATAATGAAGAGGAAGAAGAAGGTGTCAACAAAAAAGAAATCATAAGACTTGTGGTCGGTGGAGCAATATTTGCCGTGGGAATCATCTTTAATTTCCAAAATTGGCTTGAGCTTACCTTATTTATTATTAGTTATATTATAGTTGGTGGAGAGGTTGTCTTAAGAGCAATAAAAGGTATTGCCCGTGGACAGGTATTCAGTGAGCATTTTCTAATGAGTATTGCTACCATTGGTGCTTTCTTCGTTGGAGAGTATCCAGAAGGTGTAGCAGTTATGCTGTTCTATCTGGTAGGTGAATTGTTTCAGGATATAGCTGTAGGTCACTCCAGAAAATCAATAAGTGCTTTGATGGATATACGTCCTGACCATGCAAATCTTAAAGTTGGCGATGAGATCAGGAAAGTATCTCCTGAAGAGGTAAACATAGGTGACATCATTATTGTTAAGCCAGGAGAAAAAGTTCCCCTCGATGGCAAGGTTATAGAAGGAAACTCAATGGTTGACACTGCAGCGTTAACAGGGGAATCTGTTCCTCGTGAACTCGAGCCAGGAAACGATGCATTGAGCGGATTCATTAATAAAAATGGCGTTTTGACAATAGAGGTAACAAAGGATTTTGGTGATTCAACTGTATCTAAAATTTTGGATCTGGTTCAGAATGCCAACAGTAAGAAAGCTCCTACAGAAAAATTTATAACAAAATTTGCGCGTTCCTATACTCCGATTGTAGTTTTTGGAGCATTAGCCTTAGCAATCATACCTCCATTGGTGATCCCGGGTGCAACTTTCTCTACATGGATATATCGAGCCTTAGTGTTCTTAGTTATATCTTGTCCATGTGCGTTAGTAATTTCAATACCATTGAGCTTCTTCGGAGGGATTGGTGGAGCATCGAAGAGAGGTATATTAGTAAAAGGCAGTAACTATCTTGAAGCGTTGAACAATGTGGAAACAGTTGTTTTCGATAAGACGGGAACGCTAACAAAGGGTGTATTTGAAGTTGTGAATATCAACTCTCAAATTGATTTTACAAATGAGGAATTGATTGAATATGCAGCATTTGCTGAAAGTCACTCAAGTCATCCAATTGCACTATCCATTTTGAAAGTCTATAACAAAGATGTCGATATCGCTAAAATTGAAGACTATGAGGAAATTGCAGGTCATGGGATTTTAGCTAAAGTTGGTGGTAAAGAGATTCTTGCCGGAAATAGCAAACTGATGAATAAAGAAAACATTAAATATCAGGAAGTTGAGACTATGGGTACAATAGTACATGTTGCAGTAGACAAGAAATATGCAGGCAATATTGTAATCTCTGACGCAGTGAAGGAAGATTCAGCTGATGCGATTAAAGGATTGAAGGCATTAGGTGTTAGAAATACGGTTATGCTTACTGGTGATTCGAAGGCAGCTGGGGAAAAAACAGCAACCCAACTTGGAATTGACAAGGTGTATACTGAATTGTTACCGGCCGACAAGGTAGAAAAAATTGAGGATCTGGAAGCTAAGAAATCTCATAAGGGGAAAATTGTATTTGTTGGAGATGGTATCAATGATGCACCAGTACTTGCGAGAGCTGATATTGGCATGGCAATGGGCGGCTTGGGGTCTGATGCTGCAATTGAAGCAGCTGATATAGTTATCATGACGGATGAACCATCAAAAATTGTCACTGCAATTAAAGTAGCAAAAAGGACTAGGAAAATTGTGATGCAAAACATTGTGTTTGCATTAGGGGTTAAAGCCATATTCCTTGCACTTGGTGCGGTGGGAGTTGCAACTATGTGGGAAGCTGTATTCGCTGACATGGGTGTGGCATTAATCGCAATATTAAATGCAATGAGGGTAATGAATACAAAAAGTATATAAGCCTACATGATTTATTAACCCCTTGATTTATTTCCTCAAAGATAAAAATTTTTAAGGAAATGGGACTTGTATTTCTTGCACACAATTTTAGAAAATTAGTAACTAGAGTAAGGAAATATGAGGGAAAAATAATCATACAAAACCAAATATAGGGGGAAAATCCTCTATATTTCATCCAAAAAAAACAAAAATCGAAGGCATCTTTTTCATTTACCATACCACTTAACGTATTATATTCACCACTTGTCGTAAAAGGATATTTTGCTGTCCTTTTTTTGTTATTATTTTAGCGAGGTGAGTGTGTAATGTACTTAATCGAAACAAAAAATCTATCAAAAAAATACGGACAACAGCTAGCTGTCAATCGACTAAATATTAAAATTGCAGCAGGTAAATTAACTGGTTATTTAGGGACAAATGGTGCTGGAAAATCAACAACGATTCAAATGCTTACTAAAACCTTAATGCCTAGCTCTGGAGAAATTCTATATGCCAATCAAAATAAGACGATAGCGATGGGTGTGGTATTCCAAAATAGCGTTTTAGATGATGAATTGACCGTCTTTGATAATTTGTTTTTAACGAGGGCAAATGTATCAAAAAACTGAAAAACAGGCAATTATTTCATTGATGAAAAAAACAGGAGTCTATTTGTTTGCTAAAAAGAAATATAGTGAACTTTCAGGTGGCATGCGAAGAAAGGTTGATATTACCAGAGCGTTAATTAACCAACCTGCTATCTTATTTTTGGATGAACCGACAACTGGTTTAGATCCACAATCAAGAAAAGAAATCTGGGCACTATTAACATATTTTTACGTAGAAGGGTTAGTTTCTTACAGTCTTTATCGTTACGGCGTTTGTGAAAAGTTTTGGTGTGTTAGATTTTGATTGCGAAAATTTTTTATGTACTAAAAAACCTTACTACTAGTTTACTAGCAGTAAGGTTTTTCATTTATTCAAAAGTGTCATTTGGATATTTTTTCTTTAAGGCAGTGAGAATTAAGCGTTTAGCCAAAATTTCATTTCTAGCTAAAATAGGTCCGTGGAAATAGCTACCAAAGACATTACGATAGATGACACCTTCTGTGCCATCTTGGCCATTATTGCCATTTCCTTGCAAGACTTTACCTAAAGGACGCTCATTTTTGCCTAAAAAGGTCATTCCATTATGATTTTCAAAACCGTAGTAGGTCTCGTCAAATTCTTCATTATAGATTTTCGTATCGCCGATAAATCGGTGATTATCTTGGCTTAAGGTATAATGATCCAATGCAGAGATTCCTTTAATTTGTTCACCGTGGGCACCAATATAATAATGACCAAGTAATTGATAACCGCCACAAATTGCTAACATCACGCCATCATTTTCAATGTATTGAATAAGGGCATCTTTTTTGCTAGGTAAATCCTCTGCAACGATGACTTGTTCAAAATCTTGACCGCCACCAAAGAAAATCAAATCAAAGTTTTCAGGTTTAAATTCTTGATGAATACTAACAATCTCAGTGGTTAAAGTAATACCCATTTTTTTAGCGACATATTTTAACATTAAGAGGTTGCCGTTATCACCATAAGTATTTAGGAGGTTACCGTATAAGTGACAAAGATGTAATGCATAATTAGCCACGATCCATTCCTCCTTTGATATAACCTTTTTCAGCTAATTTTTTACGTAATTGCAAGACTGCGGTATAAGTAGCTAAGATATAGACGTTTTCTGTTGGTAAAGTAGCAATCTTAGCGATGACATCATCTAATTCTTTCACTTCAGTTAGTTTATCTTCTTCAATGCCCGCTACTTTTAAGCGTAAAGCCATATCTTGATGGCGTTGTCCACCGGCAATGACCTGTGGAATATCCATAGTAGCGAATGCTTCGTGATTACCATCCCAAATCCAGCTAACATCAATGCCATCTGCATAATTAGCATTTAACAGGCAGACTAAAGAAAATGGATAAGGGGATAGACCAATCATATCGATTACTTGATTGAGTCCAACTGGGTTTTTAACTAAGACTAAGGTACAACGTTTGCCATCAATTTGAATGACTTCTTGTCGACCAAAGACTTTTTCATCATAAGCTAGACCAGCTTTAATTTTTTCAGGACTTACCTGATAATATTGTGCTACAGCAGTTGCAGCTAGAGCATTGTAGATATTATACATTCCGCCAACTTCAATAGCATATTCATGATTATCAATGACAAATTGTGCGGAAGTATTAGTCGTATGCACTAAGTCGGTTAATTGATAGTCTAATTCAGGACGTTTAAAGTCACAGTTTGGACAATAATATTTACCTAAATTAGCATAAGTAATCATCTTATAGTGTAAGATATGATGGCAATGTGGACATAACACACCATCAGTATTATAATGCGCCATTTGTTCTACATCTGCTTGATGATTAAAGCCGTAATATTTACGTGGATTCACGGTTTCTATTGAGTTAAAAATTGGTGAGTCACCATTAGCTAGAATAGTTGCTTGTGGTGATTTAGCTGCACCTTCTACAATTAAGCGATAAGTCGTATAAATCTCACCGTAGCGGTCCATTTGATCACGAAAAATATTAGTAAAGACGAATAATTTAGGCTTAATATATTCAGTGACTTTACTTAATGAGGCTTCATCAATTTCTAAAACGGCAAATTTCTTTTGACCTTTTTTAGGTTTAGCCGAAAGAAAGGTCGATACAATTCCTTGAACCATGTTTGCACCAGTAGGATTGGTCAATACTTCATTAAATTCTTGTCTTAATATATTTACAGTCAAAGCAGTGGTTAAAGTTTTCCCGTTGGTACCGGTAACCACGACTACTTCATAATCTTTTGCTAAATAATCTAAAATTTTTGGATCAATTTTTAAAGCCAATTTTCCTGGTAAGCTTGAGCCACCTTTTAAAAAGGTCTTTAAAAACCATTGTGAGCTTTTGCCAATAAAGGTTGCTAAAAGACTCCGAATGCGCATCAAATTCCCTCCAAACATTATCTATCATGCATAGTTTATATCATACCATAATTACTACAGAATGGATAACGCAAAATCAGATAAATAATCGTTTAAAAAGAATTAATGAAATTTTAAAATGAAGTAATCAAGATTGTCGAATTTGCCTTTTTTTGATACAGTTAATACAAATAAATAAGGAAGATGTGAGGTTGTTTGAAAAATTTTTTACGCGAATGGGGCATAGTTATTGTCGCATTGTTACTGATTGGTGCAATTCGATTATTTGTTTTTGAACCTGTCATTGTTAATGGCCATTCAATGGACCCAACTCTAGCTGATGGGCAACGTCTAGTCATTTCTAAAGTCTTTAATCCAGAGCGTTTTGACATTATTACGGTAAAAGAACCAGATGATCCCAAAACGACGGCTGTCAAACGTTTAATCGGTTTACCTGGTGATACAATAAAATACCAAGATGATCAACTATATATTAATGGCAAAAAATATAGTGAAGAATATTTAGCCGATTTTAAACAAAAATTATCAGATGATCATTTAGCTAAAGAGTATGCTTACGATAAATATTTCCAACAACGAGCAGAGACATCTAGTACATTTACCAATAATTTTGAAACCGTGGTACCTAAAGGTAAATATTTTGTTTTAGGAGACAATCGCTTAGTTTCAAAAGATAGTCGCATTTTTGGTTTTGTTGCCGCAGATCAAATTAAAGGCGAAGTTGTCTTGCGTTATTTTCCATTTGATAAAATGGGAAGTGTGAAATAAGAATAGATCAAGAAATGGATGAACAAGTACAGTCTAGCTCATTCATTTCTTTTTTTCTGAGAAGACACTACTTCATTATAAAATGGTAAAAGCATTGATTTTCAGAAAATATGACTATAAAAATCTTAAAATTTCAAGTATAATAGCAAGGGAATAAATTGAGGAGTGGAAAAATGGCGCAACTATTTTTTAAATATGGGGCAATGAATAGTGGAAAATCAATTGAGATTTTAAAGGTTGCCCACAATTATGAAGAACAAGATAAGCCGGTTGTTTTGATGACTAGTGGATTAGATACCCGTTCTGGTGTAGGTAATGTTGCCAGTCGCATTGGTTTAGAAAGAAGTGCAATTCCGATTTTTGAAGAAACCGATGTTTTTGAGATTGTTCGCAATCTAGATTTCAAGCCTTACTGTGTGTTGGTGGATGAAGCCCAATTTTTAAAGAAACACCACGTCCTAGCTTTTACTAAAATTGTAGATGAATTAAGTATTCCAGTAATGGCGTTTGGCTTAAAAAATGATTTCCGCAATGAGTTATTTGAAGGCTCGCAATATTTATTGCTTTATGCCGATAAGATTGAAGAAATGAAGACCATTTGTTGGTTCTGCCATAAAAAAGCGACGATGAATCTTCATTATGTTGATGGCAAACCAGTTTATGAAGGCAATCAAGTCCAAATTGGGGGAAATGAAGCCTATTATCCAGTTTGTCGCCATCATTATTTTCATCCTGAAATGAAATATGAAATAAGGCTAAATTGATTCATCAAATACCAAAGAAAGGAAGTAAGCAATGTACGATCAGTTACAAGCAATTGAAGACCGTTACGAAGAATTAGGAGAATTATTAAGTGACCCTGAAGTAATTGCCGATACGAAACGTTTCATGGCATTATCAAAGGAAGAAGCCAATACAAGAGAAACCGTTGAAACCTACCGCCGCTATAAAGAAGTCGTTCAAGGAATTAAAGATGCTGAAGAAATGCTTTCTGAAAATTTAGATCCTGAAATGACCGAATTAGCTAAAGAAGAATTATCTGACTTGAAAAAGGAAAAAGAAGTCTTAGAAGGTCAAATTAAAATTTTATTACTACCAAAAGATCCAAATGATGATAAAAACATTATCATGGAAATTCGTGGAGCTGCTGGTGGGGATGAAGCTGCCTTGTTTGCCGGTGATTTATTCAATATGTATCAACGCTATGCCGAATCACAAGGCTGGAAGGTTGAGGTAATGGACGCTAACATTACTGGAATTGGTGGCTACAAAGAAGTTATCATGATGATTACTGGAGATAATGTCTTTTCTAAATTAAAATATGAATCTGGTGCGCATCGTGTGCAACGTGTCCCATCAACTGAATCGCAAGGTCGGATTCATACCTCAACAGCGACAGTGGTCGTTATGCCAGAAGCTGAAGAAGTCGAAGTAGAAATTGATGAAAAAGATATTCGTACCGATATCTACCATGCCTCAGGTGCTGGTGGTCAGCACGTCAACAAGACAGCTTCTGCCGTTCGTTTGACGCACTTACCGACTGGAATTGTAGTTGCTATGCAAGATGAGCGTTCACAGTTGAAAAACCGTGAAAAAGCGATGAAGGTCTTACGTGCGCGCGTTTATGACCAAATTCAACAAGAAGCACGTAGCGAATATGATGCTAACCGTAAATCAGCAGTTGGTACTGGAGATCGTTCAGAACGGATTCGTACGTATAACTTCCCACAAAATCGTGTAACAGACCATCGAATTGGTTTAACCATCCAAAAATTAGACCAAATTTTATCTGGAAAATTAGATGAAGTGATCGATGCTTTAATCGTTTATGATCAAACTTCAAAACTAGAAGAGTTACAAAATGGCTAAAACTTATCGAGAAGTCCTACAGTGGGCTTCTTCTTTTTTAGAAGAAAAACAGGTAGAAGGTAAAGCGATTGAATACGTCTTTTTAGCACGGATGGGCTGGAATAAGACGCAATGGCTCTTACATATGAATGAGCCGATTTCAAAGCAAGCTTATGAGCAAATTCAAGCTGATCTTGCCAAATTAGCAACGCATTATCCTCCACAATATTTATTGGGATTTGCCGAATTTTATGGTTATCAGTTCAAAGTGACGGAAGATACCTTAATTCCTCGCCCAGAAACCGAGGAACTGGTCGAAAAATGTTTACAGCTTATCCCCAATGAACGAGCAATAAAGCTAGTTGATATTGGGACAGGAACCGGAGCAATTGCCCTGACGTTAAAAAAAGAACGACCTAATTGGCAAATCAGTGCGGTTGATCTATCTTTAAAAGCCTTAGCTGTTGCCAAGGAGAATGCTGAAAAGCTCCAAACCACGATTCAGTTTTATCATAGTGATTGTCTAAGTGAAGTGGATGAACAGTTTGAGGTGATTGTCTCTAATCCACCTTATATTAGTGTCGATGAATGGCAATTCATGGATCAAAGTGTCCGTGAATTTGAACCCAAAATGGCTTTATTTGCTGAAAAACAAGGCTTGGCTATTTATGAAAAAATCGCTGAGCAAGCTAAAGAAAAATTAACTGCTAATGGAAAAATCTTTTTAGAAATTGGGTTTCAACAAGGTCAAGTAGTAAAAAAAATCTTCCAAGAAGCTTTTCCTACCAAACAAGTAGGCATTTATCAAGACTTATCTGGACAAGATCGCATGATTATCGTGCAATAATGGGGAAAAAGTGGAAAACTTATCCACAAATTGTGGAAAAAAACAAAAAATGTGTATAAATCAAAATAAAATGAATTAAAGGATGTGGATAACCTGTGGAAACAATAATATTTGACCAACAATTAGAGCAAGCAGTTGAAGCTTTAAAACAAGGAGAAGTGGTGTCTTTTCCGACTGAAACTGTTTATGGCTTAGGGGCAAATGCATTAGATGAAAGTGCAGTCAAGAAAGTATTTGCAGTTAAAGGACGACCAAGTGATAATCCACTAATCGTCCATGTTTATGATTTTGATCAGGTGAAGCCTTTTATTCAAACCAAACATCCACTAGCTGAAAAAATTGTTGAGCAATTTTGGCCAGGGCCACTCACTTTAATTTTTGAAATTAAACCAGAAAGTTTGCCTAAAGTCGTTACAGGCGGCTTATCAACAGCGGCTTTTCGGATGCCTAATCATCCCGTTACTTTAGAGTTATTACGGCAAGCCCAACTACCTTTAGTCGGTCCAAGTGCCAATACTTCAGGCAAGCCTAGTCCGACAAGTAGTGCGCATGTCTATCATGATTTAAAAGGGAAAATTAAAGGCATTGTAGAAGGTGGCCAAAGCCAAATAGGTGTGGAATCCACCGTCTTAGATTTAAGTAATCCTAATTTACCACCAATGATTTTACGTCCTGGTGCAATTACCAAAGAAATGTTAGAAGCAACTTTAGGGCTAGAAGTGTTAATTGATCAACATCTAGTAAAAGAAAGCGAAACGCCAAAAGCTCCGGGAATGAAATATAAGCACTATTCACCGGATACTCCGGTAATGATGGTTGCTCCTAAAGATTTACTTCATGCAGTAAGACACTTTGGTAAAGAAAATTACCGTCTTGGCGTGATGGCGACCCCAAGTCAAATCGCTTTAATCAAAGATCAAGTGCAAACTTGTTTTGCTTATGAGGATGAAAAAGTTCAATCCGCAGCTAAGGGCTTGTTTTCAGGCTTACGTCAATTAGATGAACAAAGTCCTAAGTTAGATTTAATTTTAGTAGTCACTTTTGAAAATAAAGGGTTAGGAATGGCCTATATGAATCGTCTAAAAAAAGCCGCTGTCCAAAAAATATATCAAGCGTAAATGGATTGATTTATCATTTTATATCATTTTTCCTGACGTAATTGAATGAATAGCTATAAAAAGCGTTCATTCAATTACGTTTTTTGTATGCAGCATAATAGTTGAACAAAAGTTTTATATAGTACTAAAATGGTTTTATATAAAACAATTTTGCGAGGTAGAAGATAATTGAAATCAAAGTATGGGGGTTATTTAAACCATTTGATTAAGCTGTACAATGGTAGATTATTCAATCGCTTATTATCCGAGCGAAAAGATATCATATACAATGCCGAACAAGGAAAAATTTTATCGTGTTTAAGGGATGTTTAACCTTTATCAGCGGTCGAATTAACTAAAGTAACCGGTTTGTCCAAAACAACTTTAAGTGCGATGTTGAAACGCCTGGAAGCACAAGGCTTAATCAGTAGTTATCAAGATGTAATTGATTCACGAAAAAACAATATACACTTACTCAATTAGGTGTTAATCAATGCAATCTTGGTGAAGAAGTTAGTCAGATATTGGCGAATATTTTTTATCAAGGATTTAACGACCATGAAATTCAAAAATTTGAGCATTATCTTGAACGAATAAAAGATAATTTACAAACTGCATTAGAAAATAAGTCGATTCATCAATAAAAAATAGTAAATGAATAAATAAAATAAAGCGAGTGAAAGTGTAAATATTTTATTTACATAGGATTAACTCGTATACTGAAAGCTATATCGATAATTAGCAAATTAAAGTAGATAAAGGAGCATAATAATGATTGAATTTCAGCAGGTGAATAAATTATATGAATCAAGAATGATCCTTCAAGATATATCGTTAAAAATAAATACAGGTGAATTCATCTGTTTGGTAGGACCTAGTGGCAGTGGCAAAACAACCTTACTAAAAATGGTCAATCGGTTAATCACACCAGATCAAGGCTTGATTTTACTAGATGGTCAAGATATAACAATGCAAGCTATCCGCACGTTGCGTTTACAAATGGGTTATGTGATTCAACAAATTGCTTTATTTCCGCATATGACAGTTTATGAAAATATTATGCTTATTCCTGAATTAAAAAAAATCCCTAAAGAAAATTGGCCACAACTAGCTGATGAATGGCTTAAAAAAGTGGGTCTTAGTCCTAAGGAAGTTCTCCATCGCTACCCTAAAGAATTATCTGGCGGGCAACAGCAACGAATTGGCATTGTTCGGGCGTTAATCACCCAACCAAAAATCTTATTAATGGATGAGCCTTTTAGTGCATTAGATCCTTTGAGCCGTCAACAATTACAAGAGTTGCTTAAACAATTACAAAAAGAACTCAATTTAACGATTTTGTTTGTAACTCATGATATGGATGAAGCCTTAAAGTTAGCAGATCGAATCGCTGTCTTGCAACAAGGTCGCATTGTGCAATTTGCTAGTCCACAAGTGATTCAAAGTAATCCTCAAACTGAGTTTATTTCACAATTTTTGAAAGGAAGTGAGGCACATGCCTAATATTTTTCAGGCAATTTTTCAGCATCTTCAACTTTCGCTGAGTGCTTTGCTTATCGCAAGCATTTTAGCAATTGGCTTAGCTTTACTTTTACAACCTTTTAAAAAAATCGTGAATGTAATTTTACAAATTACTGGAATTATGCAGACCATTCCTTCTTTAGCTTTACTTGGTTTATTTATTCCGTTTATGGGAATCGGCTTCACTCCGGCATTAGTTGCCTTAATTATTTACGGTTTATTTCCCATTTTACAAAATACTTTAGTTGGTTTAGCTAGTGTTGATCCCACCTTAGAAGAAGCGGCACAAGCTTTTGGGATGAATCGATGGGAACGACTAAAAAAACTATCATTACCCCTAGCTTTACCAATGATTTTATCAGGCGTACGTACTTCGGCGATTATGATTATTGGAACAGCTACACTTGCGGCTTTAATAGGAGCCGGTGGTTTAGGAACGTATATTTTATTAGGTATTGATCGACAAGATAATCAACTTATCTTTATTGGGGCAGTGGCTTCGGCTGGTTTAGCAATTTTATTTAGTTTTTTACTTCAGTGGTTACAACGTTTAAAACTAAAGCAAATTCTAATCGTTTTTACAAGTATCATTGTAATTACCGGCCTGACTTTTGTCCCTTTTACAAGTAACGCTAAGAAAGAGCCAACGATTGTGATTGCGGGAAAATTAGGAGCAGAACCCAATATTTTAATTCATATGTATAAACTCTTAATTGAAGAGCAATCAGATATTCATGTTGAATTAAAAGAAAATTTAGGGAAAACAAGTTTTTTATATCAAGCGTTGAAAAAAGGCTCGATTGATCTTTATCCGGAATTTACCGGTACAATTACTAGTACTTTATTAAAACAAGTACCCCTAGCCTCAACGGATCCCAAAGTTGTTTTTAATCAAGCGAAAAAAGGGATTTATCAACAAGATCATTTGATTTATTTAGAACCAATGGCTTATCAAAATACCTATGCCTTGGCAGTATCTAAAGCTTATGCTGAAAAGTATCATTTACAAAAGATTAGTGACTTGCAAAAAGTCGCCAATCAAGCAGTGGCAGGTTTTACTTTAGAATTTAATCAGCGCAAAGATGGAAATCTTGGTCTTAAGGAAAAATATCAGTTATCCTTACAAGTCAAAACGATGGAACCAGCTTTACGTTATCAAGCCTTAAATCAAGGAAGTATCCAGATTGCCGATGTTTATTCAACTGACAGTGGTATTAAACGCTATGATTTAGTGGTATTAAAAGATGATCGTCAGCTATTTCCACCTTATCAAGGAGCACCGTTAATTCGCGAGGCTACCTTAAAGCAATATCCTGAATTAAAGTCCATATTAAATCAATTAGCCGGTAAAATTACCGAAGAGCAAATGCAGCAGATGAATTATCAGGTAGATGTATTGAAAAAATCACCAGAGACTGTTGCCAAAGCCTTTTTGGTTCAGCAAAAATTATTAACAGATAAAAGCAAGGAATAAACAGGTTGAATCTCTTAAATACAAGAACAATTATTTCAATTATCAGCTTAAAATAGATTTTTTCCATACAATAAACTAAATCTAATGATTTTCATTCGGAAATATGCTAAAATACAGACATCTGAAAAATAAGGGGTGTTCATTCTTGGATTTTAAAGCATTTGATAAAGAATTATGGGAAGCAATTGATCAAGAAGCAACGAGACAACAAAACAATTTAGAGTTAATCGCTTCTGAAAACATCGTCTCAAAAGCGGTAATGGCTGCCCAAGGAAGTATTTTGACCAATAAATATGCTGAAGGTTACCCTGCAAAACGTTATTATGGTGGCTGTGAGTTCGTGGATGTCGTAGAGAGTTTAGCGATTGAACGAGCAAAAGAATTATTTGGCGCTAAATTTGTCAATGTTCAACCGCATTCTGGTTCACAAGCCAATACGGCAGCTTATCTAGCTTTAATCGAACCAGGAGATACTGTTTTAGGGATGGACTTATCGGCAGGGGGCCATTTAACTCATGGTTCTCCAGTTAACTTTAGTGGGAAAACTTACAATTTTGTAGCTTATGGTGTTAATCCAACAACAGAAGTGATCGATTATGAAGTGATTCGTATTTTAGCGCGTAAACATCAACCTAAATTAATCGTAGCAGGAGCTTCGGCTTATTCAAGAACCATTGACTTTGGTAAATTTAGAGAAATCGCCGATGAAGTAGGTGCTAAGTTAATGGTAGATATGGCACATATTGCAGGCTTAGTAGCAGCTGGGTTACACCCAAATCCAGTGCCATTTGCTGACATTACAACCACGACTACGCACAAAACTTTACGTGGCCCACGTGGCGGTATGATTTTGACAAATGACGAAGAATTAGCGAAAAAGATTAATTCGGCTATTTTCCCAGGCATCCAAGGTGGCCCATTAGAACATGTAATTGCTGGTAAAGCAGTTGCTTTCAAGGAAGCTTTAGATCCAAGCTTTAAAACTTATGCTATGCAAGTTTTAAATAATGCTAAAGCTATGGTAGAAATCTTTAATCGCGAGCCTAAAGCACGTTTAGTTTCAGGTGATACAGATAATCATTTATTATTAGTGGACGTAACAGGCTTTGAATTAAATGGTAAAGAAGCTGAAAAATTATTAGATAGTGTCAATATTACAGTAAACAAAAATTCAATTCCCTTTGAAACGCTAAGTCCATTTAAAACAAGTGGTATCCGTATTGGTACACCGGCAATTACTAGCCGTGGCTTTAAAGAAGAAGACGCAGCTAAAGTGGCAGAATTAATTATTCAAGTATTATCTAACAAAGAGGATGCGACTGTCTTAGAAGCTGTTCGTCAAGAAGTGAAAAAACTAACTGAAAAATATCCGTTATATGCTGAATAATATCAAAAGGTAGGTTAATTCCTACCTTTTTACATGAGCTGATACCTTGTTTAAAAGATAGAAAATGATCTTAATACAACGAAATTATGCGAAGTAAAATTCTTTTACTAAACTTAGTTGCAACGAAGATTACTTTGCATTACAATAAAATAGAAAAAATTTTGACCAGATGAGGTGGAGAAAATGGGTAAGTTTAAAGTAATTGATCATCCGTTAATTCAACACAAATTAACAATGATCCGTGATAAAAACTGTGGAACAAAGGTTTTCCGCGAAGTCGTTAACGAAATTGCGATGTTGATGGCTTATGAAGTATCTCGTGATATGCCATTAGAAGAAACGGTAATTGAAACTCCGATTTGCAAAACTACGCAAAAAACATTATCTGGTAAGAAAGTAGCGATTGTACCAATTCTACGTGCCGGTATTGGAATGGTAGATGGTATTTTAGAATTAATTCCAGCCGCTAAAGTTGGTCATGTTGGTTTATATCGTGATGAAGAAACTTTAGAACCACATGAATATTTCATGAAGCTACCAGAAGATATCAATAGTCGCCAATTATTTGTTGTTGATCCAATGTTAGCAACTGGTGGTTCAGCAATTATGGCGATTGATTCATTGAAAAAACGTGGTGCGTCAAACATTCGTTTTGTCTGTTTAGTTGCCGCTCCTGAAGGGGTAAAAGCATTACAAGAAGCACATCCTGATATTGATATCTACACTGCTTCATTAGATGAAAAATTAAATGAAAATGGTTATATCGTACCTGGTTTAGGAGATGCGGGTGACCGTTTATTTGGAACAAAATAAGCATTAAAAAAACTTCAAGGGATCTTTGGATTCCTTGAAGTTTTGTTTTCATGTTTTTGTTAAATAAGTTGATAGACTAGATTTATCAATACTTAAATAACATTATGTAAGCAAACACCTTTACAAATGTTCAAATTTTCTATATAATGACTATTGTCTTAAGCCAGCTTAGCTCAGTTGGTAGAGCAACGCACTCGTAACGCGTAGGTCACAGGTTCGAACCCTGCAGCTGGCATCATGTAAAAAGACATTTTCATTCTAATCCGCTAATCGGATGCAGAGTGGAAATGTCTTTTTTGATTGTTTAGATATATCATCAGAAGATAAAGCGTCCATTTTTTAGCATTGTTTTTCGTAGATAAAATCATCCATTACAAAACCTTGTCCAATATCGACATAGCGTTCACCAATTTTTTCAAAGCCACGGTGTTCATAGACTGCAATGGCGCGCTCATTTCCTTGATTGACATTTAAATGGAGCTTGCGACCTTTAGCAAGATTTTCATACCAATTAAAGACTTGACTAGAAAGGCCTTTGCCACGGGTACTTTGATGCAGATATAATTTACTTAGATATAAATATTCTGGTTTATTTTCATAGGCAGTATAACCAACAGGCTTATTTTTATGATAAATGAGTAAATACTGGGCACCTTTTTTTAACTCTTCTTGAATGTTTTCTTTTGATTGATAGTTTGCTAGCATATAGTCTACTTGGTCACTACCAATAATTGGGGTAAAGACTTCTGTCCAAATTTCTCGCACTAAGGGCATTAAAAGATCTAATTCTTCAGTTGTAACAGGTTTTAATTCAACCATTATTTCACTTCCTTAAATATAGCTTTAGTTATTGCTAGTATACCACTGTTAAAGATAATTGCCAAAATGACTATAAGCACCTACTTGCTTGAGTAGCAATGCTTTTTTTACCTGAATGGATATGCTAGAATAAAGGGGAACGTATGTCCTAGTATCATAAAAAGATTCGGAAAGGAAAAAGAATGTACGAATATTTAATTGGTAAAATTACGGCTATTTATCCAGCCTATGTTGTATTAGAAGTAAATGGGATTGGCTATCAAATTGTTACCATGAATCCTTATCGTTATCATGTAGATGAGCAGTCGGTAAAAATTTATGTGCACCAAGTCATTAGAGAAGATAGTCATCAATTATTTGGCTTTCAACACCTAACTGAAAAGAATTTATTTTTACAGTTAATCCGAGTTTCAGGGATTGGGCCTAAGTCAGCTTTGGCAATTATGGCAGGCGAAGACCATAAAGGATTAATCCAAGCAGTAGAAGCTAGCGATGTAACTTATCTAACTAAATTTCCAGGTGTGGGTAAAAAGACAGCACAACAGATGATTTTAGATTTAAAAGGCAAGTTAGATGCACTCAATCCTGAGATTACTTTATTTACTACTGAAGTAATCTCAGGAAGTATTGCCACCGAAAATCAAGCACTTACTGATGCATTAGCCGCTTTACAAGCTTTAGGCTATGCGACTAAAGAAGTGCAAAAAGTCGAAAAAGCCTTGCGTAAAGTCGAGCCTACAACAACTGATGACTATTTACGTCAAGCATTAAAATTATTGATGAAAAAGTAAGGAGTAGCAATGGAAGAGCGAATGATTTCACCTGAGCAACAAGCTGAAGAACATTTTTTAGAAAAATCTTTACGTCCTCAATATTTGTCTCAATATATTGGTCAGGAAAAAGTGAAGTCGCAATTAAGCATTTATATTCAAGCGGCTAAACAGCGACAAGAAGCTTTAGATCATTGTTTATTATATGGCCCACCTGGTTTAGGAAAGACGACCATGGCGATGGTTATTGCCAATGAAATGCAAGTCAATATCAAAACGACTAGTGGTCCTACAATTGAAAAACCGGGAGATTTAGTGGCGGTGTTAAATGAGTTAGAGCCTGGCGATGTATTATTTATCGATGAAATTCATCGCTTGCCGCGAGTAGCTGAGGAATTGCTTTATTCAGCGATGGAGGATTTTTACATTGATATTATGGTCGGTCAAGGCACAACAGCCCATCCTGTCCATTTTCCTTTACCACCGTTTACGCTAATCGGAGCTACCACGCGTGCGGGCATGTTATCTGCTCCTTTACGTGATCGCTTTGGGATTATCTCGCATATGGAATATTACCAAACCGAAGAGTTAAAAGAAATTATCTTGCGTTCAGCAGATATTTTTCAAGCAGCTATCACTAAAGAAGGGGCGCTAGAAATTGCTAGACGTTCTAGAGGTACTCCTCGAATTGCCAATCGTTTATTAAAACGCGTTCGTGATTTTGCCCAAGTGCAAGCGCAAGGTCAAATTGATCGTCCAATAGCTGATCAAGCCTTGACCCTTTTACAAGTCGATCAAGCGGGCCTTGATTATATCGACCAAAAATTATTGCGTACGTTAATAGAGGTTTATCATGGGGGACCTGTCGGCTTAAATACATTAGCGGTAAATATTGGTGAAGAACCTGATACCGTAGAAGATATGTATGAGCCATTTTTAATTCAATGTGGCTTTATGAAACGTACCGCTAGAGGGCGAATGGCTACACATTTAGCGTATGAGCATTTTAATTATCCTAAAATCAAGAAAGAATTATAAGTTGAGGTGAGAAGTGTGAGTGGACAGGAAAGTACTAAAATTAAATTAGCGCAAGCATTGAAACAAGCCTGTCAAATACAACCTTTTGCCCAAATTAAAATTCAAACATTGACCGAAATGGCTGGGATTAATCGACAGACTTTTTATTATCATTTCAAAAATAGTGAAGAACTATTTAATTGGATTTATTTAAACGAAGCACTCGTACACTTGCGAATTGACTCGCTGTCTTTGGATAATTGGGAAGAACAAGCTTTAAAAATGTTGAAAGTCATTCAAGATGATGGACTGTTTTATCAAAACGTATTGTGCACAGATCATCAATTATTTTCTAAAGGCTTTATTCAAACGGTTCAGCCCGCTTTTATCCGTCTTTTTCAACAAATGGATCGTAATCAAGAATTATCGCCAGAGGATATGCAGTTTTATAGTCTATTCTTTTCGTACGGTTGTACCGGTATGTTAGAAACTTGGATTAGAGAGAGTTTCCCACAAAGCGCTTTTGAGATGGCGGTACAGTTATATCGCTTAGCTACGGATATTGAATTCTTTTCTTATAATCGTTATCGTGAAAAAGAATAAGGAGTGAAAAAATGGTAAAAGTATTATTTGTTTGTTTAGGTAATATTTGTCGTTCGCCAATGGCAGAAGGTTTAATGCGCCAATATTTAGTACAAGAAAATATTCAGGAAGTGGCAGTTTCTTCAGCAGCTACTAGCACATGGGAGCATGGCAATCCTGTGCATCCAGGTACTAAAGCTATTTTACAAAGAGAAGGCATCGATACAAATCAGATGTTTTCCACACCAGTCAAGGCAAGTGATTTTGCCGAATATGATTTTATTATTGGAATGGATCGCCAAAATGTAAAAGATTTAAAAGCGCGTGCACCACACGAATATCAAGATAAGATTTTTCTTTACTTAGATGCTGTTGAAGGACATCATAATCAAGATGTACCAGATCCATGGTATACAGGTGATTTTGAAGAAACCTATCGTTTATTAGAACTAGGATTAGATCCTTGGAAAATCAGATTTTTGAATAAGTAAAAAATAAGCAAATGTAATTTTTGATACTGAGAATGTTGAAAGAATTGCATTTGCTTTATTTGTTATTTATTTATAAGTTGTATAAGCTTTATTTTCGTGAATTTATCCTGTTTTGTTGTTATAATAAAAGTGAAATGATTTAGATGTGAGGGATAGAAATAAAAAAATTCGGAAAGTTATTGTTGTTTATTATATGTGGATTTATGGCTTTTTTTGTTTTTTTTTTTTGCCAGTAGCAGCGGATACAAGTAATGCACAGCCAATGTATCGTTTATATAATCCGAATTCTGGTGATCATCATTATACGACAAGTGCAGCTGAAAAGAATGCTTTAGTTAAAATCGGTTGGCGTTATGAAGGCGTTGGTTGGCGTTCGGACGAAAAAAAGTCGTACCCCTTTATCGTTTATATAATCCAAATGTTAAAGTCGGTACACATCATTATACAACTAGCTTAGCTGAAAAGAATCATCTAGTTAAACTAGGTTGGCGTGATGAAGGTGTTGCTTGGCATGGAGTGAGCGTGTCTCGTCAAGAGCAATATCAATTAATCCCGGCCAATGCTTCAACAATGTTAGTGAATAGTTCTATTAATAACCAAAAAGCTTTTGCTCAAGTCTTTGGCGAAATTCTAAATCGCTATCGGGCATCGTTAAATTTACAACCTTTAACTATTGATGTCTATTTATTTGATGCAACCCAAGTCCGCTCTTATGATTTACATCGCTTTTTTGAACATGTGCGACCAGATGGTACCCAATTTTGGACTGCTTTGGGCGATGATCGTATCTATTTTAATGTAGTCGGTGAAAATATCGAATATGCTTGGGGGTCTTATTATAATCGAAGTATCCAACAGACAGCTCAAGATATGTTTGAAGGCTGGAAAAATAGCCCTAGCCATCATCAAAATATGATTAATGATTGGCATTATTTTGGCATTGGTTTAGTGGTAGATACCAAAAATAAGACGGTAGCTTCTTCTTTATTATTAGCTTGATTAATTAAAAAAACATCAAAGACCTTAGATCGATATCAATCCAAGGTCTTTGATTTAGAAAGGAGTAAAAATGAAAAAGTGTTTATATAGGGTTGTTTATTGGGATACTTATACTATAAAGAATAAATGTGAAGATTTTTTGAACGAAACATTGTCTTTTTGCAAAAAAATAGTAAAGACTAATTAAAGGGTACATATTTGGTTAAAACAAAAAAACAAACGCATAAGTGGCTAACGAAAAATGGGGGGTAGCTTTTACTTATGCGCTTGTCTTTAGTTTGTAAGTAATAAACTTATAAAAGGAGTTAAAAAATGAAAAAGTGTTTATATAGGGTTGTTTATTGGGATACTTATACTATAAAGAATAAATATGAAGATTTTGTGAGCAAGATCTAAGGATTTTTATAAGTATAAAAAAATCTCAAGCAATCTTTGGATTACTTGAGATTTTTGAGTGACCCTTAATTTTTAACTGTTTCTTTTTTAAAAGCTACGACGATTAACGCTAGCACAAAACCAACAGCTGCTGGTACGACCCAGCCCATTCCTAGATCAAAGAATGGTAAATAATTTTCACCAAAATCAATAATAGCTTTGGCAAATTTGGCGTCTTTTAATGGACTATTATTAATGCCATCGATTAAAGCAGGGATAAATGTAAAGATCGTCACTATTTTGTAGACTAACGAATGATTTTTAAATAAGGGCCCACAGACACCTAAAAATACTAAAACCATCGCTAATGGATATAAAAACATTAGTACAGGAGTGGAGTAGGTAATAATACTTGTTAAACCAACATTTGCAAAGATACATGGTAAAATGGCTACCACAGCGATTAACTTGCTATAACTCAATTGAGGGAATAGCTCTGCAAAGGTTTCAGAGAAGGCCGTGATTAAGCCGATTGACGTCTTTAAGCAGGCGACAATGACAATTAAGGCTAAAATGATACTACCGCCAGTACCTAAATAATAATGTGCGATTTGTGCTAATGCAATCCCACCATTTTCACTAATAGCGAATTTACCCACACTCATGGTTCCCATCAAAGATAAGAATGAATAGATAATTCCCATTAAGATAATACTTACAGCACCTGATTTGAACATATCCGTAGTAATGGTACTTTTTTTAGTAACACCGCGAGTTTTCAAAGTATTAACTACGATAATCCCAAATGCTAGTGAAGCTAACACATCTAAGGTATTATAACCATTTTGAAAGCCTGTAAAGAAGGCATTATCTGTGTATGCTTTTTGGGCAGCTATCTCATGAATCCCAGCTAATGGTTTAACAAAAGCCATGATAATTAAGACCGCTAATAAAACTAAGAACAAAGGATTTAAAAATTTACCGACATAATCAAGTAATTTACTTGGATTACGTGAAAACCACCAAGCTAGTAAAAAGAAAATAATACTAAAAATTGCTAAAGCTAATTTGGCTTGATTACTTGGAATAAATGGCGTTAAACCAATTTCAAAAGATGTAGCAGCTAAACGCGGTAAGGCAAAAAATGGGCCAATTACTAAGTACAATAAGACCGTAAAAAAGTAACCGTAACCTTTATTGACGCGTGAAGCTAGATCAAAAAGTCCATTCTCGCCAGAAATACCAATGGCAATAATTCCTAAAAAAGGTAAACCAATTCCGGTGATTAAAAAACCAATAATGGCTGGCCAGACATGGGTACCTGCTTCTTGTCCCATGTGTACAGGGAAAATTAAGTTACCTGCCCCAAAAAATAAACCGAATAACATCGAACCGATATATAGGTAGTCTTTACCTGTTAATTTCTTTTCCATCTTCAACCTCTTTTCATTATGAATTGTCTAAACTTTATCAAAATTCATGAAAAATGGCAATTAAATTTATTTTAAGAGCATCTATTTTTAATTTTATTCTAATTGTTTTTAAATTATTTTATCTGATATTAAAGCTGAGGGGATATTTTTTCTCATTTATAAGCGATAAATAAGATTTTGAGAGTTATTATTTTAAGTTATTTATTAAATGAAAAATACATAAAAAAGTTGTCATGGCAAATGGGTGGTTAACCATGACAACTTTTGATTATATAAAAGCATTTGTAGGTAAGGAGTAAATGCTCTATATATGAATTAATCATTTAATACACGATGTAAGAAAGCTTTGGTCCGTTCGCCTTTTGGCATATTAAAGATTTGTTCTGGAGTCCCTTCTTCGGCGATAACCCCTTTATCCATGAAAATAATGCGATCAGATACTTCTTTGGCAAAGCCCATTTCATGAGTGACGATAATCATGGTTAAGCCAGTTTTGGTTAAATCTTTCATGGTTTTTAGTACTTCACCAACCATCTCAGGGTCCAAAGCAGAAGTAGGTTCATCAAAAAGCATCACATCTGGATTCATTGAAACGGCTCTAGCGATAGCTACCCGTTGTTTTTGTCCACCAGATAATTGAGCGGGCTTTGCTAATAAAAAGCGTGCCATCCCAACTTTTTCTAGATTTTCAATAGCAATTTTTTTCGCTTCTTCGCGGTTGCGTTTTAAGACCGTCACTTGACCAGTCACACAGTTTTCTAAGACATCCATGTTGTTAAATAAGTTAAATGATTGGAAAACCATACCTAGATGGGTCCGATATTTTGGTAAGTTATAACCTGGCGTTAATACATTCTCGCCATTGTAAATAATTTCGCCAGCTGTTGGTTTTTCTAATAAATTGATACATCTTAAAAGGGTTGATTTACCAGAACCAGAAGAACCGATAATGGTTACAATTTCCCCTTTTTTGACTGTTAGACTGACATCTTTTAAGACTTCATTATTTCCAAAGCTTTTTTTCAGATGATTGATTTGAATAATGCTAGACATTTTACTTCCTCCTATTTTTCTTGTAACTCTTCTTGTTCAACAGGTACATAAGCACTTGGTCCATCGATTTTCTTTTCTAATAGACGTAAAAGGGTAGTTGAAGTTAAAGTCATGACTAAGTAAATTGCGGCTACAATGGTAAATGTTTGGAAGAACATATAGTTTGTACCGGCACTCGTTGAACCAGCAAAGAATAAATCTGGTACACTAATTACGCTCAATACAGCAGTATCTTTAATATTAATTACCGTTTCATTACCAATTGCTGGCAAAATATTTCTTAATACTTGTGGTAAAACCACTTTTAGCATTGTTTGACGATGGTTCATCCCAATGGCTTGTGCGGCTTCAAATTGTCCTTTATCTACAGCAAAGATTCCGCCACGCACAATCTCTGTCATATAAGCACCTGTGTTAATAGATACAATTAATAAACCAGCAACGATACGATTTAAATCAATTTGGAAGGCCAATGCTAATCCATAGAAGATAACCATCGCTTGAACCATCATTGGCGTACCACGAAAGACTTCTACGTAAATAGTAATAATCGCATTACCAATTTTTTGGAAGAAACGTGCTAAAGGATTTTCAGCAGTTGGTAAAGTGCGGAAAACGCCAATCAATAAACCGATAATCGTACCGACAAAAGTAGAGAAAATAGCGATAAATAAAGTAATACCAGCACCTTTTAGGAATAATGGCCCATATTGGCTAAGAATTTGCTTAAAGGTAGCAACTAAACCAGTTTCTTCGCTATCCTCACTAGAAGAAGGTTGATTTTCAATGGCGGTATCCATTAATTTGGTGCGTTCTGTACTTGAAATACCAGCAAGGATTTGGTTAACCTTTTGCACATCAGGATCATTTTTACGCATACCAACTGCTACTTGAACATCTTCAGGATTCGTTTTAAAGCCTTTATCATCAGCAAATTCAATCATTTTGAAATCTTTATTCACATTAGAAGCAGTCACGCCTTCAGGACGTTCACTAACATAACCATCAATAATGCCAGATGCTAAAGCGACACGCATCGCTGAAAAATCTTTAGAAGCTTGTTGCTTTTTAACTTCAGGGATTTGATCAATCACTGAGTAATGGAAGGTATTTAATTGAGCAGTAAGTTTGGCACCTTTAAAATCTTCAATTGATTTTGCATTGGCATATTTACCATTTTTCTTGGTAACGACAACTAAATGGGATTCATAGTAAGGTTTGGTAAAATCAATTTGTTTTGCACGTTCAGCTGTTGGACTCATCCCAGCGATAATGGCATCTAATTTACCAGATTGTAATGCTGGAATTAAACCATCCCAAGCGGTAGGGACAATGACTAATTTTTTATTTAGTCCTTTGGCAATTTTTTTCGCAATTTCAACATCATAACCACCAGCATAGGCATTTTTTTGTCCTTCGATAGCGACCGCACCATGGGCATCAGTAGTTTGTGTCCAGTTAAATGGGGCATATCCAGCTTCCATCCCTACTCGAAAGCTATCGCTAGGAGTTTTTTCATCGGCAAAAACCGGTAGACTTGTAACAAAAAATGTTACGATTGCAAGTAGAAAGGCTAGCCCAACACGTTTTCTCATAAATAATTCCTCATTTCTGTTTTCTTTTGGCTAATCAAAGTTGAATAATAAGCAAAAAAGCAGTCATTTTCCAAAGGTGCATGGAAAACGACTGCTATTATTTACACAATCCTTTTCACTAAACATAGCTCACCTTAGTTTAACTAAGACAGTGTGCAAACTATTCGCTTGCACCCCAACGCTTCTTTTTAAGCAACAAAAGAAGGTTTCGGCGACTTTTCCTAGTCCTGTTTCTACATCTTGCTTGACTCAACAGGGTTAATAAAAATCGCGACCTCTACTTCAAAGTGAAGGAGTATTATTCAATTAATCTTCTATAGGTTAGTAAAATTTTTTTTATTTGTCAATAGCTTTCGATTAATTTTGGTTAATTTCTTGGAAGAAATTATTTGCCTACGATAAAAAAATTTTTAAATACATACGCACTTTAGCAAAAATTATTCTTCACCTGAAAACAAAAATGCTATAATATAATTAGAAAATTTTAAACAATTTACGATTACTTCAATCAAAAAATGAGGTGAATTTGATGGAAATTGCTGTGCCTGAAGCACTTGCATTGTTTCAAAAGTATGATAAAATTACATTTTTAACAGGGGCCGGCGTATCGACGCCTTCTGGTATTCCTGACTATCGCTCATTAAAAGGCGTCTACCATGGTTTGGAACAACCAGAGTATTTGTTAAGTCATACTTGTATGGAGCGGGAACCTGAAAAATTTTATGATTTTGTCAAGAAATTATATCATCCACAAGCTAAGCCGAACCTTATCCATCAAAAAATGGCCGACTTAGCTCTAAAAAAATCAGTGTGGATTGTTTCGCAAAATATCGATGGTTTACATAAAAAAGCCGGTAGTCAGCAATGTGTCGATTTTCATGGTACGCTTTACCAATGTTATTGCCGAAAATGTCACCAAGAAGTATCGGCAACTGAATATCTTCAATCCGATTGTCATCAAAATTGTGGTGGGCAAATTCGACCAAATATTGTTTTATATGAAGAAGGGTTTAGCGAAGATGTATTAAATCAAGCGACAAAAGCGGTAGAACAAGCGGAATTAATAGTTATTGTAGGGACAAGTTTTCAAGTTCATCCGTTTTGCGATTTAATTCATTATCGTAAGATGGCTGAAATTTTGGTGATCAATCAAACGCCAATTTATGTCCCTTATATGCATCATAATTTATGTATGGATGCGACTGAGTTTTTCAAACAATTATCAATAAAATAGAACAACTGAGGTGAATAAATGAAAACTGAAAAGGAAAAAATGATTGCTGGTGAAAGCTATTATTCACAAGATAGCCAACTTGTCAAAGAACGTAAACAAGCCCGTCGTTGGATGGCGCAGATTAATCAAGAGACAGATAGTAAAAAGCGTACGGAATTACTCAAACAAGCCTTTGGTCAAACCAAAGAACATCTTTATATGGAACCTATTGTGCACTTTGATTATGGTTATAATATTTCGGTTGGTGAGAACTTTTATGCTAATTTCAATGCGGTATTGTTAGATATTTGTCCGATTACGATTGGCGATAATTGTATGCTTGCCCCTAATGTTCAACTATACACAGCCTATCATCCGCTAGATCCAGATAAACGTAATAGTGGTTATGAAAATGGTGCGCCTATTATGATTGGCAATAATGTCTGGATAGGTGGCAATAGTGTGGTGTTACCAGGCGTTACTTTAGGTGATAATGTAGTGGTAGGTGCGGGGAGTGTAGTGACAAAAAGCTTCCCAGATAATGTCGTTATTGCCGGTAATCCTGCTCGAATCATTAAACAGTTGCTCCCTGAGCAAGACGATTTAGCCAGCTATCGTAAAAAGATCAATCAAATTGATAGCCAGCTTATTCAATTATTGGAACAACGAATGGATCAAGTTAGCCAAATTGCCGCCTATAAAAAAAGACATGATTTACCCATTTTAGATATGAATCGTGAACAAGACTTGCTTGATTCAGTCGCAAAACAGATAAAAAATGTAGAGTATCAAGCAACTATTTTGGCAACTTTTAGTGATGTAATGAAGCATTCACGCAATTTTCAAGCTGAAAAAAATGATTAGTCAAAACTTTAACGCTAAAAAAGAATAAATGAGAAAGAAGGGAAAGTATGGACGGTGCAACACGTCGAATACGGATATTAAAAGAACTTTCACAAGCCGAAAAAACGCTTAGTGCAACTAAACTAGCTAATAAATTTGCGGTGAGTCGTCAGATTATCGTAGGAGATATTGCCTTATTACGTGCAAGTGGCGAAGAGATTATCGCCACTTCTAGAGGATATCGTTTGCAAGTCCCTAAAACAGATGGCTTAGAGGTAAAAATCGCCGTCTGTCATGGCCCGAATCAAGTAAAAGAAGAGTTAACCACCATCTTAGAAAATGGTGGCGAGATTGTCGATGTTATTGTGGAGCATGAGTTGTACGGTGAAATTACTGGCCGCTTATGTATTAAAACGGCTGATGACCTTGAAGATTTTATGGAAAAGTATCAGCAATCCAATAGCAGCTTATTATCTAATTTAACCGGTGGGATTCATTTGCATACCATTCGTTGTCAAGACCAGCAAGCTTTAGACGCTATTCAACAGGCATTAAAGGAAAAAGGCATTTTATTAGCAGATTAAAAATAAATCGACTAGTACTTTTGATAAGCTGCTAGCCGATTTTTGTTTATTCTAAAACTAATACATCTTCTGGTAAGGCAAATGGATTTGGGGAAGCAATATGATCATAAAACATGACGCCATTTAAATGATCAATTTCATGTTGGACAACAATGGCAGGATAATTTTTTAAGCGAATTTTTTGCTTGTTTCCTTCGATGTCCGTATATTCAACGGTCACTCTAGCATGACGAACTACGTAACCAGGTACTTCACGATCAACCGATAGACAGCCTTCGCCATCGGCTAGACAAGCGGATTGAACTGAATGACTAACGATTTTAGGATTATACATTACGGTATTTAATAATGGTTCTGGCTTTTCTGGATTATTGCTTGGAACCAATAAAGCAATGATCCGTTTGCTAATAGCTAATTGCGGAGCAGCTAAACCTACGCCGCCTCTTAAACCATATTTTTCAGCTATTTCAGGATCTTGACTATTTTTTAAAAAAGTAAGCATTTCATTGCCAAGGGCAATATCTTCTTCAGATAAAGGCGCAGTTACCTCTTGAGCTACTTCGCGCAAGATTGGATTGCCTTCTCTAATAATATCTTTCATCGTTAACATAAAAAAACCCCTTATAGTAAAGTGAAGTGTAACTTCCACTCAAATTTTTTATTTGGATTTGCTGGATAGACCGTATTATTCAGCCTAGTGTAAAAACAAAAGGCGTTCCATCAATTATTGTAGCATATAATTTCATTAGGATTCAACCAAAAAAGCATTAGGCAATCAAGGGACAACTGACATAAATTGTTTAATTGTTCGGAATTATCAAAAAATTTATTTTTTTCAAAAAAAAGAATCAATGTTAGTTGACCAATGATTTTTCTGCTTGGTATAATATTTTTTGTGATATTTTTAGAAAGGAATTGGCATTGCTTAAAATCAACATGAAGATACAATTACCACGAGCATTTATTGATAAATACCAAGAATTATTAAAAGAGGAAGCAGCAGATTTTTTTGCGGCAATTACGAATGCTTCAATAAAAAAAGGTTTTCGGATCAACCCATTAAAACCAAATGCGCAAGCGATGGTTGAAAAATACTATCCTGAACCATTACAAAAAGCGCCTTATGCTAAAGAGGGTTATTTAGGAGAAGTAAGTGGTCGTTCTTTATTACATCAAGCGGGCTATGTTTATTCACAAGAGCCTAGTGCAATGATTGTGGCAAGTGTAGCTGATGCAAAACCGGGTGAAAAAATCTTAGATTTATGCGCGGCTCCAGGAGGAAAATCCACACAATTAGCGGGTCAATTACATCAACAAGGACTGTTGGTCGCTAATGAAATCATGCCGAAACGTGCCAAAATTCTTTCAGAAAATTTGGAACGATGGGGCGCTAGAAATGTCGTTGTGACTAATCATGCGCCAGAACAATTAACGCAATTTTTCCCTAAATTCTTCGATAAAATTGTTGTAGATGCCCCTTGTTCAGGAGAAGGCATGTTTCGTAAAGACGAAGAAGCTATCGCACAGTGGCAAATCGATACACCACTTGCTTGTGCTAAACGCCAAAAAACGATTTTAAATGAAGCGGTAAAAATGTTAAAACCAGGTGGCGAATTAATCTATTCAACCTGTACTTTTGCTCCTGAGGAAAATGAAGCAATCATTAGCTGGTTGGTTGAACATCATGGATTGACCATCGAACCGATCGAGCTCTCTAGCCAATCAGTTTCATCTGGCCGTAATGAATGGGGCAGTGTGTCGGGGCTTGAACAAACCATTCGTTTATGGCCTCATCTAAATGAAGGCGAAGGTCATTTTGTGGCTAAGTTGCGTTTGGCTAAAAATACAGACCAAAAGATGTTACCAGAAGCAACCAGTCCATGTAAAGCTAAGAAAAAAAATAAAAAATCCGGTACTAATAGCAAGCTTACTAAAGAACAGGAACAATTATGGCAAGCATTTTATCGCCAATTTCCTATTTCTTTGACAGGGCAGTTAACGACTTTTGGGGATCACTTATGGTTAGTCCCTCAAGAATTACCGACCTTGCAAGAATTAAAAGTCTTGCGTGCCGGCATTCATTTAGGGGAATTTAAGAAGAAACGCTTTGAACCATCTTTTGCTTTAGCCATGGCTTTAGAACAACCCAAGCATTATCCAAATTGTCAGCTTTCTTTAGCTGATTGGGAAAAATACGTTCGTGGACAAACCATTGAATGTCCAGGCAATCAAGGTTGGGTGGTATTGATAGTCGATGAAATTGCTATTGGTTTTGGTAAACAAGTCCAAGGATTAATTAAAAATTTCTATCCAAAAGGTTTACGCTTGAATTAAATAGCTATTAAAAGAAAGTCCAAAGATGAGCGACTTAACTTTTGCTAAGTCGCTCATTTTTTTTGAAAGTGAGGAAAAAAATGCAAAAAAATCAACTAAGTTTTAAAGAGACCTTTTTTATCGGATTAATGATCTTTTCATTATTTTTTGGGGCCGGGAATCTGATTTTTCCTGCTGAATTAGGTCAGGAAGCCGGAAAAAATGTCTGGCAAGCGATGGCGGGATTTTTAATTACCGGGATTGGTTTGCCAACATTAGGATTAGTATCTATTGCTTTTGTAAGTAAAAAAGGGCAGACAGAAGATATTGCAGTAGCAGTCCATCCATTATTTGCCGGAATTTTAACCTGTGTGACTTATTTAGCTATTGGGCCATTTTTTGCTGGACCAAGAACCGGTTTAGTCTCTTATGAAATCGCCATTGTGCCGTTTTTACCCGAGGGAAATCAACGCCTATTTTTATTTTTATTCACGATTATCTTCTTTAGTATCGTTTATTATTTGGCTTTGTATCCTAATCAGTTTGTCAATCGCTTTGGTAAGTTGATTACGCCATTTTTATTGACCATTTTGGGTGTTTTTATTGTTACGAATATCTTGTTTCCAATTGATCATTTACAAGCGCCGCAAGCAAAATATGCGCATTTACCATTTGCAACAGGGGTAAAAGCAGGTTATCTGACCATGGATACGATTGTTTCGATTATCTTTGCAACTATTATTATCAATGCTACTAAGAATATGGGAATTACAAGTCAAAAAGCTACCCGTAAAATTATTTTAAAAGCAGGTTTAGTAGCAGCCGCTTGTTTAGGCTTGATTTATCTAGGCATTGCCTATATTGGTGCAAGTAGTGCTAGTTTAAATCAAACCGGTGGCGCAGCGATTCTTTCTGGCATTGCTCATCATTATTTTGGCATGTTTGGTAATGTATTATTTGGGGTAGTCGTATTATTAGCTTGTCTGCCAACTGGAGCAGGTCTGCTTTCTTCTTGCTCATGGTACTTTAATCGTTTGTTCCCAAGTGTTTCTTATCAACGTTTCTTGCTGATTTTTACGATTTTTAGTGCGTTAGTAGCCAATGTCGGTTTAGCTCAGTTAATTAAAATTTCTATTCCGGTATTAAACTTTGTCTATCCAATTATTATCGTGTTAATTTTATTTGGTTTTATAGGACATGTTATACCGTTAAAGCAAGGAAACTATGTAGGAGCGGTTGTTTTCACCGCGTTAGTTAGTTTAAATGATGCGCTGCAAGCCATCAATCCTAGTTGGCAATATTTAAATGTTGATTATCTACCGTTAGCTTCTTTAGGCTTTGGTTGGTTATTACCAGCTATTATTGGTACTATCCTCGGTGGTGGAGTGGCAATTCTTTTGCGTAAAATTATCAGAAAATTGAAGCTAGTTTAACTTTTTTAGCAAGATGTTTCCAGTTGAATCTACAAAATAAACGAAAGGGTTAGCCTCTAAAACGGGCTGGCTCTTTTTATTATTTTCTTTGTAAAAAATTTTCCATTTTTTTTGACATTTAGTGAAGTCATTTCGTTTCTATTAGTGTAAGACGTACGAATTACAAAAATCAAACAACTGAAAGGAAAATGCATCATGAAACAATTTATCAGTAATCAAATTAGCTTTTTAATTGAAAGTGACACACCCGACAAACCAATTAGCTACACATTAACCAACGCCAATGAGGAACTAGATTTAGTCGAAGTACAACAATTTGCCGATGCACTAGTCTCTTTAGCTCCTGCTGGTCATAATTTAGCTGGAATTATCGAAACCAAACAATCAGAATTAATTGCTAATGTATAATACCTATCGAGGAGGATAACATCATGAAAAAATTAAAATTAAGTTTTATCAATGCTGACGGAAAGAAAACAACGATTACACCCAAATATGTAGCTGAAGATTTAGAAGCTGCAGTCGTTCAAGAAGCGATGAATAAAATGGTTGGCTTGCATTTATTTAGCAAAAAGAATGTAGGGTTATACCAAAAAATCAGTGGTGCTAAATATGTAGAAACCATCGAAACTCCTTTATTTGAGGTAAAAGATTAATTCTTTAAATGATTGCTTAGCTGGACTATCCACAGTCAAGTAAATCTTTGCTATTTTGACAAAGGCAAGTTGCTTTTGTCGTAAAAAATGTGACATAAAGCCGGTTTTATGAAAATAAAAAAGGAGTGTTTTGTGATGAAAAAGTTAAAAGATTATTCATTTGCTGCCAAATTAAATATTGCTGGGAAAGAAACTACCATTCATCAAACGGTAACGAATATTTTTCAAGGTGAAGCAAATCAAGACAAAGCCTTGCAAGCTGCTAATGCTGCCTTGAAGCCTCTTTTAAAACCATTAGATCAAGCTATTAAGCAAAATTAAGTTTGATTTTTCCAAACACTCAGAACTTGCTTATTCATTGTCAACGAAATGGATCAATTAAAGTTGCAAAGTTTATCTAGTTCAAAAAAACCTTGATTCGCTGCAGGAATCAAGGTTTTTTATATTGGCAAATTATTCTTCAAAGTTTGGAACTTTATTTTCTAAATCAGTTCGTACGACTAACACATCACATACGGCATGGCGAATGACATATTCGGAAACCGAACCGATAAATAGTCGTTCTACGGCATTTAATCCAGTAGCTCCTAACATGATTAAATCTACTTTTTCAGTATCTGGTAATTCTTTAGCAATTACCGATTTTGGTGAACCATATTCAATAATCGCTTTAACTTTTGAAACGCCTGAATCGTTCGCCATTTTTTGATAATCGGCTAAAGTTTGTTTGGCCATTTCACTTGCTTGTTCCATCATTAAACCATCTAAAGAAGAAATGGTTTGGAAAGCACGTGTATCAATGACATGAGCTAATAACAATTCAGAATCATTCCGACGTGCAACGTTTACTGCCTTTTTAAAGGCGAGCTCCGCTTCTTTTGAACCATCGACAGCAACCATAATTTTTTTATACTCTTGCAACATAAGAATCATCCTCTCTGTTATCTATACTCTTATTTTAAAACAAAAATGCTAAAATGCCAAAGGTTTTCTATGACATTTTGATATTTTTTGATAAGTAGAATGAAAAGGTGCCGCTTAAAATAAAAACAGCAATTATAAAACAAATATTAAAAAAGCGATCATTGAAGACAGCACAAGCAATTCCTAAAATACCACCAACAATATAGAATTTTCCATAATCAATTAATACAGCATCTAAGCCTTCCTTTTCTTTTAAAAAAGCTAAAAAAATAGCTGTTTTTTTAATTAAAGAATAACCGATAACCAGTAGTAAAGCTGCTAAGATAAATAATAAAATCTGAATCATTGTTATTAAGACCTTTCACGTTTGTATTCATAAGCTCATTATACAAAAGAGTTAAAAAAATGGAAAGTTGTTAAAAAGAAAAGGCCAGGTGAAAATCACCTGACCGTAACCTATATGGTTATCTAGGTTCATCCGTTGATGCCGTTTATTATCCCGAGGTATTGATCCCGCAAACTAGCAGGTGGGCTCCACGTTCATAGCTTTGAACTACCAAAGGAAAAGGCATGTTACCAACTAAGAAACCGGACGGATCCCAAAATATCAATAACAATGTTCGGTCAACACACTAAAGGGAGAATGCGCACATCACAGATTTCCCATAACTAATACTAGCATAGATTTGTAAATGGTGCAACTATTCTAGTGTCGAAAATGACACCGTTTACAAATAAATCAACCTAAATAATTTGCAATATACTATTTAGGCAGTTCAAGAAGAATTATTTTGAACTTTGTTTTTTCCATTCTTGGATTTGTTGATAGCGCATAGACAGCGCATGTTCATATTTACCGGTTGTTTTTGGTTGATAGTAATGTTGATTTTTTAGCTTATCAGGCAAATATTGCTGATTAACCCAAGCATTCGGATAAGCATGTGGATAGCGATAATCCACCCCACGATTGAGTTTTTTCGCCCCTTGATAATGACTATCTCGTAAATGATCAGGGACTTCGCCAGATTTGCCAGCTCTAACATCGGTTAAGGCAGCATCAATCGCACTGATAGCAGAATTCGATTTAGGGGACAAGCATAAATCAATTACCGCATTGGCTAAAGGAATTCTAGCTTCCGGAAATCCTAATTTTTCAGCCGATTGAATGGCGCTAACTGTTCGTGCAGCGGCTTGGGGATTGGCCAGCCCGACATCTTCATAGCCAATCACCATTAATCGTCGACAAATAATTGGTAAATCCCCCGCCTCAATTAATCGTGCAAGATAATGTAAAGCGGCATCGACATCACTTCCCCGAATGGATTTTTGTAAGGCAGAAATCACATCATAATGGGCATCACCATCTTTATCGTGGGTCAAAGCCTTTTTTTGGATACAAGATTCGATAATATCAATGCTTAATTCAATTTTTCCAGTTTGTTCATCGATAGGAGTGGATTTAACAGCGAGTTCTAAACCATTTAACACGCTGCGTAAATCGCCATTCGTTGAACGTGCTAGATGAATTTTGGCTGCCTCTTGCAAGTGGACAGGATAACTACCTAAGCCTTTTTCACTATCGGTTAAAGCGCGATCGATTGCTTCAAGAATATCTTCTTGTGACAAGGGCTTTAACTCAAAAATCTGCGTTCGACTACGAATCGCCGGATTAATGGAAATATAGGGATTTTCTGTGGTAGCCCCAATCATAATAATGCGGCCATTTTCCAAATGAGGCAATAGAAAATCTTGTTTTGTTTTATCTAGACGGTGAATTTCATCTAAAAGCAAAATCACCGTTCCACTCATTTTGGCTTCTTCAGCAACAATTTGTAAATCTTTTTTACTATCGGTAGCAGCATTTAACATCCGAAAAGCATAGCGTGTGGTACCGGCAATCGCAGAAGCAATGCTCGTTTTACCAATACCTGGTGGACCATATAAAATCATTGAAGAAAGCATTTTAGCTTCAATCATGCGATGAATAATCTTGCCTGGTGCCACCAAATGTTTTTGACCGACAACTTCTTCTAATTTAGTTGGTCGCATGCGATAGGCTAGTGGTTGCATCTATTCCACCCCTTTTTTAAATATTTACTTATAATAGTATAGCAGATAATGTTAGATATACGATAGATTTGCTTTAGTTAAGAAGTTATGAAGCAAAGTAAGTAAGACTTAGCGCTAATCATAGCAATTCTATTAATAATTGTGTATTATGGAAAAAGAATAGAGAAAATGAGGAATTTTTATGGCTAAAGAAACAATGTTAACCTATCTAGATCAATTGATTGATCAAAAGATTCAAGATTATGATGTAGCACTAGATTTTGATAGTCGCAATCATACGATTGAAATTATCGTTCGTCTATTTGCTGAAAATACTCAGCACTTGGCTTTAGATGATGTTGAAGGTACCCAATCAGAAGAAGACATCATTGAATATGAGGATGGTATTTTATTGTATACTGAAAATAAATCCACTTTTGATGAAGAATATTATCTAAAGACCTTGCCATTTGCTGGTAAAAAAGGTATGCAAAAAGCAGAACTGGCAGCTTTAATTGATTATCTTCAAGAGATTTTAGATCAAGGCCAAGCTGATTTGTTAGACTTTCTAGACGAAAATTCAACTCAAGAAGTATTTGCCTTACATTTTGATGCAAGCATTTATGTAGACAAAGTGAAAGCTTATCAAGAAAAATTAGGGCAGGACTATGTAAGTTATCCAAATTACTAAAAAAGAGAGGGGACAAATAATGCAATGGAATGAAGTCAAAGTCGCTACTGCTAGTGAAGCGGTCGAAGCAGTTGCCAATATTTTAATGGAATCTGGCGCTAGTGGGGTGATGATTGAAGATGTATTAGACGTAGAAAATTTTAAATCTGATGCTTATGGAGAGTTATTAGACAAAGAAAATTATCAAACGATTGAAGAAGGCGCAGAAGTAACGGCCTATTACCCAGAAACGACTTTTTTACCAGAAATTTTACCGGTCATTAAGGAAAGAATTAATCGCTTACCAGAATTTGGTTTAGCAATTGGTGCCAATCAGGTAACTATTGCTCAAGTATCTGAAGAAAATTGGGCGACTGCTTGGAAAAAATACTATCATCCAGTAAATATTTCACATTTTTTAACGATTGTTCCAAGTTGGCAAGAGTATACGCCAAAACATGCTGAAGAAAAAATTATCACCCTAGATCCTGGAATGGCTTTTGGTACAGGCACGCATCCAACTACTCGCTTAACTTTACAAGCCTTGGAAGTAGTATTGCAAGGCGGAGAAACGGTTCTTGATGTAGGGACAGGTTCAGGCGTATTAAGTATTGCCAGTAAATATTTAGGTGCTAAACACGTTTATGCTTATGACTTAGATGAAGTAGCCGTTAGAGCCGCTAAAGAAAACATGGATTTAAATCCCGTGGCAAAAGATGTAGTAGTTGCTGCCAATGATTTGCTTAAGGGCATCAACCAATCAGCTGATGTGATTGTTGCCAATATTTTAGCTGATATTATTGTCTTGATGATTGAGGATGCTTATCGTTTGTTAAAAGAGGATGGTCGCTTGATTGTATCAGGAATTATTGAAGAGAAAAAAGCAATGGTATTAGCTGAGATGGCCAAAGCTGGTTTTGAAGCTGATCAAATTTTTAACCAAAAAGATTGGTATGCGATTATTTTAAAAAAGGCAAATGAGGACGAATAAATGCAACGCTATTTTTTTAATGAAGCCTATCAAAATCAAGAAAGATTTCAAGCTACCGCTGAGATGTATCATCATATGATTCATGTGATGCGCATGCAAGCAGGCGATCAGGTCTATCTTGCTTTTAATAATCAGCAAGTCATTATTGCTGAAATTGTTGAAATTACTGCCCAGACATTATGGCTAAAAGAAGTAGCTAAAGAGAGCCAGCAAAAGGAATTACCAATAGAAATTACCATCGCTAGCGGTTATCCAAAAGGCGATAAATTAGAGTGGATTGTCCAAAAGGGAACAGAACTAGGCGCCCATCAATTTATCGGCTTTCCAGCAGCTAGTTCAGTAGTCAAATGGGACGCTAAAAAATTAGCCAAAAAAGCCCAACGTTTAACTAAGATTGCTCAAGAGGCTGCGGAACAATCTCATCGGCAAGTTGTTCCAACCATTCAACTTTTAGATCAAAAAATAAGTCTTGAGCAACAGCTAGAAGATTATGACATGGTCTTAGTAGCGTATGAAGAATCTGCTAAACAAGGTGAAAAGGCGATGCTAGCCCAAGCCTTTAGTCAGTTGACGACTAATCAACGTTTGTTGGTCGTCTTTGGACCAGAAGGTGGCTTGACGCCACAAGAGATAGCAAGCTTTACTGATAAGGGGGCTAAATTATGCGGCTTAGGGCCAAGAATCTTGCGAACAGAAACCGCTCCACTATATTTATTAGCCGCAGCAAGTTATCATTTTGAGTTGACTGTGTAAAAAATGGTTGGTATAGCACAAGTTTAAAAGATCGTAGTCAATACTATAAGTTGGAAATTAAGTAAAAACGAAGAAAAGTGGATTAATTTCTAAAAGTTAGTTAGCTAAAAGTCGATTCGTTCATTTACTTCACTTAATCAAAAAGTGCTGATCTTATTCAGCACTTTTTTTGTAGCCGATGATTAAAAAATGACAATGAAAGCGGCAACGTCAATCAAAGAATTATCTTTCAGTTGCTTTATATTTATTGATACACTATAATTTTTGATAAGATTAATCGTACAGTTTGGGTTGTGAAAAATAGCTAATATTTTAGACTGCCAACTGAAAATAAAGGATGTAAAGGGTGAGAAAGATGGAAAAAGATATCGTTTTATCGGGACCAAGTGTAATTAAGTTGGTTGCTGATTATATGAATAAAGAGGAAATCGCTTTTGTGCAAAAGGCGTTAGATTATGCAACCAAAGCACACCAACACCAGTTTAGAAAATCGGGCGAACCTTATATCATTCACCCTATTCAAGTGGCTGGTCTATTAGCTGAATTACGCATGGATCCTCATACTGTAGCAACAGGTTTTTTACACGATGTAGTAGAAGATACCGAAGTGACTTTAGATGATTTGAAAGCCGAATTTGGTGAAGATGTCGCGATGTTAGTCGATGGCGTGACTAAATTAGGTAAGATTAAATATAAATCTCATGAAGAACAATTAGCTGAAAATCACCGTAAAATGTTGATTGCTATGGCGAAAGATTTGCGAGTAATTATGGTCAAATTAGCTGACCGCTTGCATAATATGCGTACGTTAAAACATTTACGTGAAGATAAGCAACGCCGAATTGCCCAAGAAACTTTAGAAATCTATGCACCATTGGCTCATCGCTTGGGGATTAGCCGAATTAAATGGGAACTAGAAGACCGTGCATTACGCTACATTAATCCAAGTCAATATTATCGGATTGTGCATCTGATGCAGACCAAACGTGCAGAACGTGAGGCGTATATTGCTGAAGCGGTTGAAGATATTCGCTTAGCCACAGAAGAGCTAGAAATCTATGCTGAAATTTACGGGCGACCAAAACACATTTATTCGATTTATCGTAAAATGGTCGATAAGAAGAAACAATTTGATGAAATTTACGATTTACTAGCTATTCGGGTTATTGTTGATTCCATTAAAGATTGTTATGCGGTTTTAGGAAGTATCCATACCAAATGGAAACCTATGCCAGGACGTTTTAAAGACTATATTGCTATGCCTAAAGCCAATATGTATCAATCCTTGCATACAACCGTAATTGGGCCTAAAGGCAATCCCTTAGAAGTCCAAATTAGAACCCATGAAATGCATGAAATCGCTGAGTTTGGGGTAGCGGCACACTGGGCGTATAAGCAAGGGAAGAAAGATAAAGTACAGCCAGATAATATGAGTAAGCAGGTGGGCTGGTTTAAAGAAATCTTGGAACTAAAAGATGAAAGCTATGATGCCTCTGAATTTATGGAAGGGGTCAAAGGCGATATCTTTAGTGATAAGGTTTATGTCTTTACTCCAAAAGGTGATGTAACCGAGCTGCCACAAGGCTCTGGTCCCCTTGATTTTGCTTACAGTATCCACACTGATATCGGTAATAAAACCGTGGGTGCTAAAATCAATGGCAAGATGGTGCAATTAGATTATAAATTAAAAAATGGTGATATTGTGGAAATCTTGACTTCACCAAATTCTTTTGGCCCAAGTCGTGATTGGTTGAAATTTGTCGCTACTAGCAAGGCGAAAAATAAAATCAAACGCTTCTTTAAAGTGCAAGATCGCGATGAAAATATCGATAAAGGTCGCGAAATGGTTATCAAGGTGATTCAGGACTTAGGCTTTGTGCCTAAAGAAATCCTAACGAAAACCAAGATTCAAGAGGCAATGTCTCGATTTAATTACCATTCTGAAGAGGATTTGTATGCGGCAGTCGGTTTTGGTGAAATGAGTGCCACGACCTTTGTTAATCGTCTAACTGAAGAAGAGCGTAAACTGCAACAAGAGGAAAAACAAAAACAAGAGGTTGAAGAACTACTAGCCAATCCGGTGAAAAAAGAACCAGAAAAGATGAAGGTGCGTCATGAAGGCGGCATTGTCATTGAAGGACTCAATAACCTATTAATTCGTTTGAGTCGTTGCTGTAATCCAGTACCTGGTGATGAAATTGTCGGCTATATTACAAAAGGTCGTGGCGTGTCGATTCACCGTGCAGACTGTCCAAATGTCCACAATGCAGCCGATTTTGAAAATCGTATGATAGAAGTAGAGTGGGAAGATACTGCTGTTTTAAATATGGAATTTGACGTTGACTTGGAAATTCACGGCTATAATCGTTCTGGCTTGTTAAATGACGTCTTACAAATGGTTAATTCGATGACAAAACATCTCTTAAGCGTAGAAGCCAGAGCCAATAAAGAAAAAACTGCCACGATTCGTTTAACGATTCGCATTCAAAACTTAAATCATTTACGAACAATTGTCGATAAAATCAAACAAATTCCCGATGTATATTCGGTTCGACGGACGAAAGGATAAGGTATGCGTGTAGTCATTCAAAGAGTCAGTCAAGCAAGTGTGACTGTAGAAGAAAAAATAGTTGGTCAAATTAAACAAGGACTAATGCTTTTAGTGGGAATTCATCAAGAAGATAGCTTAGAAGATGTCCATTATTTAGCACAAAAGATTGCTAAATTACGCATTTTTGAAGATGAAGCCCATAAGATGAATCGCTCTATTCAAGAGGTAAATGGTGAAATTTTAAGTATTTCGCAGTTCACCTTACATGCAGAAACGAAAAAAGGTAATCGCCCAAGCTTTATTCAAGCAGCTCGTCCAGAATTAGCGATTCCTTTATACGAAGCCTTTAACCAGGCTTTAATTGATCAAGCGATTCCAGTTCAAACCGGTATTTTCGGTGCGGATATGAAATGCGAATTAGTGAATGATGGTCCGGTAACGATTATTATGGACAGTAAGCAAAGATAGTTTATTTTTTAATCAGGATATTAATTTTATACACCTACTCAAGTTGTTAAAAGCAGGAGTAGGTGTATTTTTATTTTTGATACAAAATAGCCAAAACTAAAATGCAAACATAGGCTGTAGAACGTTTTTCGTAGATAATTGGCATTTGAGTCATTATCCATATGCGATAAAAGAGAGATTTTTTAAACACGTTGAACTTTTTGTGCTTTATTTAACATTTGTTCATAATTTTTTTTAATAAAGTAGTATAATGTAATTATAAAAAAATGAAAAGGGTTACAAACTTTGGAGACGGAGGGAAATCTATGGCCACAATTAAGCAATTTACTCACGAAGAAATTAGTAAGGACAATCCACTATTTTCGCCATTTAAAGTATTGATTGAAACCGCTTTTTATGGCAATCATGTCCAGACAATAGATAGCTTGCAGCAAGCCTATGATTTAGCTAAAGCTGCTCCTGGGACCATTGTTACGGATATGCCGATCACACATGCTCAGGATTTAGGTCTTAAAGAAGATTGCAAAATATTAGTTAACACTGATGGCGCCATTGTCGGACGAACTGCTGCCGCTCGTGTGATTATCGATGAACCAGGGATTGATCGTGAAAGCTATCGTCGGCTAATTCGTGAAGCTGTTTATCAAGCGACGAAACAGCCTTTTTATAAGACTGAGGTTTATGTCGGCTTAGCAGAGGACTTCATGGTCAAGAGTCATCTTATGTTACCGGTAGGGTTTGAAATGAACTTGTATTCTTATATGTTAAACTTTCAATTGGTCAATGACACCTTTACGAAGCTTTACCAACAATCAAAAGTTTACCCAGAAAATGATCTTTACCTTTTCGCTGATCCGACTTGGCAGCATCCTGATTTTCCAAACGGCTTAGCCTTATTCATTCCTCATGCCAATGTAGCCGCAATTTTAGGCTTGCGCTACTTTGGTGAATTGAAAAAAGCAACCTTGACGCTAGCTTGGGCCACTGCACATCGCAATGGTTTTGTCGCTTGTCATGGTGGGATGAAACAATATCACTTGCCAGATAAGACCTTTACGATGGCCGCTTTTGGCTTGTCTGGTTCTGGAAAATCGACGATCACTTTAGCCAAACACCATGATCATCATTCAACAGTAGAGGTGTTGCATGATGATGCGTTTGTCATTAATGCCCAAACTGGTGCCACGACCGCTTTAGAGCCGGCCTATTTTGATAAGGTACAGGATTATCCATTAACCGATGAAGCGGTTGCATATTTCTTGACTTGTCAAAATGTAGGGGTTACCTTGGATAGTGAGGGTAAGAAAGTCTTAGTTTTAGAAGATCTGCGTAATGGAAATGGACGAGCGGTGAAATCACGATTCGTCACACCAAATCGTGTGGACCATCTAGCAGAAAAAATCGATGCCATCTTTTGGATTATGAAGGATAATACCCTGCCACCGGTTATTCGGATTGACGATCCAACTTTAGCAGCCGTCTTTGGGCTGACCTTGGCGACCAAGCGCTCAACAGCTGAAAATATTGTTGGTAAGGTCAAACGCAATCAGCTAGTCATCGAGCCGTATGCCAATCCGTTTAGAAGCTATCCACTAGGCGAAGATTATGCTGCCTTTAGAGCGTTGTTTGCTAGTCAAAAGACCGCCTGCTATGTATTAAATACGGATGAATTTAATGGTAAAAAGGTCACAAAAGAGGTCACCTTAGCAAGCATTGATGCAATCGTCGAAGGAAAAGGGGAATTTAAACCATTTGGTCCGTTAGCAGGTGTCTCTTACTTAGCACTTCCTGATTATCCGGTTGATTTCAGTGATCAAGATTACTGCAAGCGCTTAAAAGAACGCATGGAGATTCGCTTAGACTTTATTAAAGCCCAAGAAACACAAAAAGAAGGTTATCATGCCTTACCAGCTGATGTAAAAGAAAAAATGGCAGCACTTGTTGCTCAATTATCTTAAGCAGGAAGCCAGAGTTTTCAGTTGGTTGAATGATTAAAAACAAGCTAGCTATTTAGGATGATTATTGGCAGGAAAATAGGCTTTTGCTTGGGAAGATAGAGCAAAGGAAAGTGGATAAATGGCTAGTGAAATAGGGGAAAGAAAATGATTTTATTTGAAAAATTGGTAATTTTACTTACAATTATTACCTATCTAGCGAACTATTTAACTTATCTATTTTTAGAGCACAAAAAAATCAAAAATGCCTTTGAAAAGATGTCTTTGTATCTAGCAGTTAACATGAGCTTGCTGCTCTTTGATGGGATTTTTGCCTTTTTTGCCAAATTCCTACTAGATGAATTACTATTTTTAGAATAAGCCTTTAAATAGCTAAAATGAACCAATCAGGTACTGTAAAAGTTCTCGCTTTTACAGTGCCTGATTTTTTTTGAGTAGCTATCGGTGAATCGTGAAAGATTACGTCAGCCAAAATGCAATTAGTTTACCAAAGTGTACAAATTAGGTTGAGAAAAGATGGGAGCTACTTAATTTTTTAATTTTTTTGCTAAAAGTGGAAATTTTTTACTTGCTTTCTAAAATGATGGTGTTATAATGACAACGTGTCATATGACAGAGTGTCATGATTATTTTAAGTGAGGTGAAGAAGATGCCAACAGATACTTTTTTCCATTTACCAAAAGAAAAACAGGAACGTATTATCGAGGCTGCGAGAAAGGAATTTTCACGAGTGGCTTTAAATGAGGCTTCAATTGCGAATATTGTGAAAGAGGCCGGTATTCCTCGGGGGAGCTTTTATCAGTATTTTGAAAATAAAGAGGATGTTTATTTTTACTGCTTTCATCGCATGCATCAAATGGGATTTGAAGAGTTATTTAAAATCTTAAATCAAGTGCAAGGAGATCTTTTTCAAGGCTTTCGGCAATTCTTTGCGATAGCCTTACCGATGATTTTTTCTAGTGAACATGCGCAATTTTTCAAAAACAGCTTCATGAATATGGATTATCGTGCCTCTAGAGAAATGGCCAAAAAATTCATGAACAAGCATCCTCATTTAGAGCGAGATGAGCGCGAGCATTCTCGGCATCCACATCCGGAGCATGCTCGAGCATTATTAGAGCTAATCGATCGAAAGAAATTACAAGTATCAGATGATCATGAATTGATGATGTTGATTCAAATGATGATGAATGCTGTCTTTTCAACGATTATTGAAGGATTTAGGCAACAAAAAATATCTGAAAATCAAGGAAATGAGCAACAACTAGATATTGATCAATTACTACAGCAGTTATATTGCAAATTTGATTGGCTAGAACATGGAGCTAGCAGAAAGGACGAAATCAATGATTAAATTAGCCAAGCGCATCTCGCTTTTTTCAGCCTTAGGGGCCTTGCTATTTATGATTATTCAAGTGCTTGCGGAATTATATCTACCAACTTTAACCTCCAACATTATCAATGATGGGGTAGCCAAGGGGGATATTGATTATATTTGGCACACAGGGTTTATCATGATTGGCTATTCTTTAATTAGTATTGTAGCAGCAATCGGTAATACGTATTTTGCTACCAGAGAATCTCAAAAATTAGGAAAAACCTTACGTAGTGAAATCTATCGTAAAGTCGAAAAAGCTTCCTTACATCAATTTGATCAATTTGGGACAGCTTCATTAATTACGCGTACAACCAATGATGTGAACCAAGTCCAATTAGTGATGCAAATGTTTTTGCGAATGATGATCAATGCGCCGATTACCTTAATTGGTGCCAGCATCTTAGCTTATCGTAAGGATGCTGAATTGACCAAAATCTTTTTAATCGTCATTCCAATTATTACTATTTTCATCGGTGGTTTGATGTATTTTGCAGTTCCTTTGTTTAAGAGTATGCAAAGTAAAACGGATCGCTTGAATCTGGTTTTTCGTGAAATCTTAACTGGTGTGCGTGTCATTCGTGCTTTCGGTAAAGATGATTTTGAAAAAAAACGTTTTGATAAAGCCAACTTAGACTATACGCAAACCGCAATTAAAGTAAATACCATCGTTGCTTTTATGATTCCGTTTATGACGTTGGTCATGAGTGGGACGAATATTGCGATTACTTGGTTTGGTGGCCATTTAATTGCTGATCGTACATTAGAAGTTGGTAATTTAATCGCCTTTATGACTTATGCGATGCAAATTTTAATTAGCTTTATGATGCTTTCGATGATTTTTGTTTTAGTTCCAAGAGCCCAAGCTTCAGCTGAACGGATTAATGAAGTATTAGAGCTAAAAGAAGATATGGTTGATCCAGCGACACCACAAACAATTAGTCTACAAGGAAAAAATAGCACACTTAGCTTTAAACAAGTGGATTATCGCTATCAAGGGGCTGAAAAATTAGCTTTGGAACAGATTGATTTTTCAGCTAAAGCCAATCAAACAGTCGCTATTATTGGTGGAACAGGTTCAGGAAAAACAACTTTAATCAACTTAATTCCGCGAATGTATGATATTGAAAGTGGGCAAATTTTAGTCAATGGCAAAGATATCAAACAAGTGTGCCAACATGACTTAAGACAAGTGATCGGCTTTGTTCCACAAAAAGCGGTACTATTTTCAGGGACTATTCGTGAAAACATGCAATATGGGAATCCACAAGCTAGCGATGAAGAAATCTGGCAAGCCCTAGAAATTGCCCAAGCCAAAGACTTTGTTGAAAAATTACCAGATGGGTTAGATCATCATGTTGAACAAGGTGGCGGTAATTTCTCTGGTGGACAAAAGCAACGTTTATCTATTGCTAGAGCTTTAGTAAAACCAGCAGATATCTATGTTTTTGACGATTCATTTTCAGCACTAGACTTCAAGACCGATGCCAAGTTACGCCAAGCTTTAAAAGCACAAATGCATGATAAAATCAAAGTCATCGTGGCGCAACGTGTCAGCACCGTTATGGATGCCGATTTAATCTTAGTTTTAGACGAAGGAAAAATTGTCGGTCAAGGTAGTCATGAACAACTCCTTGCTGAAAATACAACCTATCAAGAAATTGTCCATTCACAATTAAGAGAGGAGGATTTAGCCTAATGAGTAAAAATAGTAAATCTTCTGCACCAATGGGACCAAGACCAGGACATGGACCAGGCCATGGTGTTGGTATGAAAGGCGAAAAACCTAAAAACTTTTGGAAAACGGTGCGCCGATTATTTGGCTATATGTCCACTCGTTTAGTAGCGATTGGCTTAGTTTTTGTCTTAGCGATTGCTTCTGTCATTTTTCAAATTCAAACGCCTAAAATTTTAGGGAAAGCAACTACTGAGATTTTTAATGGCGTGATGAAAGGCTATATGCAAATGAAGATGGGCCAAAACGTTACCCATTTTCCAATTGATTTTGATAAAATCGCCCACATTATTTTGATTGCTATTTCAATGTATGTCATTTCAGCAATCTTTAGCTTTTTACAACAATTCATTATGACTAGAGTTTCTCAACGAACGGTCTATGAAATGCGTCGTGACTTAGATCATAAAATGAGCCGTTTGCCGATTAGTTACTATGATACCCATACCAACGGGGATATTATGTCACGAGCAATCAACGATATGGATAATATCGCCGGTACGCTCCAACAAAATTTAACCCAATTTGTCACTAGTGTGGTTACCTTTATCGGTGTGTTATGGATGATGCTAACGATTAGCTGGCAGTTAACTTTAGTCGCTTTAGCAACGGTGCCATTAAGTTTAATTGTCGTGATGATTGTTGCTCCAAAATCACAAAAATATTTTGCCGCTCAACAAAAAAGTCTTGGTTTATTAAACAACCAAGTCGAAGAAACGTATGGTGGGCATACAGTCGTTAAAGCCTTTAATCACGAAAAACAAGACCAAGCTGTCTTTGAACAAGAAAACGAAGCTTTGTACCATGCGGGTTGGAAAGCCCAATTTATTTCAGCGATGATTATGCCTTTGATGAACTTCGTCAAAAACTTAGGCTATGTCTTTGTAGCTGTTTTAGGTGGGGTACGTGTGGCTCATGGACAACTACCTTTAGGGGATGTACAAGCTTTCTTACAATATACAAGCCAATTTTCACAACCAATTACCCAAATGGCTAGCTTATTAAATACCATTCAATCAACCGTTGCCTCAGCTGAACGAGTATTTGAAGTATTAGACGAAGCTGAAATGACCAATGAACCAAGCAATCTAGCTGTTGAAAGCAACTCTCCTTACAAAGTTCGCTTTGAACATGTGCAATTTGGTTATACTGACGATAAATTATTGATGGAAGATTTTAATTTAGATGTCCTTCCTGGTGAAATGGTTGCAATCGTAGGGCCAACTGGTGCCGGAAAAACGACATTAATCAATCTATTAGAACGATTTTACGATGTCAAAGGTGGTAGCATCCGTTACGATGGCAAGGATACCCGCGATTTAACTAGAGAAGAATTGCGTCAACACTTCTCAATGGTTTTACAAGATACTTGGTTATTTACTGGAACAATTTATGACAATATTCGTTACGGTAATGAACAAGCTAGCGAAGCTGAAATCTATGCTGCTGCTAAAGCTGCTCACGTCGATGAATTTGTCCGTAAATTACCAGAAGGCTATCAAACGGTTTTAAATGAAGAGGCAAGTAATATCTCGCAAGGTCAACGCCAATTAATTACCATTGCTCGTGCCTTTTTAGCTAATCCGGATGTCTTGATTTTAGACGAAGCGACTTCTAGTGTAGATACTCGAACGGAAATCTTAATCCAACAGGCGATGAATCGCTTATTAGCAAACCGCACTAGCTTCGTTGTGGCACACCGACTATCAACCATTCGCGATGCTGATAAGATTATCGTGATGAATCATGGTTCAATCGTTGAAATCGGTAATCATGATAGCTTGATGGCAAAAGATGGCTTCTATGCCGAACTTTATAATAGCCAATTCCAAGAAGAAATTGCTTAATACCGAAACACCTCTTTGCTTTAGCTCAAACAAAGAGGTGTTTTTTGATGACAAGATTGTATATATATTATAATCTTATGGAAGTACAGTAGGGGAAAAAACAAAGTATATGTCAATTATGACCTACTCCGCATTTTAGGCTGATTAAATCTCCGGCATATTTTACCAATTGTCTAAAATTTTGATAGTCGTTTTTTGGTATGATATAGATGAGCAAATCTTGATTTTGCTCGCGTGATTTAGACTTCCGCTTCAATTTACACTAATTGTTTTGTATGCTATAAATGAGAACGAAAAGAGGAATTGCTTGCAACAATCTCTCTACGAATAGAATTTAGACAGTAGCTAAATTAATTGGCGAAAATAGCCGTCTTAACCTTGCCACAGGTCATTAAAGACGGCTATTTTTGTTGTCTTTTTGTGCTATTGTTTTTAAATATTTCTTTATCAGTCAGAAATGTAGTGCTTTCTGTCTTTTTTCTTGGTCTTTTTTTAACAATATTTCTTGGCTATTTTAGCATTAATAGCCTAAGAAACGTAACCACCTCACCAAACTCATTCATTTTGCTCATCTTTTTCATCTCGTTCATTACCATTTAACAACTTTCTTCATCTATCTATCGGTTCGTTGCTTCTCGTTTGGTTGTTGTTAATAGGCTTTCTTGCTATAATAAGATAGCGTAAACAGATCACAAAGTTTGAAAGGATATCTTCAATGACACTAACAGTCCAAAATGTAACAGGTGGCTATTTTAACCATCCTGTTTTAAAAGATTTAAATTTTGAAGTCAATGATGGCGAATTGGTCGCTTTAATTGGTTTAAATGGTGCGGGGAAAAGTACCACAATCAAAGAAATTATCGGTTTACTTAAACCCTATCAAGGCAGTATTCAAATTAATGGCAAAACGTTAAAAGCAGATCCAGAAGGCTATCGTAAACAAATCGGCTATATTCCAGAAAGCCCTGCATTATATGAAGAATTAACTTTAAAAGAGCATATCGAAATCACTGCGATGGCTTATGATATTCCAATTGATGAAGCGTATCGCCGCGCGCAACCTTTATTAGAAACTTTTCGTTTAGAAAAACGTTTGGATTGGTTTCCAGCAAATTTTTCTAAAGGGATGAAGCAAAAAGTGATGTTGCTATGTGCGTTTATGATTGAGCCAAGTCTTTATATTATCGATGAACCGTTTTTAGGCTTAGATCCATTAGCGATTCATGCTTTATTAGAATTGCTAAAAGAGATGAAAGCTAAAGGTGCGGGGATTTTAATGTCTACTCACGTCTTAGCAACAGCTGAAAAATACTGCGATCGCTTCATTTTCTTACATGAAGGACAAATCAAAGCCCAAGGAACACTTGCAGATATTCAAGCACAATTTGCGATGCCAAATGCTTCATTAGATGAGCTATATATCGCTTTGACTAAGGAGTAGAGGGCTTATGCAGAATTTATTTAAACAACGGCTATTGATCCACCAAAGACAACTCCAAAAATATCTACGCTATATTTTAA